>DASZYH010000020.1:0-7356 GCA_035545515.1 Opitutaceae bacterium
CCCGTCGAAAAATCAGTCGCCGAACGGCACGCTCCCGCGTGCCAACTCGACGCGTGATGCCGGGTCGCACGCGCCGCGGGAGTGTATTTTAATGCTCGACTCGAACGGCCTCATAGCAGGGCGGGGTCGCCTGACCCCGCCGCCCGCGTCGCCATCTCTGCCGCCACCTATTTCCTCGCCCTCCCGCCCGATCCACGCCGCACCGCATCGGCGACGATCCACGCAACCGCACCGAGCACGAACGTCAGCAACGTCTCCGACCACTGGTTTTGCGCCGACCCCGCCCATTTTGGAGCAGGATGGGCGAGCAGGCTCGGGACCCACACCAAGGCGCCGAACAGGAAGATCATGATCGCCTCCAACCTCGCCGCGAGTCGCGGCAGGATTCCGAGGATTAACCCGACACCCGCGGCGGCGTGAAACGCCCCCGTCAGATAAACCAGCGGCATCCGTGCGGGCAGCCACGTCGGCACGAACGGCAAGGTGTACGCCGCGTACACGAAATGCGCGATGCCGTACACCAGGCACGCGACACCGAAGAGAATCCGCCCGACCCGCAGCGTGCGATCACCGGTGAGCGCTGTTCCCGCGGACGCCCCCGGCCGGCGATGCAGCGAGTAGAGCGTCCAGACGCCTACGAGCACTGACACCGCTTCGCTCGTGCCGTACCAGGAGCCGATGTTGAGCGGCTGGTGAAAAATGGGCGCGGAGCGCGCCACGGCCCAGCCCACGGCGCAAATCGCGATCACGATCGCGCTCCCGGCCACGGTCCGGGCGAAGAACAGGCCGACGCCCGCCGCGAAGACAACCACGGCCAAGCCATAAGTCAGAACCTTCGGGCCGGGGAGCGGCGCCACGATTGGCGCGAAGTTGCCGTAGACAAAAGCGAGCACGGCCAGGCCGGCCAATGAGATCGCGAACAAGACATCGCCAACGCCAATTTTCCGCATCGTGGGTATGGGGTTCAGGGAAACTGCGGCCCTCCTATTGGCGCTTTCCGTCCCCCCTGGCGAGCCGCGACCACCCGGCCAAATCCGACGCGGCCGTTGCCCTCACCACCGCAACCCATCGGAAACTCAGTCGAGCGTGATTCACCGATGGACGCATGTGATCCTGGAGCAGCTCCGCCGCAACCGAAGCTCAGAGCGGAGAGTCCAGAGCGAAGAGCAATTCCCTCGCCTCGTCAGGTGGAGCCCGATGTCCTCATCGGGCTGACTCGATCGAATTGTCCCGAGCAACGCGCTGAGTCCCGTCGTGTTTTTCCGGGCATCGTCCGCCCGCAGTCTGGATCGATCCGAAGCATCCCGATGGGACTCCTGACAAGGGTCGTCGATGGCGGCGGCGAACACTCGCGCGATCTTCGGTGGCGGCTGCCAAGAGTCCAGTGGTGAGCCCGTCGGGACGTCGTCCGCGCGGAAATATCGGCGCCTCTGGTTGAAGATCGGTTCCGAGCCGCGACCGCGACCCCGGTGCACCACCGGGGTAAATCACTTCTTGCCCGACAACAGCCAGAGAACGAGAAACCCCGCCACCATCAGGCCGAGGCCGCCAATTCCCAGCAGCGTCCCGGCTACGAGGGGTGTTCCTTGCAGGCTGAGTTTCCATCGCGGGGCGCGCAGCCGGTCCCCATAGCCCCTCATCACGACCGCACCGGGCATCAGCAATTCACGCCTGAAAGCGGCGGCCGTGACGTATCGTTCGCCAGGCTCGCGGCACATCGCATGGAGCACGATCTCCTCGGCCGCCACCGAAACCGCCGGGTTCAGGATGCGCGGCGCAATGGGGTCGCCGCTCGTACGCGCGAAAGCCGATTGCCACGGATCATCACGGCGAAATGGGACTTCGCCCGTCAGCAGCTCGTAAAGGATGGCGCCCAGGCTGTACAGGTCCGTTCGGCCATCGATCGCGCCATTTTCGACCTGCTCCGGCGCCATGTACTCCGGGGTGCCGAAAACCTGGCCAAAGCGCGCGAGCACGCTGCGTCGACGGAGCGGGGCGGAAGACAAACCCAAATCGAACAGGCGCAGCGACCCGTCGGCGCACAGCATGATATTCGACGGCTTCAGATCGCAATGAACTATGTCCTGGTCATGCAGGTACTGCAGCGCGTCGCACACTCGTGCCGCGATCCGAAGCGCGTCAGGTTCCGGCATCGGGCGGGACCTCCTTGCCACCACGTCGAGCGTTTCGCCGCGCAGATACTCCATTACCATGTAGGGACGGCTTTTCGCCGGTACCTCCGTCACCCGGATGATGTTGGGATGATTCAGCCGCAGCCCAACTTCCTCTTCGCGCCTGAAGCGCGCGAAGCCAACCGGGTCGCTCTCGATGTGTCGCAATGGCACTTTGATCGCCACTTCATGACCTGCCGCGTCAATCGACCGATAGATCGTCGCCATCCCGCTGCGGCCGATTGTCTCCTGAATCCGAAACCTGCCGTCGAGGAGGTATCCGGGAGGGAATGACGGCTCGCCCGAGACAACGGATGGTTTCGCCGCCCTTGGCTCGGCCTGGGGAGGAGGTGTTTCCAGGGAGCCGTCCATCAATTTTCGCCCTCGACCGCGCGCAGCGAGCCGTGTCCGTTGCGCCAACGTTTGAACCAGTTGACCTCGCCCATGAGCTCGCAAATGAACGTCTGGCACCGGGCGCCGGCGATGACGTCACGGCTGGTTTGGCCATAGGGACGCCGTCGCAGCAATCGCCGCAGGAGGGTCCGATGGTGAAGGGGGAGGACCAGCAAATCTGCCCGGCCATCGGTTATTTCGGCGAGGATTTCCGCCGCGGGTAAACCCGCCCGGACTCGCGCGGAGAAGGTCACCGTCGACCGGAGGTGCCGGTCGCCGAGTCGGCGCAGGCACGCCTCGGCTTGCCGAAATTCCAACCCATCCGGCTGGGAATCCCTTTCCCGCCCGGGGTGCGGCACAACGTACAAGAGTGTGACCCGGGCATCGAATCGCCTGGCAAATTGATTCGCGAGCGCGAGGGCGCCCATCGAACACCTGGCGAGGTCAAGCGGCACGAGCACGCGTTCGGCTTCGAACCGAAACGCCTCGAGCAACCGGGGCGGTTCGAGCGTCATGGTCGATCGCAATTGCGAGCCGGTGATTTCATCTGCGCGCTGCTCTCGCGTGGGTGGGCGCGACCGAGGGAACCCGGCCGGCCGGATTGAGGTGGGTCTGCGGGCGGTGCATCAGAACGTCAGCACGGCATCGATGCCGAATGTCCACTGGTCCCTCTGGCTCGAGTCGACAAAGGCGTTGGTCCGGCTCGATCGGTCGTACCGAACCTCCGGGCGGATCATGAGCCCGGAGAAGGGTTTTGCCACGGGAACGTTGTAGTGAAGACCAAGCGTGACCGCGCTATAAGTCGTCGCGCCACCGCCCACCGTCCGGGCGTCGGCGATGAACTGGTCCCCGCGCAGCAACCGGATATAGTCGGAGCTGTTGGCGAACTGGGCGACGTAGAATCCGTCGGCGTCCTTCCAGATTTCGCCGCGAATGCCCCAGCTCAGCGCGTCGGTGATTTTCTGGATGTAGTATTCCACGACGCCATAGCCTTTGGCCTTCGCGGCATCGTCCTGGACGTAATTGAGGTCGGTGATCAGCGACTCCTTGTCGGACAGGGCATACGTGAACGTGAGATCATGGAGCCAGCGATAATCGTGGTTGTTGTGCGGAGTTTCCGGGCCGAAGTGGGTGCTGAAGGAACCCGTGAACTTGCCGAGGTTGAATGCCAGCCCGCCATGGAAGGCGGCGCTATGGTTGTTGTCCTTCAGGCTCGTGTTCACGCCCCGCGTCACGCCGAACATGAGGTCGTATTTCTTTGTCGCGTGGAAGGTGGCCAGCGCACCGGTGTGCGTGAACGGAATGCCGAAGTTGAAGAGGTAGGTGTGCGAGTAAAACGGCATCGAACGCGGATCAATGGTCTCGTAGCCTTCCAGCGTGACAAATTTGCCGACTTTGATGTCGATGCCGCCGGCGCCCGGGCCGGGCACATGGAAGTTGACGTACGCTTCGACGATGTCGGGCTGGACCGTGTGGTCCACGAGCGAGTGATCATCGAGCAGGCCGGGGGATTTGGTGTAGCGGGCATCACTCCCGAGCAGGCCCTGGAGTTTGAAGCCCCAGTCGGCCTCGCCGGCTTTTGGGGCGAGCGTCTTCTCCGCCGTATAGACCAACTGGTTGAGCAGGATTTCATCGGCGCGATCGTCGAAAAGTCGGCCGAAATTCTGCCCATCCTTCGGTCGCGTGGCGTTGAGGGTCGATCCGAGCTCGATCCAGCCGTAGAACTGCACGTCTTGCGGCGCCGAGGCAGCAACCGCGGTCGGTGTGTCGGATGGCGGAGTCTGCCCGTGTGCGACCGCAATGGTGGCGAGCACGATGCCTGCCAGGAGGGATTTTTTGGCGTAGTTCACGGGCAGGTGTTGCCAGAATCGATCCGTTCGCCGTGTCGTTTTGTGACCCTGCCTCTGGGCGAGTTCGCGGATGCGCCCCCGCGTTTTTCACCCTGCTGTTCTTCCGAAGCTTTCACGGCGAATTTGGGTTGGTGCTTCAATTCGCGCGCCCCGCGACCAGCGCGGCCATCAGCCCCACCCACAGCACGCCCGCCGAGACCAGCAGCCAGAGCATGAATCGGCGCGCGGGTGCCCGGACGGCCTCCGTAATTTCCAGCCACGAAGGGTCGATCTGCCACTCGATCGGAGAGGGGCCGAATTTCGTCGATGCCCAATCGTACCACGGTGGGATGAACCCTTCGGCGGCAAGCATTCGCACGAACCGCCGTTTCTGTTCATCGGTGAAGGTGTCCCGCGTCGCCCGAATGACGGCGTGCCCTTCTTCACTCTGCACTTCCACGAGCGTGTCGCGTTCGGGAAATGCGAACTCGAATCGTGTCCGACCGGTAATGATTGTTTTCACCGGGTTGGAATGGGCTGTGATTCCAGGGCGCGTGGATGCGGCACCGGCGGATAGGCTGCCCCATGCGGAGAAGTGCGGTCAGGGTGAGAGATCAAACTACCCAGGATGAAGCCCCCCAGCATCCCAACCAGCGCGACGAACGTGTAGTTGAGAATCGGTTCGGGTCGCTCGGCAATCTGTTCACCGATCGAGATCCGCCGCGCGAGGGCGTCGGAGGGGTCAAGGCGGTCGCTTGTTGGCATGGGGCTGGCGCCGATACGATTCGTCATATCCGTTTCCCGGCTGCGCGGCCATGCCGGGGGCCGTCCAGCGCAGGCTCCAGCGTGAGCACATGGCCTCGAGGTTCTCCGCGACGGAGGGAATCTCGGTCAACGGTGTTGGCAGCTTTCGCCGGCTGCACGTTCGCGAGCGGACGTCCGGCATCCGCCGGGTCGTCCGGGCGCTGCCCTCTGGCGATGAGATGGCGGAAGTGCATGGCGCCACTGTAGCCCTCGCGCGCGCAGTGACCTAATCAACATTGCGCGGCAACGTTTCAAAACGGCATCAACGAGCCCTGCTGCCACCGTCAGCAATTCGAAGGAATCGGAGTGTCTATCTGTCGCACCGAAAGCACCTTGAGCCAGCGACCTGAGGGCCCGCTCCCGGTCACATGAGCACGATCGCCAAACCGCGGGCCGGCGCCGTCAACGCGCCGGCAATGATTCGAATCGGCCGCGCCTGCTGACGTCGGAGGCTGCCCCAATGCCGGCGCCAATATCGCGCGCCGTCAGGTGCGACCGGATCGGCGGGATCGAGCGGTGATGCCAGCCTCCTGACGCTCCAGCTCGCGACGGGTGGCGTCACACTGAACGGTGGTGCCACGCTGTACGGCACGGTCGTGGCGCCCAACGGCACCGTGATGCCCCTTGCGCGTCAGTCACGATGCATCGCCAAAATGATGAGAAAGAGATCCACCACGAAGATGCCGATGACCGCGATATCCAGAATCGTCACCAGTTTGCCGGGTTGGAGAAACTGTTCCGCGCCCCACAGCACAAACGCTCCTCCCAGCAACATCGCCCGCAGCCGTTCTCCGATGGAAACGCGGCGGGTGACCTGCGCCAGGATATACGACACACCGACAAACATCAGCGCGAATGCGCCAACCTGGGCATGGAATGACGATGGAGCAAAGGAGTGCCTCGTGTCGCCGACGACCATGATGGCGGTCGACGACAGGGCGAGCGCCGCAAGGACAAGCGAAAGGAGACGGAACGATTTTCGCACGATCCCGCAGCCTACCTGATCGCCCCATCCGGCTCACGCGCAGAATTTGTGAAAATGTTTCGAAGGGATCACGACCGGGCTCTTGCCCGGATGGTCGCCGCCGCGATCGAGTAATTGCAGGGCGGGGTCGCCCGGCGGAGTAGTGAGTACTTGGTAATTTGTAGTTGGTCCCCGATTCCCGTGGCCGCGACCTGTCCGCCGAAGCCTTGGCGAAGGTGGAGCGTGAGCGAGTGGAATTCCGCGCTCGGCGCTCACCGCCGCATTCGTGGCCACGACTGTGTCCGCCATAGCCTTGGCGAAGGTGGAGCGCCAGCGAGTGGAGCGTCAGCAGCAGCTCCGCCGCAACCGAAGCTCAGAGCGGAGAGTCCAGAGCGAAGAGCAATTCCCTGTTGTAGGCGCGGTGAACCTTTCACCGCGCCTACATCGCCTCGCCAGGTGGAGACCGATGTCCTCATCGGGCTGACTCGATCGAATTGTCCCGAGCAACGCGACGTCCCGTCGCGTTTTCCGGGCATCGTCCACCGCAAATTACTGCTGTCGGGCGGGGTCGCCTGGCCCCGCCGAGAATCCGAATCATCGATGTGTCTGACTCTCGTTCCGCCCTATGCCTTGGTGGGTAACTGCCTGGACTCGGTCGCCACGGTTCTGTGCTACACCTGGTCGCCGATACTGGAATGCGCGTCAGGGAATCGATGCAAGGTGGGCGCGATCTGGAGGCGAACCATGTCACGCATAGTGTCCACGTTTCAATCCGCGCGCCCGCGAGGGGCGCGACTCGATCCTGGCGCGAAGTGGCGCGGCCGATACACGTTTCAATCCGCGCGCCCGCGAGGGGCGCGACCCAGCGCCGAGAGCACAATCACGCTATCCGTGCTGTTTCAATCCGCGCGCCCGCGAGGGGCGCGACCGGGCCGAACGGCGCCAGGAATTGCGCGATCAAGTTTCAATCCGCGCGCCCGCGAGGGGCGCGACCCGGCACGGTCGACGCGTTGGCCGGCTTCGTGAAGTTTCAATCCGCGCGCCCGCGAAGGGCGCGACACCTGCTGACAAATACCATTACGGTTTTGGGCAAGTTTCAATCCGCGCGCCCGCGAGGGGCGCGACGTTGACCGCGGCACCACCACTCGTCAGCGAGACCTGGTTTCAATCCGCGCGCCCGCGAGGGGCGCGACGC
>DASZYH010000021.1:0-3056 GCA_035545515.1 Opitutaceae bacterium
CCCGTCGAAAAATCAGTCGCCGAACGGCACGCTCCCGCGTGCCAACTCGACGCGTGATGCCGGGTCGCACGCGCCGCGGGAGTGTATTTTAATGCTCGACTCGAACGGCCTCATAGCAGGGCGGGGTCGCCTGACCCCGCCACCCCGTCGTCAGGCGGCCATTCCGCCGGCTCGCCGTGAACGACACGGCCGCGCGGCATTCCGCCGCGATCCTGCCGCGGTCAGTTCGGATCCGTCACCAGCCGATAGCCGATGCCGGGTTCCGTCACGAGGTGCCTGGGCGTCTCGGCGCAGTCCTCGATCTTCTGTCGCAACCGCATCATGAACACCCGCAGGTAATGCGTCTTCGTCGCCGCGTTTGGCCCCCAGATCGCGCGCAGGATTTCGGCGTGCGCGAGCACCTTGCCGCGGTGCTCGACGAGGAGGTGCAGCAGGGCGTACTCGTGCGTGGTCAGGCGCACGATTTCGCCGGCCTTGCGGACGCGGCGGTAAACCCGGTCCACCTCGATGTCGCCGAACCGGATCGGGTCGGGCACATCGGCTGGCGCGTTTCGCCGCAGCAGCGCGCGCAGTCGCGCCAGCAGTTCGCCGGCGCCAAAAGGCTTGGTCAGATAATCGTCGGCTCCCGCGTCGAGCGCTTCGATCTTGGATTTCTCCTCCGCGAGGCCGGACACGACCAGCACCGGCACGGAGGACCACTCGCGCAGGCGCTGCAGCACCTGGAGCCCCGGCATGTCCGGCAACCGCAGGTCGAGCATCACGGCGATCGGTTTATGATGCGCGGCGGCGATGACCCCGGCGCGGCCTTCCGTGCTTTCGCGGACGAGATACCCGGCATCCTCCAGAATCAGCCGAAGCAGGTGCCGCATCGGCTTGTCGCCGTCGATCACAAGGACCTCGGGATGATCACCATTGGGCGGCATGCGGGAGCGACTCCGGCCGGGAACAGGCGGGGAGTTGTCCGGCCGCCACTGCAGCATTCGTACCAGCCGGGATGAGTGCTGGACTAATGCGCGCGATCACGCCGTCCGCTTCGGCGTGACCGCCGTGGTTTTGTCTCCCGGGAGCGGCGGTCGCGCACCTCGCCCTCACTCCTCCGGCGGCCACGCCCAACCAGCGCTAAGTTAGTCGCTCGGAACATCCGACGCCGGGCGCGAATTGACCGGCCGGCGTGAGGGCCGTGGCGAATGGACACAAAAAGAGCGAAGCACCGAAATGCTTCGCTCGAGAAACCGAAACCCGGTGCCCGCGGGACGCGGGACCGGGATCGATCAGCGGCGGCCCTTTGTCGCCGGCTTGGCCGAGCGTTTCTTCTGCGGGCTCTTGCGCGCTGCTTTTTTGACCTTCGATTTCGATGTTTTGGTTTTGGGCATGTTGATCCTTGGTTGTGTTTCCCGGCGCCGAACGCATGGAGCGCTCGACGACACGCAGCGCCCGGTTTCGGTCGCGCGTGACTGAATCTCCGCGACCATCTCGAATCGGCGTGCGGTGCACCTTCACTCTGCACCACGCCGGATGCGAACAAATTCTCCACGTGAGAGATCAGCGACTTTTGCGAGCTCCGCGTGCGCGATGAGGGTGGTGCCGGGCGATCGGAAGTGAGTCCGGCCTTCCTGGACACCTTCGATGCGTGCGGGCGGGCGGGTGAGTCGAAGCGATCTCCACGATGAGCAGCGTCGGACCGCAATGCTGACTCCTGGCACTGTCCGCGTCGTGCGCGCTTTACGTCGAGACGACACAGGAACTCTCACGATGCGACATCGCAGGACATCCCCAGCACGCTCGAGTAATCGCCTCGACTGGCAAGGTCGAGGCGTTGGTTCAACGCCAGAACCGGAAGGTCATCGTCGCCCCGACGAATCTGAGCCGACCGGTTTTGCCCGGGGTGAACGGATTCAACCGAGCGAGTCGACCGACGGTGACGGGTCGGGAAAAACGCGTCACGGCAGACCCGGCGAGGCGTGAAATGACCGCGCGCGAGATCACAACGAGCCGGCACCGTCTGAGGCGGTCGGGCGCCCTGGCGCGGCTGCTCGGCGTCCCTGATGCGCGGACGTCATTTTCGATTTGCGCGAAGGATCGGCCTTCACGGGCTGGTTGGTGACAGGGATAAGTTGTCGTGGGCGCGGTTCTTCCGCGGGGATTGCAGGGGCTGCAAAAACTTCTTGCGCGCGCCAGCGGGGCCGTGTGTGTTCTTCGGTCCGCAGATTGCCCAGGTGGTGGAATTGGTAGACACGCAGGTCTCAGAAGCCTGTGCTTAACCGCATGGGGGTTCGAGTCCCCCCTTGGGCACCATCCTTCGCTGAGCGCAGCGAGAGCGAAGGATGCCGAAGACTTGTCCGCCGTAGGCTGGGCGAAGGCGGAAGCTTCAGCGAAGGAGGGCCAAATGCTCGCAGGCGTTCAGGCTACGGATGGCGGGTCATCCTTTTCGAACCGCCGACGGTCAGAGCTACGACCTCGCAAGCCGAACGTGTGGCGAGGTGACGAAGTTCAACTTGCCGCGCTCGCACCAATCCTGGTGCTCGATGAAAAAGGGGATCGCTTGCAGCGTTCCCCTACTGCCGCCGAATGCCTTTATGCCCGGAGCATCGCTCCCGCTCTTGGCCTAACATCCGAAACGCACACACCAGCGCGCCTTCACAAACCAACTCGCCCCTTCCTCCCCACAGAAGTGCAAGGTGCAAAGTTTGACCCCTTTTGACCGACCCTGCAAAGTTTGACCCCTTTTGACCGACCCGCCGCGTTGGGTGTGAACGTCAGCACGAAGGATATTCGCCGGTTTTGCGCCCGTCATAACATTCGTCGCGACATGCGCGCCGGCCGCCCGCGCAAACGTCCGTGAATCCGTGGAAGGGACCATCGGCAAACGTGACGAGCAACGCGGACGACAAAGGCGTAACGCGCCGGCCTCGCGGACAGCGACATTTGTTGCTGATGAAACCAACCGAAATTCCGCCCAGCCCATAGTCGCGGCATGGTAAGGCGGGGGTCAAGGGAGTAAGGCCACAAGTGAGGCCGACCCTTGACGCCCGCCTTACACTTGCCGCGCGGGCGGG
>DASZYH010000022.1:0-7401 GCA_035545515.1 Opitutaceae bacterium
TGCAGGCGATGCAGGACCAGCTCGCGCGGATCGATGAAGTTTCAATCCGCGCGCCCGCGAGGGGCGCGACTGGTCGGACGCACACTTTTTGTTTGACGGCACAGCGTTTCAATCCGCGCGCCCGCGAGGGGCGCGACGCGAGCGACGAACTTGTCGCCCATCTTGCGGGCGTTTCAATCCGCGCGCCCGCGAGGGGCGCGACCGAGTCCGTCGCGGACTACCAGACGTGGCGCCGTCAGTTTCAATCCGCGCGCCCGCGAGGGGCGCGACCGTGAGCTGGCCGTTTCGTGTAGCGCAGCGTAACGGTTTCAATCCGCGCGCCCGCGAGGGGCGCGACATTGTTCGCCCGGCTCGTCCTTCAGTGGTTCGACGCGTTTCAATCCGCGCGCCCGCGAGGGGCGCGACTTGGCGCCTCGACGACTTCTCCGACGCAGGGATACTGTTTCAATCCGCGCGCCCGCGAGGGGCGCGACGCGGTGAATCGCCTGAATGAAATCATTGAACTTGTTTCAATCCGCGCGCCCGCGAGGGGCGCGACCTCGAGTTCGGAATAACGCTTCTTCTCGATTCGTTTCAATCCGCGCGCCCGCGAGGGGCGCGACCTTCAGGTTGTCGAGCACGATTCCGGTCGCGAACTGGTTTCAATCCGCGCGCCCGCGAGGGGCGCGACCTGCGGTACGCCGCCGAGTTTCAGCGAGACGGAGTTTCAATCCGCGCGCCCGCGAGGGGCGCGACAGCAAGGCAAAGGGCGGGAAGCCGGTGGACAAGTTTCAATCCGCGCGCCCGCGAGGGGCGCGACCCAGCGTTATAAGGGATTTGATAGTACTGTTCGTTTCAATCCGCGCGCCCGCGAGGGGCGCGACCTGACGCGCCAGGACCTGTCGGCCGGCAAGAATGTTTCAATCCGCGCGCCCGCGAGGGGCGCGACAAGCGGTTCGCCTGAATTCACCCTGACGATCGACACGGTTTCAATCCGCGCGCCCGCGAGGGGCGCGACTTTGGCCAACGCGCGCCTGATCGCCGCTGCGCCAGTTTCAATCCGCGCGCCCGCGAGGGGCGCGACCCTCCATCGTCGTTCAGGCCGCGTATGACTACGCGAAGTTTCAATCCGCGCGCCCGCGAGGGGCGCGACGTGCGCGCGCAGGCCTTGCACCTCGGCACAGAGGTTTCAATCCGCGCGCCCGCGAGGGGCGCGACAGGCTCATCGGAAGTCACTGTGATCGACCATGTCAAAGAACCTCTTTCGCGAATCTCTCCGATTTCGACTCCCGCATCGGTTTTCGAATCAGGGCGCCGTCATGCAAACTGGCCCGCGCCGATCGGTTACCCAATTCGCGAATGTTCTCCCGGAGCCGTGTTCCGCGCACGTCCGCGGCCGAGAATTGGGCCGGGCGTCACACGAGCAACGGGCCTTCTGGATCGATCGAAGGCTTGGTGCCGTGGTGCTCCACCCGGCGCTGCCACTCGTTGCCCAAAAAATAGAACCGTAGGCTGTCGTGTTCGAGATCAGCAATCGTCAGCAGCTCGGCGCGAAAGGCCACCCACTGATCGTTGGCCAGGAGGCACTCGAAAACCGAGTTCTGGACGCGTTGGCCGTGATTGAGGCAGGCGCGCGCCACGTGCCGCAGGCGCCGCCGGCCGGCCGGCGTGGTGGTGGAAACATCATAGCTGACGAGCACCAACATCGGCGTTCAGCGCCACACAAACGGTGGGTACCCATCGAGATCGCCGCGAAGGTGCCGTGCCAGTAGCAGCGCCTGCGCGTGTGGGAGCAATCCGACGGCGATCTTTTCATTCAGGAACGGATGCTCGATTTCTTCTTGTTTCCGCTTCTGCCAGGCGGTGAGAACCTCGCGCCGGCCGGCTTCCGTGAGCAACACGGCGCCATTTTCGAGCGTTTCGAAATGGGAACGCCGAATCTGCTGCCGGTTGACGAGGGTGATGGCGAGGCGATCCGCCAGCGGAGCGCGAAATTCCTCCATCACATCGAGAGCGAGCCCTTCGCGGCCCGGTCGATCGCGATGAAGGAAGCCGACTGCCGGATCGAGTCCATGCGCCGCCAGCGCTCCGGCGACGTCGAAGCGGAGCAGGGTGTAGAGATACGAGAGCAGGGCGTTGACCGGATCGCGCGGGGGCCGGCGATTGCGATCACCGAAGGGGAAATCCACCTGTTGCTGCACGATCATCTGTGCAAAAACACCGAAGTAGAGAGCGGCGGATTCGCCCTCTATTCCGCGAATTACGTCGAGCTCCTTTGCGTCCGTGAGGCCACGCAGTCGGTGGGTCAGGTCGTCGGCGGCCCGGTCGAGTTCCGGTGCCGGTCCGGCGGATTCCCGGGCAGCGCGGCGGAGGATACTTCGAGCATTGCTGATTTTTCCGGCGATTAAGGAACGTGCGAGCGCCGCACTGCCCGCGGCGTCGTCCGCCCGGCGATATTGCGCGCGGCGGAGCAGCACGTTCCCCGACGGCGCTCCGACGACATCCGCCAGATGCCGGCCATTTTCCGTGAGAAACGAAACCGCCACGCCCGCGTCGGCGCAGGCGCCAAGCAGAAATGGACTCACGAGCACGTTGCCGAAGCACACGATTCCGCCCAGATTCAGGAGCGGGAGGCGAAGGCGGGTCTTCTGCTCGACCTCCACGACAACGGTATCGCCCTCCTTGCGCAGGTAGGCTCCCTGGCTCGTGACGTAGAGTGTGTTCAGCAGCCGGCGCATTGCGGTAATAGGACGTGGGAGCGGGCCAAAATCCTGCGAACGGGCTTAGCCGAGCGAATTCAAGAGCCTGGTGACGTAGTCCGCTGCGCCGGTTGGACCGATGCGCGGCTGACACAGATCGAAGAGTGAACACGAATGGCAACGCGCGGCGTAAATCGCCGGAGGAGGCCGGCCGGCCCTGAGCAGGGTGTGGATCTCGGTGGCGAGACGCTGCGTTTCGGAGCGCAGAGCCTCGTCGAAGAGGACGTCGTGCCGCCGGTGTACCTTGCCATAGAAGAGAGCACCCGTGGGGACACGGGCGCCCAGCATCTCCTCCAGGCAGATCGCCTGCGCACAGAGCTGGACGGCGTCGATCGGTTCATGCTTGGGCCGGCCGCGTTTGTACTCGACCGGGAACGGCTGCCACGAGCCGTCGCTCTGACGGTGGAATTCAACAATATCGGCCACGCCGTGGAGGCCCAACGAGGACGATTCGAGTGGAAGGCCCCGGGCGACCCGAAGATCACGGCGTGATTCGGTGCCCAGCTCATGGGCGCGTTCGTGCAGCACGCGCCCCTCCGCCGTGAGCACGTTTTCTGCCCAGAGCCGTTCAACGTGAATAAGCGCGCATTGACGCGGGCAAAACGCGTAGTGCTGGAGCGCCGAGAGCGGGAAGGAAACAATCTCGGCGGGCATGGAATCTGGCAAAACAAACGCACCCTCAGATCCATTCCTCGACGGTAACGCCCGGGGGGATCGCGGAGCTGTCGATCCTCACGTCGTAATCGGCATAGGCGCGCGGCGCCTCGACGCCGGGCTTCTTTTCCACCGTGACGGACTCGAACAGCTTGTGCGCCGGGGCGGAGCCGAGCGCGGTCGCGTGCTTGAAGGCGATGCAGCGTTTTGCACCCATCAGACCGCGGGCGGCGGAGCGGTCGAACTCGAACATCTGGCCGATCGCGGTTCTGAAAACGGCGAGATCGTCTTCGCTGAAGCCGGTTCCTTTTCTGGCGGCGTCGGCCAGGAACGGGTTGATGAAGCCATGGGCGCGATAGAGGCCATAAGGAATCGTGAATTTGCGGCCCATCGTCCGATTGTCGCCGTCCTGTTTCTCCGCCTCACGGTCCGTGGTCACCGCGCAGCGGGTGACGGCATGTTCCAGCGACACGATTGGGGATATGCTTCGCGCGAACGTGAGTTGCACCGGCCCGCGCACCTGGCCGCAGTTGACGTCGGTGCTCATCACCGCGCCGAAGGTCCGGATATCGAAGAAGTTCTCGCACATCCATTGCCGCACCGACTCAACATCGGGCGCCTTGGCCTTTTTCGGGTCCAGGCTCCTTGCGGTGTAGGCGCGCTGATGCTGCTGGTTCAGCACGGCCTTTTCGCGGACGTAGATTTCATAGCCGGGCAAATCCGCTTTCGTGAGCTGGACGAAGTTGCGGATCTTGCGCTTGAGGCAGACGTCGGTCACGAGGCCGTGACCAGTCTCGGGGTCGACGCGCGGAAGATTGCCGGCGTCGGGGTCGCCGTTGGGGTTGCTGTCCTGGGCGTCGAAAAGGAAGACGAAGTCGTAACGATGGTTCATGGAGCGAGTGAGTTGGCGGTTGAGAGTTGAACGTTGAAGCGGTCGATTCGGTGGGTTCAGGCGGCCGGTTGGGCTTCGGCCTCCGATTTGGCGTAGAAGGCCTGGCGCTGGTGGTAGTACCCGAGAGCGAACAGGCTCTGGCCTTCGAGGCTGAGGTGGGCGGGCATCTCGGACAGCCCCGCGCAGATTTCCTGAACAAGGCGCTCGCGATTGATCTTCAACCCGAGGCCGCGCTCGGCGGCGGCCTTGCTGAGGTGATGCTGATACGTGCGGAGCAGTCGCGGAAAGACGACCGCGGGGGTTGCCGACGCGCTGCTATAGAATCGGTCGCGTATGGTGGCGTTGAGACCCGGGAGTGCATCCTCCTGGGTTTTTTCGAGGGCGGCAAAGAGCCGGCCAAGTCGGTAGGCAGGCTCGGATCGGGCGACGTCGAGGCTCATAGGAAGATCGAGTTGATGATTGCGGTTGAGGAAGGCCTTGAGAATGGAACAGCGCAGATAGCCGACCTCGCGGTCGGCGCGGATGCGTCTCACGACTGCGCTGGCGAGCATCGGTGGGTACGGGCCTTCCGTGATGATCGCGCGAAGGAAGGGTCCCGCGAGCAACGGCGCGATGTCCTTGGATTCGCGCGCCGTTTGGCGAAGCAGCAGCCACGCGGGCGGAAACTCCGGTTCCCGCGCGGGAAAACTCCTCACGAGCCGAAGGTCTCGGAAATGTGCACCCAGGCTGCGGACGAAATCGGCGAGCGAGCTTGCGTGCCAAAAGCGGATGGAAATGCGTGCGGCGTTGGGCGAAAGTCCGAGCACATAAAATGGCGTATCACCTGCGTCGCCGAGGCCGTCGAGCCCCCGACCTCCCCCGTCCCGCAAGACGCCAAGGAAGGTTTGGAGCCGGGCCCGCAAAGGCTCGTCTTGTGCCCCAGGTTCGTCTTCAGGGGTGCGACCCTCGAGAAACTCCGCCAGGAAACTCTCCGTGGTGGTCGGCCGCTCGGTCCAGAACACCGTCGTGGCATCGCCAATCTGAATTCGATGAAGGTGCGATTGCGGACCGGCCAGCAAGGCATTCAAAGCGGTGGCGTGACGGAAAGCAGCAGTCTGGGAAATGGGTGAATTGAGCGCCTGTTCCTTGCCGTAAGAAGTGAACGAATCGCAATTGAAGGATACTATTTTGGCCCCGCCGGATTGAGCATCCCGCACGCCTTTGATCGCAGGTTCGATGAGCTGGGCAAGCGGCTGTTCTGGCTCGCCGGTGATCAGACATTGTCCGCGCGAGGACCCGGAATCGGGGGCTGATTGGATTCGTTCCCAGTATGTCGTGACGGCGGCGCGATCGTGAACGTACCCGTTCTCGCCGGTCATCCGGAAGACACCGAAGCCCATGCCCGCGAAGTCGTCGAGTTGCGTCTTGAAGGCTGCGGCTCGCGCGGCGGTCCAGTCCCGCACGAAGTCGCAGACGGCGGCAAAGCCGGGGTCCGCGGCAAGTGTCGGCTCCGCTGCAGCAAGGTTGAGGTGGCGTTCGCGGAACGCGGCAAACGACTTTGCGGTCCGCTCGGGCTTCTCGTCGGCGGCCTTGTAGCCGAGGAGATACGCGCTGTTGTCCCAGAGGAAACCCGGATTCAACCCCTGGCCGGGCGGTTTAGCCTGACCAGGGAGTGTGAGCTGTCGCGGGACCGGTTTCTTTCCGGCGGTGTCCCGTTCGTCCTGAATGGCTGCGAGCGATCCGTCGGGATTCAGCACGAGGCAAAAGCTCACTCTCTGCGCACTATAGCCCGGCCGGGCAATGTGGTAGCGTTCGTCGCCAGCGAGGCGTTCGTAGAGCTGGTTGAGCGCGCGAAGCGGGGAGGATTCCGGGACGGACATGGCGGTGATCAGCTGCGGGTTTGATGAAAGGGAGGCACGTGAAGGACGCCGTCCTTCAGTTCGGCGGGGAAGAAGCGCGGTGTGGCGGAACGCACGGCCTTCGTCTTCGCGTCCTGGTCGAAAACGAGGTCGTGGAGCATGTAGCCGAGGTTCCGGTTGCGATCCGCAGCGGGCAGCGTGCTCTCGGGCAGCGGATCGGTGGTTTCCAGCAGGGTGAAGCGGGCGGGAAATTCGCGGCAGCCGAAGTACGGTTGCTGGAAGCATTGTCCCGCCCGGGCGCGCCGCGTGAACATGTCGAGATGCTTGCCCTCGCAGGCGTTCACCGGAAGCTCGAGCCCGTTGCGCTCGAAGCGACGGTCGAGAATATCGAAGTGCGCTTCGATCACATAGCCGACATCCCGCAGGATCAGGGAGGCGCGCTGCTGGCGGTCCTCTTCGATGGCAAGGCCGAGGTTGCCCGACCCGGCTCTCATCGCGGTCCGGGCGGGGCCGACGGGAATTTTCGAGGCAACCTCGTTGCGGCGGACGGAGGTGAAACCGATCGGCCGCAACACGTGGATGCGATCGATGACCCAGCGGATCTGCGGCTTCCAATAAATCGCCTCGAGTACGCCGCGCGCGGCAGACGGGGTCATGACATCGTAGGAGACGCGCTCGGCCTTCATTTCGGGCCGGGTGAAGAGGGCGTAGTCGCCCGTGACGTGGAGGCGGATTCCGTAGGACATGGTCAAGCGGTGAGTTTCTCGGGGTCGTAAATGCGGTCGTCGGAGAGCTGGAGCCCAAGTTCGTCCGAGTAGGCCAGATCGTCGTCGAGCACGAGGAAGTGGTCGTGCAGCAGCGTGAGTCCGCGGCCGCGATGGGCGAGTGCGACGGCTTCGGGAATCTGGACGACGTAACGCTGGAGCCGGCGAGCGAGGCGGCGTTGGCCGGCCGGGTCGAAGGTCGCGCGAAGTTCGGCAATCAATTCCCGTCCGGGGCCGTAGGGGACGAGGACGGACTGGTAGGCGGACTCGATGAATCGGAAGCGCTCACCGCAGTCCTTGAACCGGAGTCCGAGAAGAGAGGCTTCATTCTGCACGGGCGGGAAGCACTCGAGGATGCGGTTGGCATCGGTCTGGTCCTCGTGGCGCCAATAGTGCAGATGGAAGTATGCTTCCACGGCGCTGGGCGACAATGGATCGGTCGCATGGAGAGGGAGGATTTCGGCGGCCGAATCAGCCGTGCTGCGCAGGAATCCACGCGGGTTCGGCTTCTCGGG
>DASZYH010000023.1:0-2135 GCA_035545515.1 Opitutaceae bacterium
TTTTCACGCTAATACCCAGCTTGGCGGCGATCTCCTTCGTGCTGTTGCTCTCGGCGACCAATTGCAGGATCTCGCGCTCGCGGTCCGTCAGGAAGTCCGGCGCGTTGCTGGTGGCGGGATTGGCCACGACATTGCGCAGGAGCGCCGCCACCGCCGGCCCGAAATACGTGCCACCATTCGCGACCGTCTCGAGGCCCTTCTTGAATTCGAACAACCCCGCCGTCTTCTCGACGAATCCGTGGGCGCCGGCTTCGAGCATCTCCCGGACCAGCACCGGATTCTCGTGTCCGGAAAAAACCAGTACGCGCATTTGCGGGAGTTTCTTGCTCAACCGCCGGAGGATATCGACGCCGTTCAGTCCCGGCAGCTTCGCATCCAGCACGCAGACGTCCGGTTGCGACTCGAGGCAGAGCGTCAACGCCGTCTGGCCGTCGCCCGCCTCGCCCACGAGTTGATAATTCGGGTCAAGCCGCAGGATTTCCGCGAGCATTTCGCGGATGGCGGTTTGGTCTTCGATGATGACGAGGCGCTTCATTAAAGCCGGAGGAGAAAAGATTTCGGTTGGTGGGTCGACAGGGATTCGAACCCTGAACCAACGACTTAAAAGGACGCTGCTCTACCATTGAGCTATCGACCCAACTGACCAAAATGTCGGGCGAAAATGGGTTTCCGCGCTGAGGGTTTGCAAGAATTTTCTCCCCCGATAGGTACGGTGCCGTCATTGACGGACGCGGTCGCCGACCTATTGACTGCAGCCTCTTCGAAAGATCGTGGGAACAATTCAAAAATACACCCATCACAGCGAGGCTGAACGTATGTCCGCCAAAGCCCAGGAAGTTGCGCTCGACCGCCTGCTTGTTGATCGTTTCAAAAACGGCGACCAGTCTGCTTTCGACGAGATGGTTTCGCGCTACTGGGATCGGATCTATTCGATGGTGCACCAGCTCTTGCGCAATTCGCAGGATGCCGAGGAGGTCACCCAGGACGCGTTCATCCGCGCACATCGCGGGTTGGCCAATTTTCGGGGTGATTCGGCGTTTTCGACCTGGCTGTACCAGATCGCGACGAATCTTGCCCGGAACCGGTACTGGTATTGGTGGCGGCGGAAACGTGACCAATCTGTTTCCATCGATGCTCCGGTTGGTCCAGAGAACGACATGACCCTCGCTGAAGTCATCCCTGCCGAAGTCGAGTCACCTGACGATATCACCGTAACGGAGGAATTTGTCGCCCGGATCGGCAAAGGCATGGAACGGCTCAGCGCCAAGCACCGCGAGATCCTCGTCTTGCGGAACATCAAGAACCTATCGTATGAGGAGATCGCCGCCATCCTCGGCATCTCCGTCGGAACCGTAAAAAGCCGGATTGCCCGTGCTCGCGAAAGCCTGCGCGGCAAACTTGGCGAGGACTTCAAATGAAAGACTCGGAGTTTATTGAACTGCTGAACCTCTATCTGGACCACGAGATTTCCGCGGCCGATGCGGCGCGCCTGGAGGCGGAGGTGCAGGGGAGCCCGTCGCGCCATCGTGTTTACCAGGACTACTGCCGGATGCAGAAGGCGTGCCGGATGCTCGCGGAAGACTTCACCACCGAGGTCGCCGGCGCGGATCGAAAGATCGTCGCATTCGAGCAGGCTCACGTCTCCCGATCGAATCGTCGCCGGTACTATCTCGGCGGCGCCGTGGCTGCCGCCGCGGCCTGCGTGGTGGCCGTCTTCGGCCTCCGCCGAAATCAAGTGACACCGGTGGCGGTCCCGGGCAACGCGGTGGTCCAGACCACCCCGGCCCCGGTGAAGGCGGAACTCCTGCCGGTCTCCGGGCAGTCCGAGGCGATCGCCACGGCAGCCCTGGCTCGCAACGACGCCGAGGATCGCGCCAATGCCGCGCTTTCGCTCAGCCGCAACGCCCAGGCGCAGGCGCTGGCGATCGCCGCCCGCCAGACCGATCCGCAGTTCCTCTGGATGAATCACCTGCAGCTCGAGCCGATTCAGCTGCCGTCGCCGAACCAGTTGCAGGTCGCCCCGAACGCGAATTCGCGGACGTCCAACCGCAATTCCTCGAAGCAGCTGCCTCAGGACGTGCAGTGGATCGCGATCCGTTTTCAGAAGTAAGAACTACTACACCGCTAGGTCCACG
>DASZYH010000024.1:0-4143 GCA_035545515.1 Opitutaceae bacterium
TCCCTTCTTGCTGCGCCAACAAGACAAACTCCAGACGCTGTGACATGAGATCGTAGATCCGCCAGGGCATGGCCCCATATTACCCATGTCTCCGAACGCACGTTACCCATGTGTCCGGTCCATACAGTCCTCATCGCGTTGCGCCGATCGGGCTTGAGCGACGTCGGCGGGGGTGTGCGCGCTGAAGCTTCGGCGGACGAGTCGCCGCTTCGGGCCAGGCGCCAACTACTCATTACCAACTACGAATTACTCGAAAGCGCATTGCGAGGATCGGACGGTCGAGAATTCATCGGCTTGCTCTCGCTCGTCGCTACGAGGTGGGGAAAACGAAAATCGAGAATTTTAGGCGTCGGCTTGCTTCCGCACACAGGTACGAGATGAGCGCCACCTCTGTCCCGTCCGAACTCCGAACTCCCAATTTCCAATTCCTCCGCGCCGCGGCTCAGCCGCAGGCGGCCGATTTGCGAATTGGGGCGGCGTGCGCACCGTGCGCGCATCATGGTTGCTCAACTGACGCTCTCACCACGGCAGGTCGGGGTCGCGGATGTCGCAGTCCAGCCAGGAGGTGCGGCGGACGCGGGCTTGCTCGATGCCTATTCGGAATCGGTTGCCGCCGCCGTCGAACGCGCCGGACCGGCGGTCATTCATCTCGAGGTGGTCGGAAACGACGCGCCGCTCGGCAGCGGTTCGGGGTTCTTCATTTCGCCGGACGGTTATGCGCTCACGAACAGCCACGTCGTGCATGGTGCGCGGGAGATCCGCGTGGCGCTCGCGGACGGGCGTCGATCGACGGCGTTCCTCGTCGGGGAGGATCCGGACACGGACCTCGCGGTCGTTCGCGTGGCCGTCACCGACGTGCCGCATCTCGAACTGGCTGAGTCGGCCCGGGTGCGGGCGGGGCAGATCGCGATCGCCATCGGCAGCCCGATGGGTTTCCAGCAGACCGTGACCGCGGGCATCGTCAGCGCGCTGGGGCGTTCGCTGCGCGCGCAATCGGGGCGCTCGATCGACAACATCATCCAGACCGACGCCGCGCTGAATCCGGGTAACTCGGGCGGTCCGTTGGTCGACACGCACGGGCGGGTGATCGGCGTGAACACGGCGATCATCCGGCCGGCGCAGGGAATCTGTTTCGCGATCGCGAGCGACATCGCCCGCTGGGTCGCCGGCTGGCTGATTAAGGAAGGGCGGGTCCGGCGCAGCTACCTCGGACTGGCCGGCCAGACCGTGCCGCTGCTGCGGAAGCTCGTGCTGAGCTACCGGCTCGACCGGGGCACCGGGGTGCTGGTGAGGAGCGTGGACGCCGGAAGCCCGGCCGGCCAGGCCGGCATCCGCGAAGGCGACATCATCGTCGGCCTGGCGGGCGCTGCGACGCCGCGGATCGAGGCGCTGCACACGCTCCTGACCGGCGATCGGATCGGCCAGACGGTCGAGCTGCGGATCCTGCGTGGCGTGGAGCTGCTGGAATTGACGGTGACGCCCGGAGAGGTGCCGGCGCCGCGCTGAGCCGCTACGCGCGTCCGCGAATTCTGCCGGGCGAGGTTGCGGGGGAGGGCCGGATTTCTACGGTTCGGTCGATGAATTCCTCCGCCGCCTCCGCCTCAACCTCCAGCCCGGCCCGCGAGGGCCGCAAAGTTGCCCTCGTGACCGGTGCCTCCCGCGGCATTGGTGCGGCGATCGCCGAGCGGCTGGCCGCCGATGGCTTTGCGGTCGTCGTGAATTACGCCGGCCGGGCCGCCGACGCCGAGAAGGTCGTGGCCGCGATCCGCGGTCGCGGCGGCGAGGCGGTCGCGGTTCAGGCCAATGTCGCGGCGCCTGCGGAGGTTGCCGCGTTGTTCGACGCCGCCGAACGCCAGTTCGGCGGAATCGACGTCGTGGTCAGCAATGCCGGCGTGATCCAGCCGGGACTCGTCTCGCTCGTCGATACCGACGACGCGCTGTTCGACCGGATTATCGGCGTGAACCTGAAGGGGACGTTCAACGTGCTCCGGCTCGCGGCGAAGCGCGTGCGCGCTGGCGGTCGGATCATCACGTTGTCCAGCAGCCTGGTGGGGCTGTCGCAGCCGGGATATTCAATCTACACGGGCACGAAGGCGGCCGTGGAGGCCTTCACGCGGATCCTGGCGAAGGAACTGCGCGGGCGAAAAATCACCGTCAACTGCGTCGCCCCGGGGCCGACGGCGACGGATCTTTTTCTCGAGGGCAAGTCGGCGGAGCAGGTCGCGAATTTCACCAAGGCGCCGCCGCTCGAACGCCTCGGGGCGCCGGTCGACATCGCGGGCGTCGTCGGCTTTCTGGTCCGCGCCGATGCGGAGTGGGTGAACGGGCAGACGATCCGCGCCAACGGCGGCGTGGTGTAGGGGATCGCGGACGCCGAGGTGGAACGCGGTGTCCACATCGCGGTGCTCTCAGCCGGAACGATTCAGTGGAGAAACCACCGATGGGCACGAATTGACAAATTCAGAGGACCAGAGGGCTGGCTGATCGATTGTGTTTTTGAGCACTGCTTCATGTGCCATGAACACGCTCACAAGAAATCAGCGCCCGCAAGCGGGCGGCCTACGCATCAGGCGCCTCCGCATCTGTGTCCATAGGTGTTGATCTGTGGTTCAGCTGAATCGTTCCGGCTTAGCCCAGGTCCGGTCGCCGCACTGCCGGCGTCGCTGGCCGACTCAGTCGATTGCCTGGCGTGGGACGATCGACGCGATGGCGACATCGTGTTCCACCTGACATGCGCGGCCGAGTATCGCCCGATTCAGATGCGCAATTACTGCAAGTAAACCCGCCGCATGGCAGGATACACCCCATGGCCGGCGAAGCGGGCGGCATGGGATGATCGGGGCGATGAAAACTTACCGCCCCTTCCTCCTGGTCGTTCTCGCCTTTGGCATCGCCGGCCTGTTCACGGCTGGTTGCGCCAACACCGCCGCCGGCGTGCGCGCGGACACGCACAATGCCGCTGAGCACGTCGAAAACGCGACGCGCTAGCCGCCTCCCCGCCGCGCGCAAAAACCGACGCCCCACCGTCTGCACCCGCCGACTCTGCTCGGGCAGGCCGCGAGCGGCCTCCGGGGCGACCTTCGGCAGCATCTGCTCGGGCCCATGGTGCGGAATCCATGACATGGGCCGCAGCGGTGATTTCGGGTTTGTCACGGATTACGTGACAAACCATCGCGGTCGATTCTGCCGAAGCGGAGTTGGACCGAGAACGCGAACTTCGGGCACAGGAGACAAAATACGCTCCGAAACGCGAAGAAAGCGGCTCTCTCGTTTGTCACGTAATACGTGACAAACCCGAGGGAGCAGGGGTGAAAAGTTGTCACGTAATACGTGACAAGCCGTTGAGAGCGGCGGAGGCGAGGGCGCGGGTCGAGAGAGGGTGCGGCGCAAAAAGCTGTTTGTGCCCGGCGCAATTGGGGCTACTCGATATGTCCCATGACGAAATACGAGAAGCTCGCATTGGATTCGATTGCGGCGATGTGCGATGTCACCGCGGCACTGCTGAGTGACAACGGGGCCAAGGCGGAGCTGCTCAGCCAGCACCTGCCTGACTTGACGGAGGAGGCGCGGGCCGATCTGCGGACGCAGGCGGAGGTGCAGGTGTCGAACGCGCGTCAGTTGAAGGAAAACGCGGCGACGCTGCGCGCGATCACGGCGCAGGCGAGTGAGGATGGGGAGAATTGAGGGGGGATTGGGAGCTGGTAGTGGAATTGGGAGTTGGTGGTTGGTAATTGGTATTTAGTAGTTGGTAATTCGTAGTTGGGGAGTGGTGACGAGCGAGGGAGGGCGGAGGGACGGACAATCCGATGGCGGAGGGCGGACGAGGTCGTTTGTTCACGCTCCGAGGTCGCCGAAGCTTTGGCGGACGGGTCGGGGTGACGTCGGCAGGGGCCGCTCGCTGGCGCTCGTGGCCACGCAAGCCGGCGCCACGCGATTACGCTCGCTGCCACGGAAGTTGGGACCACTCGCTCACGCTCGCAGCCACGCAGTCCTCGAACTTCCACGCGCTGGCGCTCGTGGCCACGGGGCGAACCGAGCGCCTGATCAATCGGGCGTGGCGCATGACCAACTCCCAACCTCCAACTCCCAACTCCTCCGCCCGAGGCGGGGGCCTCGGGCGGACTACATCACGCCCGCTTCGCC
>DASZYH010000025.1:0-30019 GCA_035545515.1 Opitutaceae bacterium
ACGCGAGCAAGCCTCCGAGCTTTTCCGACTGGATCTTTTCTGAATCCGGCGATCTCCATTACGTTCGCGATGCCGGAATAACGACGCTGAACGCAGGCGGCGGGGCGATCGCGAACGAATTCGTCCACAACAAGAAACAGGATTCGATCGACCCCTACCTTGACGCTCAGCTCGGTTACAGCGATAGCGACAAGACCGAGGCGCACGCTGATTTCAGCCTGCATCGGCGCACGGTGGCAAACGCTGCGGCCAATACCCGCATAAGGTCGGACGATACGCTCTTCGGGGGCCGTATCCAGTACCTGCCAACGGAAAAGCTCGGATTTCGCCTGATCGGTTCCTATGCCGATTCGAACTACATCTCGCCTGGCTTCAGCGACACGCACGGTTACACCATTGCGATCAACGCGGTGGATTTCTATTCACCGAAGTTGAAGCTGTTGGCGGGGTTGGCCGGCGGTGAGAACTGGGCCGACGCCAATCCCGATGTGCATCTGCCGGGCATACGCGGCGCCGACATTCGCTATACGATCGGAGCCGAGGGCGAGATTGCGCCCAAGGTCACCGCGGACACGACGATTGGTGTCGTGCAGCGGCAGTTTCGTACGGGATCGCATGCCCGCACCACGACCTTGTACTCCGATTCGCGGGCGACCTGGACGGAAACTGAGAAGCGCTCCTGGAGCCTCGAGGCTACCCAGGACTTCAGCGTGAGTGCGATCGATCAATCGGTGCGGGCGCTTGGTTTGTTCCTTTCGGTCAATGATCTGCTCGCCGAGAAGCTCACACTGCAGGCGGCGGCCGGATTTGAGCGTTCGAACTATCTCTCCCTCGGCGGGACGGGCAGCCGCACCGACTCGGGTCCGGCGGCGCGTGCCCGTCTGACTTATCAGGTGAACGACGCGACGACACTCGAGATTTTCAGCACCTATCGGGACAACGCTTCCTCGAGCGACAACTATTCCGAGGCGCAGCTCGCGCATTTCTCGCGGTTTACCTTCGGCGCCGGCCTCTCGTCACGGTTCTAGTGTTGCCCGAGGCCGGGGAAGGTGATTCGACCTGCTTCGCAGCCGCCCCGGTCGGCCTTGTTGACTACATGAATCGCCTCTTGGTTTGTTTTGTCGCGTTGTTCTGCATCGGCACGATCGTGCGTGCCGCAGAGTCGACACCGGCCGACGCCGACCGCTATCGGATCATTCCGCGCGATTTGGTCCGGGTTGCGGTCAACGGCGAATCCGATGTCAACGCCGAGCGCCGGGTCGACAGCCAGGGAGAAATCAATGTACCGATGCTCGGTGCCGTGAAGGTGGCGGGTCTGACCGTGTCCGAGACGCAGGGATTGATCACGAAACGTTACGTGCAGGAGGAGATTTATGTCCGGCCGGAGGTTGTGGTCACGATCGTGGAATATGCCCCGCGGGAGGTGATGGTGCTCGGCCAGGTGACGAAACAGGGCAAGCAGGCGTTCCCGCCCGAGGCGACATCGTTGTCGATCGTGGAGGCGATTGCCTCCGCCGGGGGATTGACGCGAATCGCGAATGGCGAGGCCGTTCGCGTGACTCGGAAGGACGACCATGACCGCGAGCAGTCGTTTACGGTCGATGTGGAGAAATTCATCGAAGGTAAAGCGGGAGACAGCGCACCTTTCATGCTGCAACCCGGCGACGTCGTATTCGTGCCGGAAAGAACTTTTTAAGACCAGGCATGCCAGACAAAAAAGATCCTCCGGCGTCCAAGCCGAAACCGCGGCCGGACGCTGCGACCGCGTTCTCCTTCGACTGGCGGCACTTGTTGGTCGTATTTCGATCGCATCTTCCTGTCGCCCTCGCGATTACCGCCGTGGTGTGCACTCTCGTTGCCTGGCAGCAGATGCGCCAGCCAAAGCTTTACGAGGCCCGTGCGACGCTGAACGTCGATCGCGGCGAGCGGTCGCATTCGCTCGAGGGGATCGACGGCAATTTCTATTCCTCGAATGAAGTTCTGATCGCGACGCTGCTCGAGCAATTGCGCACGATGGACCTGCTCAAGCGCGTGGTGCAATCGTTCTCGCCCGCCGAGCGGCTGGTCATCGCGGGAGATTCTGCCCCGCACCTGCCGGCCGCCGAATTCGAGCGAATCGTGCGCCATGCCATCACCTTTCATCGGACGGCGGGAACGGCATTGATCGTCGTGTCCGGCGTGAGCGAGCGGCCGCAGGCCGCGGCCTTGTTGGCCAATCGTTTCGCCGAGCAGGCGATTGAATACGTAGCCGATCGCAGCCGGAGCAGCACCGATGCGTCTCTCGTGTTCTTGCGGGGTCAAGCGGAGGACCTCCGTAAGAAATCCGAAACGGCGGAGCGGGCGCTGCAAGCATACCGGACGAAATACAATCTCGTCTCACTCGATGCCAATCAGAACATCATTGTCGACAATCTGAAATCCTTGAATGCCAGTGCGACCGCCGCCCGAGTCGCACGCGTGGGGATCGAGGCGCGACTCGACCAGGCCCAAACGGTCCTGAAGCGTGGCGACGGTGCGGCGGAGATCGCCGCGATTACTGGGGCCGACACGCTCGGCGATATTGCGCGCCGGCTTGCCGACCTGAAGGGGAAGCGCGCCGTCATGTCCGAGCGATACGGGCGCCGTCACCCGCTGATGGAGGAAAACGAGCGGGCGATTGAAGCCCTGCAGAAGCTGGAGGACCAGGAGGTGGCTACGGCCATGGCCGCCCTTGCGGACCAACGTGACAAGGCCCGGGCCGAGGAACGGCAGCTCGATTTGCAGCGGGCGAAGGCGGAGCAGGACGCATTGAATCTCGATCAGCGCGCCGTGGAGTACAACATTCTCCGCAGTACGATGGAAACGCACAAGGCGACGTACGCGCAGTTGTTAGCGCGACTCAACGACGCGACGATCAGCTCGCAATTGGCGGATACGAACATGAGGATCTCGGAACTGGCCACTCCGCCGGCCGCCCCCTTCTCGCCGAACCTGCGGAAGACCGCGCTCGTCGCTCTCGGATTGGCGTTGGCGATTTTGATCGGATACCCGTTTACCGCCGAGATGTTCTTCGGTCGGGTGCGTAGTTCGGCCGACGTCGAATATCACCTTAGCGTCGATCTGATTGGCGAGATTGGGTCGGTTCGCGGCGTCGACGAGAGGAATCGGGCCAAACTCGTGACGTCGGAGGAAGACGAGGCGGCCGCCGAACAATTCCGGGCGCTCTACAGCCAACTGACGCTGACATCGAAGATTGACCCGCCGAAATCGATCCTCGTCACGAGTACAATGCCAGGCGAAGGCAAGAGCTTCATTGCGGCGAATCTTGCCGAATGTTTCGTGGCGCACAGCCGGCGGACGTTGCTGTTCGATGCCGACCTGCGGCGGCCGACCCAGCACCGCAACTTCGGCATGGACAACAAAAGCGGCGTGATCCGGTGGCTCGAGTCTGGCGGCTCGGGTGAAGGAGACCTGCTCAAGAATCCGCATCTCGGCATCGCCGAAGCTGTTCCGGGGCTGTATTTGTTACGTGCGGGTGGTGTGAGTCGCAAGGCCACGGAACTTATGGACGCGCCGCAACTGCCGGCACTGCTGGCGGCGATCCAGCGGCAGTTTGATGTCGTCATTTTCGATACTCCCCCGGCGGGGGTGTTCCCCGATGCACTCGCGTTCGCCAAGATGTGCCATGAAATCGTGTACATTTGCCGGTTCAATGCCGCTGCGCGCCGCGCAGTTCACGACATTGTCAGCCGCTTGAAGCAGACCGAGCTGGAGTTCACGGGCATCGTGCTGAACGCGATGCCTTCCGGCCTCGGTGGCTCGTACTACTACCGTGGCTACAGCTATCAGCAGGCCAAGCGTTACTCGAAAGAATATGCGACGACTCCCAGATCAAACCCCTGATGGTCTGCCTGTCCGGCGGTCGTGCCGCTGATCAAACGGGGCTGCTGGCGACAGCCTGGCTACGCTCGCCAGCATGATCACCCACAGCATGAGCACGGCCGGGTTGTGGAGAGGAAAATCGATGCAGGCGTGCAGGGCAATGAGCCCACACCCGGCGATGGCCAACCGGCCCAGATGGTCCGAGGCGGTCCAGGCTTTCCGTGTCATGACCAGCAGAGGTACGATCAGGACCAGAGATCCGATTATTCCGTCTTCCGCCAGCGTCTGGAGCCAATCGTTGTGGGCAAATTCGAATCGGGCAGTCGCCCTCCCGTCGGGGGACCGCAAATACGCTCCTTGATAGATCGGAAAGACAATTTCGAAGCACCCCGGTCCCCACCCGAAGAAGGGACGCGCGCTCGCCATGTGCCAGGTATCCCGGGCGACGAGCAGCCGCAGGTCGGACTGTTCGCCGTCGATTCCCTGTTTCAGTTCGCGCGTCGTGCGCGCAACATCCACCGTCGCGTGGCGAAAATAGGCGCTCGTTCCATAGCCCGCGACGGCGATGGTCACGATCAGCATCAGGGGTATCGCTGCACTTCGCCCCGCTCGGGCTTTGTGGGCACCGTGCGAATCACATATCAACTGGACGATGAAGGCGCTGATGAGCGTCGCCGCGAGCAACGCGCCTGCCCGCGACCCGGGCAACGGCAGCGTCACCACGGTCAAAGTGCCGATGCATCCGAACAATAGGAACGGTCCCCGGGCCCGTGGATCCGCTGCGAAGGTATTTCGCGACGCTTTCAGGGCCAGCATGATGCCAGCAAGGGCGGCGAGTGCGCCATAGGCCGCCCAGTGGTTCTTGTAGAAAAATGTGGCAAAGAAGTAGGTGGGTTCGGGGGGATCGATGATTCCCAGCACCTGCTGGATCCCGGCGAAATGAAACACTGCGCCCACGGCCGCCAGCACGAACCCGTTCACGGCGACCACCGTCCAGATCATCCGTGCGGCTCGCGCCGTGCGAAGCGATGCTGCGATCAATCCGGCCTCAAACAGGGCGGGGAGCCAAAGGCGGATGTCTTCTATCGTGTGCTGGCGATCGATCGTCGTCGGCAGCCACGAGATCCAGTCGACCCGGGGAATCCAGCCCGCCGACGTGGCAACGTGACTCGGATTGCACAGTGCCATGAGAACAAACACGATCCACAGCAGGCTGGGGATGAACGGCCACCACGTTCGGGCATGGCCTTCCCGACGCCGCGCCACGAGAATCGGCAGACCAAGCAGAACTCCGCCCGCCACCCAGTTCATGGCCGTCGAGGACATTCCGCCACAGTCCCACGAGGAAACCACGACCAGAAGTGCGACCTGCACCACCAACCAGCCCTCGGACGGGTCAATGTAGTCGGCGTCTTCGTCAGGATGACGGCCGGATCGGTGGAGGCGCGGCACGATTACCGCCGAGGACGTCTCCCCTTCGGCGCAGCGCAAGCCAAATTCGCGACGCGAACGGGAGGATCGCCGAGCTTGCCACCACGAAGCCCTTTGTGGGAAGGAACCATCCGTGGAATGAGTAGGCCCTTTCCCAGTCCAGTCTTGCATCGACCCGGTACCTGGCGCCATGGCAGCTGACATGGCCAAGGTCCCCATCAGCGTGCTGATTCCGGCGAAAAACGAGGCGGCAAACCTTCCTCGCTGTCTGAGCAGCGTCACTTGGGCGGGCGAAGTTTGGGTCGTCGATTCGCGCAGCGCCGACGCCACCCGGGCCGTCGCCGAGGCGCGTGGCGCTCGAGTGGTCGATTTCGACTTCAATGGCGTCTGGCCGAAAAAGAAAAACTGGGCGCTGGAAAACGTCCCCTTCGGCTATTCGTGGGTTTTCATCTTGGACGCCGACGAGGTCCTTCCGCCGGAAGCCGAGCACGAATTCCGCGCGATCGTTTCCCATCCGGCACCCGCGATCGACGGTTACTGGATCAACCGCCGATTTTTCTTCATGGGGCAGTGGTTGCGCCATGCCTATTACCCCAATTGGAACCTGCGGCTCTTCCGGCATCGGCTTGGGCGCTACGAACGGATCGTGCATGGCCCAACCGCCAGTGGAGACAATGAGGTGCACGAGCATCTCATCGTCAACGGACGTACCGCGCGCCTGCACTCCGAGATGGAGCATTACGCGTTTCCCTCGATCGAGGTATTTGTGGAGAAGCATAATCGATACTCGAATTGGGAGGCGCGAGCAGCGCTCGCACCGATTTCCGACCGGGATCTTCAACTTGCCGAGGTCAAGGCGCGCCGGCGCCTGAAGCGATTGTCGCGCCATCTGCCGTTCCGGCCCCTCTTGCGCTTTTGTCATATCTACCTTTGGCAACTCGGGTTTCTCGATGGTGCTCCCGGATTTTATTTCGCCCGATTGCATGCGATGTACGAAGCGCTTTCGGTCATGAAGACCGAGGAATTGCGGCGCGGGCAACAGAGCGCAGGAAATTCACCGTGAACGCCCGTGGGGATGGCGCCGGCGTTGCGTCCATCGACGTGTTTTGGATTGCAAATCCGGCGCGGTTTGACCGTTTTGGGCCGCGCTATCCCACAGGCCTCGACGGGCCCACGAACCAAATTCTATGAGCCGTTTTCCCACTATTGCGTCCATTGCCGGCGCTTCGCTGGCGCTGGTCTTGGCTGGAACTGCATCCGCCCAAGACAACGCCCAGGGCTCCGGCACGCTCGAGGCGGCACTTTCCGCCGTAAGTTCCGCCTCGTCCGCGTCCGCTTTGACCGCGGCGGCGCAAACTGCCGCCCAGAACTATGTGGCAACCATGGTTGGCGACGCCGTGCGCGCCGCGAAATCAGCCAATCCCAACATCACTCCGTCGGAACTGGCGCGGATCGCGAACGAAACCGCCAACAGCAACCTCGTGGTCGCCGGGCTGAGCGCCATCGCGACGACCGCCACGAGCACGATGATTGCGGCGAATGGCAGCAGTTCCGATGCGAATGCCGCGGCCGCGATCGCACAGAGCATCGCTGCGGCGGTGAATGCCGGCTCGCTCGCGGCCGTAAGGAGTTTGGGGTCTCTCGTGGGCCCCGCGGTCGGATCGATTTCAGTCCCTCAAGTCACTGTGGCGGTGGTTCAGAAGGGAAATGAAGTCACGGTGACGACCACGGGTACGGTGGGAACAGCGATTATCACTTCCACTCAAACCGTCACCGGGACCAATTTGAGCGCGCTTCGCACCGTCACGATTCCGGCTGCGGGCAATCTCCCCGGACCCAATCCAATCATTCCCCCGGTCAATGCCGCGTCGCAGATCGTCAGTCCGGCACGGTAGGTGAAATCCCGAGGATCGGTGCGGGTGCAGCCACGTTTTTTGGGATGACGGGCGGCGGCCGCAGAGCGCGAAAAAGTTCTTTGTGGCGGGGCTCAATTTTGGGCTTTTCCGCCCGATTTGAATTCTCCACGCCGCGTTCCCGGCGTTCCCACCATGTACCCATTTTACCTGAGCCAGAGAACGGCTCGCCATGCCTGAGCTCGCCTCGGTTGCCCGGCCTCGCGGTGGCGAGGCGGTATTGGGGATCTCCTTCTTCAATGGATCCCTCGCCCAGGCCTGCGATCGGGCCGCTGGCGGCGGCTTGTTGACTGCGCCATCCGGGCCGGGGCTCGCCTGCGATCTCCGGCGCGAACCGGCCTATCGCCGCGCGCTGCAACACAGCGACCTCGTCCTGACCGATTCGGCCTTCATGGTTGTCCTCTGGTGGGTGCGGACAGGCAAGAGGTTGCCGCGCAATTCCGGCCTGGCGTTTCTCCGCATCTGGATGAATCGCGAGCTCATGCGGCGTCCCGGCGCGGCGTTTTGGGTGCTGCCCGACGAGGCTGAGTCCCGCCATACGCAAGCATGGCTGCAGGCCCGCGGGTTCCCGGCCGATCCGGCCGCATTTCATACCGCGCGGGTTTACGGCTCGGGCGAAATCGAGGACCAAATTCTGTTGCAGCGGATCGAGGAGTACCGGCCGGAGATCATCTATATTGGCATTGGCGGCGGCGTGCAGGAGCGGCTGGGACTATATCTACGCGACTCCCTGGGTTATCGCCCGCTCATTCTCTGTCTCGGAGCGGCGATCGCGTTCATGACCGGGGCGCAGGTTCAGATCGCGCCATGGGTCGACCGATGCGGGCTCGGCTGGCTGTGGCGGATCGTGTCGTCACCGTCCCGATACGCCGGTCGCTACCTGAGGGCCGTCCGGCTTGCCTGGATGATTTTTCGGTTCGGCGACTGCGCGCCGCCGCTGGCCACGCTGCCGGAATCGCGAACCGCCAGTTGTTCGACTCCATGATCGATCGACGGAGTTCCGGCGTCGCCAGCCTGCATACCGTCCTCCTCGCCGGCGAGGCGGTGCTCTGGTGGTGTGCGCTGGCTGCCGCGGTGCCGCACTTCCGGGGTCTGGAGTTCACCAGTTTGCTGCCCTTCGCCACCTATCCCGCTGCGATTGGCATGAGCGTGCTGATCGCGATGAATCCGCTCTGGCAGCACGAGGGCAGCCTCACGGCTTTGGGTTGGGCCAATTCGATGCGCCTGTCGTTTCGGCAGACGATGACGATTGCCGGTGCCGTATTCACCGTGGTGGTGGGGTTGAAAGACCCCGGCATCAGCCGCGTCTTCTTGGCCGGTTATTTCTCCACTCTGGCCGCCGGTCTCATCCTGCTCAACCGATACCAACCGGGACTGCTCGTACGTGTCGTCTTTGCCGGCGGCGCGAGGCTGCCCACGCTGGTGCTGGGCGACGAGACCTTGTTCCCGGAGTTGGCGAAATGGTTGTCGTTTCGCAGCAAGCTCGGTTTCGCGCCGGTGGGCGTCGTCCGCTACCGTGGCAAGGCGCCTTCGATTCCCGGATTGGACACGGTTGGAGAGTTCGACACTCTGAAGACCGCGATTGCGAAAACCCGCGCGCGTCAGGTGCTGATGCTGAGCCTGCCGCACAGTGCCGAAGATGCCGAGCGGCTGGCCCGGGTGTGCGCCAGCTGCGGCTGTCGATTGCTGATTCACAATAACCTCACGTTTCGGCTGACCTATCCGCTGCGCGTGCTGGCCCAGGACGGCTACAGCTTCCTCGCCTTTCGCGATGAGCCCCTGGAAGACCCGCTGAATCGGGTGCTCAAACGCGTGCTCGACCTTCTCGTTGCGCTGGTTGTCGTTGTGATTGTCGTTCCGCCGGTGGGGCTGTGCGTTTGGCTGTTTCAACGGCGGCAGGCGCCTGGCCCGCTCTTTTATCGCCAGCTGCGGTACGGCCGGGCGGGTCAGAGCTTTTCGATTCTCAAGTTCCGGACCATGCACGCCGACGCGATGCACTTGCGGCAGGTCGCGACGGACGATGATCGCGTTTATCCGTTTGGGCGGCTGCTCCGGCGAACCAGCCTGGATGAACTGCCGCAATTCATTAACGTGCTCCGGGGAGACATGAGTGTCGTCGGCCCGCGACCGCATTTCATCCGGCACGACGAAACGTTTGCCGATGCGGTGAACGAATACCGGGTGCGATATTTCGTGAAGCCGGGGATCACCGGCTTGGCGCAGTCGCGCGGGTTTCGCGGGGCGATTTCGACGGCGGAAGCCATCCGGCAACGCCTGCAACTCGACCTGGACTACATCCACAATTGGTCGATCTGGCTCGACGTCGCCATCATTGCACGCACCGCGCGCCAGATCGTTCGGCCGCCGCCGATGGCGCGATAGCGCCGTGCGCTCGCAACGGATGCTTCAGCTTCCGTGGGATCCTGATCCACATCGGCCCGATCTCCCTCCGCCGGCGTAGGCCCGCGATCCGGCTGCCCCGTCGTCTGGCGGCCTGCAACCGGCTGATGGGCGCGGATGACTCGTTCCGGGATGTCGCCCGACGACGAAAAGGGCGCCGGTGTGCCCAAAGTCCGCGCGCCAGACTGGCTGGAGGATGCGCGGCATGGTGAACGTCCCGCGTGCAAGGCGGTTAGGGGCGGTGTTCAAGGCCCGCCCCAGCCGTCATCACTGCAGGTCGCCGGCGGCTCCTCCGCGCCTCTGCGGCGAGATCGGCTGAATGGGGGCCGCTCCCGGCTCGTTCCCGATTTCCTTCCCTGCCTGTGCGGTGCGAAGCAGCGTCATGCCGATCTTGGTACGTTCGATCCCCGATCGTAGCTTGACCGTGCGGCGGCGCGGCGAAAGCTGACTGGCCTCCCACTTCCATGCCTGTTGACGGTCGTGTTCCCAGCACCCGGTCTGCTCACTCAGACGCGAGGGGGCGAAGCTTTGCGCCCATCGGGCGCGCATCGCCGGACCGCTGGTGAAAATCCCATGAATCCCCCGACCGCCTTCATCACCGGCATCACCGGCCAGGACGGTTCATATCTGACGGAATTGCTCCTCGCGCGCGGCTATGTCGTCCACGGTTTGGTCCGGCGGGCCAGTCTCTTCAATCGCTCACGCATCGAGCACCTCCGGCTGAATCCGGAGATCTACGGCAAGTCGCTGTTTCTTCACTATAGCGATCTGCATGACCTCACTTCGCTGCGCCGCATCTTCCGCCAGGTGCGTCCGACCGAGGTTTATCATCTCGCCGGTCAGAGCCACGTGGGACTCAGTTTTGAAATTCCCGAGGTGACCTGTCAGGAGGTGGCCAACGCCACCCTCGGCCTCCTCGAGATTATCCGCGATCAGGAGTACCCGAGCCGCGTGTACCACGCGAGCAGCTCCGAGATCTTCGGTGCGCCGGCACAGGATCCGCAGACTGAAACGACGCCCACGCGCCCGACGAATCCGTATGGATGTGCAAAGATGTTCGCGACTCATCTCTGTCGCGTCTATCGCGAAGCCTACGGCCTTTTCGTCTGCAATGGTATCGCCTACAATCACGAATCTCCGCGGCGCGGCGAGAACTTCGTTACCCGCAAGATCGCACTGGCCGCGGCCAGGATCAGCGTCGGCCTGCAGCATGAACTGGTGCTGGGCGATCTCTCGGCGCGTCGTGACTGGGGCTACGCGCCCGAGTATGTCGAGGCAATGTGGCGCATGCTCCAGGCGGACGCACCCGATGATTACCTCCTGGCCAGCGGCCGCGACCACAGCATCGGTGATTTTCTCACGGCCGCATTTGGTCAGGTGAATCTCGACTGGCGGAAGTATGTGAGAACCGACGACCGCCTTCGCCGTCCGCTCGAAAGCCGGCTGCTGGTTGGCGACGCCAGCAAGGCGAAACAGCACCTCGGGTGGACCCCGCAGACGGACCTGGCGGGGTTGGCGCGCCTGATGGTCGACGCCGACCTCGCCCAGCTCGTCGGCCGCGGGGCCTCGTCCGTACCTCCTCCTTTCCCTCGTCCCCAGCGACAGAACCCGGCGGACCGGGCACCGTAGTGCCGCACAAGGCCTTCATTACCGGCATCACGGGTCAGGACGGATCGTACTTGGCCGAATTTCTTTTGGACAAGGGCTACGAGGTCCATGGTCTCGTCCGGCGGTCGAGTTCGGTGAATCGGACCCGCATCGACCCCCTGCGCGATACGCCGGGCGGCGCCCGGCTGTTTCTGCATTATGGCGACCTCGCCGACGCCGTCGGGCTGGTGAAGCTGCTTTATACGATCCAGCCGGACGAGGTCTATAATCTCGCGGCGCAAAGCCACGTGCGGGTGAGTTTCGACATGGCCGAGTACACGGGCGATATCACGGCGCTCGGCGCGCAGCGAATTCTCGAGGCCATCATCGAGTCGGGCATCGGGAAGAAGGTGCGGTTTTACCAGGCGTCGTCGTCGGAGATGTTCGGGGCCGCCAAGGCGGCGCTCCAGAATGAGACGACTCCGTTTCATCCCCGGTCGCCATACGCGTGCGCCAAGGTCTATGCGCATCACCTGACCGTGAATTACCGCGAGGCCTATGGGCTATTCGCCTGCAGCGGCATCCTGTTCAACCATGAATCGCCGCGCCGCGGGGAAAATTTCGTCACGCGCAAGATCACCGTTGCTGCCGCGCGGATCAAACGCGGTCTGCAGCCGGAGCTGAAGCTGGGTAATCTCGACGCTTCGCGTGACTGGGGTTACGCGCCGGAATACGTCGAAGGCATGTGGCGGATGCTGCAACACGACGCACCGGGCGACTACGTGCTCGCGACCAGCGAGACGCACACCGTGCGCGAGTTTCTCGAGACGGCCTTTGAGTGCGTCGACCTGGACTGGCGCGATTATGTGAAGTTCGATCTGCGGTTCCTGCGGCCGGCGGAGGTGGACCTCCTGCGGGGCGACTACCGCAAGGCCCGCCGCGATCTCGGCTGGGAGCCACGTACGCGGATGCGGGCGCTCGCCCGTGTCATGGTCGACGCCGATTTGGCCGCGCTCGATCCCCGGCCGCCGGGGCCGAATCGCGGCTGACCCTCGCATGTCCCACCTCGAACGGATCATCCGCCCGCGACGCGCATGGTTCAGCATCGATTGGCGGCGGCTCCTCCAATATCGCGATCTGCTCTGGACGCTGGTCCGCCGGGACTTTGTCGCGCGGTACCAGCAAACGATCCTCGGGCCGGCGTGGTTCGTGATCCAGCCTTTGGTTGCGAGTCTGGCCTTTACGGCGGTTTTTGGCCGAGCCCTGCATACGTCGACGGATCAGGTGAATCCATTCCTCTTCTACCTCTGCGGCATGCTGCCCTGGGGCTTTTTCTCGAACATTTTGAGCAACGCCGGAAACACCTTTCAGGCCAACGCGGCGGTGTTCACCAAGGTATATTTTCCCCGCCTCATCGTCCCGTGTGCGGTCGTGATCGGCTGTCTGGCGCCGCTGGCGCTGCAATTGGTGGTATTCCTCGCCTTCTACCTGCCGGCGGTCGCGGGTGGACATACGGCTGGCCCCGACTGGACCCTCCTCGCGTTGCTGCCGCTGGTGACGCTCCAGCTTTCGTTGCTGGGGCTCGGGACCTCGCTCCTTACCTCCGGGTTCTCCGCCAAATACCGCGATCTGCAGCACGCACTGCCGTTCCTGGTCCAGATCTGGCTGTTCGTCACACCGGTGATTTATCCGGTTTCGCAACTTGGTCCGCGCGCTCGGGTGCTGGCCGGGTTCAATCCTCTGACTCCGCTGGTCGAGTCGTTTCGTCGGGCATTTTTCGGCACCGGCACCGTCACGCCCGTGCTGATGGGAATGTCGCTTGCCGGCACGCTCCTCCTGCTGGCCGCCGGCCTGTATTCGTTTCAACGCGCGGAGCGCACGTTCGCGGACACGGTATGAGCCAGACCTCCATTGAGGTCCGCGAAATTGCCAAAAAATACCGGCTCGGTCGCATCGGATTCACCAGCCTGCGGGCCGAGCTCGAACGGTGGTGGAGCGGACGGAGGGGGCGGCCGCTGGCGGCGGAACCCGAGGATTTCTGGGCGCTGCGCGACGTTTCCTTCGACGTCGCGCCCGGCGAGATCGTCGGAATCATCGGCGGTAACGGCGCCGGCAAGAGCACGATGCTCAAGATCCTAAGTGAAATCACCGAGCCGACGGCCGGGGAGATTCGACTGCGGGGACAGGTGGCGAGCTTGCTTGAGGTCGGAACCGGATTTCATCCCGAATTGAGCGGGCGCGACAATATTTTCCTCAATGGCGCGACGCTCGGGATGAAACGCGCGGAAATTCGGCGGAAATTCGACGAGATCGTCGCTTTTGCCGGAGTCGAAAAATTTCTCGATACGCCCGTGAAGCGTTACTCGAGCGGTATGTATGTCCGTCTTGCCTTTGCGGTGGCGGCCCACCTCGAGCCGGATATTCTGCTCGTCGACGAAGTGCTGGCGGTCGGAGATCACGCGTTTCAGCAGAAGTGTCTCGGTAAGATGGAGGCCGTCGCGCGCCACGACGGCCGGACCGTTCTTTTTGTCAGCCACAACATGTCGGCGGTCTCGCGTCTCTGCCACCGCGCGATGTTGTTCGAGGGCGGCCGCCTGCTGGCCCAGGGCGCAGCGCCCTCCGTCGTCGACCAATACCTCGCGAAGGCGACGGCGGTTCGCGGTCGCTGGCACCGGCCCTCCGGTCAGAAGGGGCACGCCAAGGTCTCCCTGGTCGGCGGGCGCCTCCTGTCACCGAGCGGAGCGCCGGCCGACGTCCTCCCGCACGATGCGCCGGTGACAATCGAGCTCGAATGTGAGGAGCGGGATGTGACCGCGGCCTGGGTCCTCCGGATCTCGCTCTACGACCAGCAAGGGCACGAGCTTTGGGCAACCCAGGACATCGAGGTGGCGTCGCAGCGCATGCCGCGTCCGGGAGCTACGCTGGTCGCCCGCTGCCGGTTCGCTTCGCCTCTGTTGAAGCCCGGCGTGTACACCGTGGGCGTCTCGGCCTGCGAACTGGCCGGCGATGCGCCGGTGGCGCTGTATGAGGAATACGAACCCTTGTTCGCATTTGAAATCTCCGCCCAGGGTTATGCCGGTACAATTGGACGCGGCTTGGTGCGCCCCAACATCGAGTGGTCGTTTGCATGGCGGACGTGATGCCGGTCGGATCAATCGACGCGACGGCGCATTGCGAACTTCCGGCGGGGAAGGCGGGCCAGATGTTGAAGATGCTGCGGCGGCCCGAGCTCGCAGCCCCGTCCCGCCACCGAAGTGGGCTGCCCGCCGGGCGGAGTGCCCGCAGCGCTGCAACGCGAACTGCCCGCGTGCGGCCGCGCACAGGTTTCAACTCCCGCGTGACCTCCCGCTCTTGAGGCAGCTGCAGCCCGAACGACTGGAATGGGCGCGGAAAAGCGCTGGGCTCCTGCACTTTTTCACGCGATCAACCGCGTTGGCGCTGCGGCGCGAAACCCGCGGCACCGTCGTGGACTGGTTTTTCACTGCCGTCGAGCCTGGCCTGCCTCCGCCCGAACCCCGGCAGCGTCTGTGCCCGCCCCGAGGTCTCGGCCCGGCGCTGGCGGCGCGGATTCTGGGTGGATTTTCGCTGCTCTTGCCGTGCGCACCATAAGCCCGATCAATGTCGGTCTCGTAGGCTGCGGGGCCGTTGCCGAGCTGTACTACGCGCGTGCGTTCGCGGTCTTGGCGCAATCGAACGTGATCTCCGTCGGCGCATTGATTGACCCCGATCCGGAGCGGCGGGCGGTGCTTGCGCGCTTTTTCCCCACGGCGCAACCGTACCCTCGACTCGAGGATCTGCCGCCGGAAACGGTCACCGTGGCGGTGATCGCGTCGCCACCGCGGTTTCATGCCGCTCAGGCGGTGCAGCTGTTCAACGACCGCTGTCACGTGTTGTGCGAAAAACCGCTGGCCACGACGGTTGTGGAAGCCGAAGCGATGCTCCAGGCGGCACGCACGGCGCAGCGCACGCTCGCGGTCGGACTGTTTCGGCGGTTCTTTCCTGCGCTCCGGGCCATCGGCGAGTTTTGCACCAGCCGGCTTTTCGGGCGACTGCAGTCGTTCGATGTCCGCGAGGGAGGGCCGTTCAATTGGCCGGCCGCAACCCCTTCGTTCTTCGATCGAAAGCAGGCGGGAGGCGGCGTGCTCCTCGATGCCGGAGTTCATGTGCTCGATCTCCTGCTTTGGTGGCTGGGCGAGCCCACTCATGTGGCCTATGCCGACGACGCCCAGGGAGGCCTCGAGGCGACCTGTCGGATTGAGCTTGGCTACCCGGCTGAATCAATCCGCGGCACGGTCTTGCTATCTCGCGACTGGAAAACCTCGAATCAGTGGCTGCTCGAATTCGAGCGCGCGACGGTCCTATGGCGCGTCGGGGAGGCGAACCGTCTCGAAATCCGCCCGCGGGGATCGGCGGACTGGCTGGTGTCTTCGTTGGAGACCGAAAGCATCCGCGGCCGCGTCCCGGCCGATTCATATCCTCAGGCCTTCACCCGCCAGGTCCGCGATTTCATCGAGAGCATCCGGATCGGGCGGCCGCCGCGGGTGCCGGGGGAGGAAGGCCTCCGCAGCCTTCGGCTCATCGAATCGTGTTATCGGCGGCGGACTCCGCTCGCTCTGGAATCGCCGTGAACGTCGCGATTCTTGGCGCCAACGGTTTCATCGGACACCGGCTGTTCGAAGTGTGGCAGCAGCGCGGCCCCCACGTCCCCCGCGCGGTGGTGCGCTCGCCCGCCGGCTTGGCCCGCGTGGCCCGTTTCGCGGGAGAGTGGAGGCTGGCGGACATCCGGGATGCGACGGCGCTGACCCGGGCTCTCCAGGGGTGCCAGGCCGTCGTGCACTGTGTCGTCGGCGATCCCCGCGACATCCGGGACACCATCGACCCGGTGTGTCGCGCGGCAGCTTCTGCCGGCGTCGCGAAACTGGTCTATCTGAGTTCGGCGGCCGTGCACGGACAAAATCCTCCGCCGGGCACGAACGAGGGCAGCCCGTTGCGCACCGATCATTTGCTAGCCTACAACAACGCCAAGGCGAGGGCAGAGCGTCGGCTGCAATCCCTCGCCCGCCGGGCGCCATTTGAAACGGTGATCCTGCGGCCAGGCATCGTGTTCGGGGCGCGTTCGCGCTGGGTGACGGACGTTGCCGATGCGCTCGCGATCGGAGCCGCCGCATGGATCGACGGGGGCCGCGGCATCTGTAACAGCATCTATGTCGATAATCTGGTGCACGCGATCGAGTGCGCCCTGGCGACGGACGGAATGCGCGGCGAACCTTTCTTCGTGGGCGACGCCGAGTTGGTCACCTGGCGCGAACTCTGTCTCGGCATCGCCGTGGGCCTTGGCTATGACGAAACCGCCTTCACCGAGTCGACTCCCGCCCCGCGACTGCGGCGGACTTGGTCGGACAGGATTGATGCCGTGCGTGGGTCGCGTCCGGCCCAGCGCCTCATCGCCTGCTTTCCTGATGCACCGAAAACGGCCGTCAAAGCGGCTCTGGCTGCGTGGCGAAAACCATCCGCCATCGATCCCTGGGCATTGCCTTCGCACTCCGCTCCCCTGGCCTCGCTGGAAATGAGTCTGCTGTTCGCCTGCCGGACGAAATTGTCGCATGCAAAGGCGGCCGAACAACTGCGATATGCGCCGCCGATCACGTTTCGCATCGGCATCGCGCAGTCGGTCGCGTGGCTTCGTGCGGTCGGCGGAGCAGCAGGTCGGCCGCCGGCAACGCGCCAGACGTGATGGTCGATTTTCAACACTGGGCGGTGGTCGCGCACAAGGACGATACCGGTTTCGGCCGCATGGCGGCCGATGCGCGCCGGATTTTGGGGCTCGGACGTCACATCGTCATCCCCTCGGAGCGGTTGGCCGATCATCCGCTCGATCGAGCGAGCGAGTGCCTGTTGCGCCCCGATGCGCCGGACGACCGGGTGGTCGAAGTTCTGGCCGGGCTCCAGGGAATCGTGTTTTTCGAACGAGCCGCCTGGCACCCGCTGCTGCTCGCAACGGCGCGCCGCCTTGGCGTCAAATCGGTCTGCATCCCAATGTGGGAATGGTTCAAGGGCGACGCCCCCGAGTGGCGGCACTGCGATCTGTTCGCGTGTCCGTCGGAATTTTCGGCGACGATTGTGCGCCGGTACGGATGGCGTAATGTCGTCGTACTGCCCTGGGCGATCGATGTTGCCCGGCTGCCGCGGCGCGAAATCCGCGGCCCGGCCCGGTGTTTCGTCCATAACGCCGGGCTGGTTGATCACGACGACCGCAAGGGCACGTACGACGCAATCGAGGCGTTTTCGCGCGTGCCGGGAAAGGACCTCCGTTTGGTCGTGCGGATGCAGGAGCCGATCCGGCTGCCGCCGCTTGACCAGCGAATCGAGGTGCAGGTGGGGAATCTGGCCAATCCGGGTGCGCTTTATGTCCTTGGGGATTGCATGATCCAGCCGTCCAAGATGGAGGGGATCGGATTCATGGTGCTGGAGCCGGTTGTTTGCGGCATCCCGGTGATCACCCTCGACTATCCGCCGATGAGCGAGTTTGTGGCCCAGAGGGAGCTGCGGGTCAAAAGGCGTTGGTTCAAACGCCGGGCGTTTCCCAATCATTGGATTCCGCATGCGCATCTCCGATTGCCGTGCCGTCGCGACCTCGCTCGCAAGATTGCCTGGTGCGCTGCAAACGATCTCGGGCCGGCGTCGCGCGCGAATCGGGCGTGGTCTGAGCGTCAATTTGCGCCGGGATTGCTGCGCGAACGTTGGTCACGCGTGCTTGCGGCATTGCCTTGAGCAACCGGCTAAAACATTCCAGCGGCGTAGCTCCGACTCGCACCACGCCAAGTCACGAAGCACACGGCCGTTCCCGCATATGTGTCACGGACCAGTGGAAGGGCGTCTTCGGTTTGATTGGTAACCCAGTTGTCCCCGCGCGTTTCCCAGGCCGTTTCGTCCTTCATTTTCCACCGGTGGACGACGCGATGGATCAGCGTGGCCGCACGCAGGTTCGGCGGATATTCGGCTTTGAGCGCCGGGGAAACCTTGACGCCACAAATGTCGCCCTCGTGGATGGCGGAAAAATCGACCTTCATCACGGCAAAGCCTTCTTCTGCCAACGTCGGATACATGGATCCGGTGCCGAGCACGTGGGTAATATGGCCGCCGGGTGCGCACAACTGATTGGCCACGGCCAGCGCTTCCACCGGTGTCGACGCCACGATCAACGGCAGAGGTGGGTACCGGCGGTGCTGGACCTCTCCCGCGACATTGCTGCAGCCGCCAAATGCAAGCGTTGGGGCCAGCCAGGCGAGGATCAGTACGGCCCATTTGCGTTCGGCGGGGTTTCGCCGCGAGTGCGCGGGAGGTGTCAGCCGCGCTGGGGCGTGAACCGAAAGTCGGACTGCAGGTTCGTTCATCGGGAGCGAGGGACCTGCATTCTTTCGCCTGCCGGTTGGCAGCGTAAATCGCAATTGCTGTTCGTAAATTGAACGGCGCAGAAGCAAGAAATGCGGTGGCAATCGGCCGGGCCGAGCGCGGGTTCGCGCGGCACGTCCGGCCTTCCATGACCTTTCTCGCCGCGCCGGTGACACCGGCGGCCGCCCGTCGGCCGTTCCGGGTTCGATTTTGTGTCGCGGTCGTCGATGGCGGGCGCGGCGGGTGGGGGAAGAACCCGCCGATGCGATCCCGTTCACTTCCCGGGTTTCGGACGTTCCCGCCGGTAGGTCTCCGGTCGACCAACCGCCATCTGCCGCGTTGATCGGACAACGCGCCCGGGCCGCTGGGCCCACTTCCTCCGTGCAGTATTCCGCGTACGTTCCCTGCTTCAACAATGCGGCGACCATCCGTGCGGCGGTGGAGGGGATTGGGTCGCAAACCGTCCCGCCGGCCGAATTGCTCGTGGTGGACGACGGATCGATCGACGATTCGCCCGCCCGGCTCCGCGGACTGCCGGTTCGAATCGTGCGGCACGACGCAAACCTCGGGCGGGGTGCGGCGCGGGCGCGGGCGATGATGGAGACCCGGCACGAGTTCGTGCTCTGTTGCGACGCCACTAATGTGGTCGCGGCGGATTTCGCGGCGTGCGCCCTGCGCTGGTTTGACGATCCTGCCATTGGCGCGGTGTTCGGGCGGATCAACCAGCGGGAGCGGGACAATGCGGTGAGTCGCTGGCGTGCCCGGCATCTCTTCAAAATTGGGGTTTCGCGCGCTGAGATGCCTGGTGCCGTCGATGGTGGTCGCTTTGCCACCTGGGGCGCCATGGTCCGGAGGTCGGCCCTGCTCGCCGTGGGAAACTACGACGCCCGGCTCCGTCAAGCCGAGGACGCCGACGTCGGCCGGCGCCTCGACGCGGCGGGATGGCGCGTCGTGTACGACACGCGTCTCGCGGTTTTCTCGATCGCGGAGAATTCGCTCGGGCAAGTCCTGGAGCGTTATTGGCGATGGAATGCCGGGCGGGATTGTCGGGTCACGTGGACCGGCTACCTCAAGAACATCCGCTATAGTCTGGGCGTCGCCGGTCGCGATCTGGTTTCCGGTGCGCCGGCCGTCGCGGCCATTTCGCTCCTGTGTCCGCATTACTGTTTCTGGCGTTCGCGCCACTGGATGAGGCGCCATGCGGCGTCAGACGGATGAGTGGGCGGAGGGTCAATCGACGGTTCGCCATTCGGTGTCGTGATTTCGGCGCCAGCGTGCTTGGGCGGCTTCCGGGATCCTCGTGTGCGTTCGGCCCCCCTCGATCGGTCGTCGACGACACGCTTCGTTGGTCGGCTTCCGCGGCGATCGGCCACGTGAGGCAGGTCAGTCCGTCGCGCGCCGATCTGCGCTCTTCCATCACCTTCGCCGACGAACCCTTCACGGCGCGCTTTGCGCCAATGCGGCACGGCTCGATCAAGCCGAGGTTCGTGGCGGAATTTCCCAACGGCCGCCTGTGGGGGCGGGGCTACGGCTATGTCGTCGATGCCGCGGACGCCCTGCACGCTGACCTTTCGCCCTCATTGGATGCCTTTGCGAACAAGGGGGACGGACGTGACCGGCCGCACGATGGGCTGCGGCAGATCCTGTTGCCGCGGACGCGGTCGTATCCCGGCACCCTTGCGGCCATCGGCACGCCGTATTGCGAGAATTTCCATCATTGGCTCCTGGATGCGGTGCCGAAATTCGGAGTATTGGGCGAGGTGGGCGTCGAGCTCGACCGTCTCCAGGGGTTTCTGTTGCCGGCCGGTGCCGATTGCCCATGGCATCGCGAGGTTTTGGCCATGTTGAACGTGGGCCCGTCGAGGATCATGCGGATGAACGCGCGATCGCAGATCCGCGCCGAACGGTTGCTCGCCGTCTCGTATTCCGAGCCGGGCCGCGAGCCGGAGCGGTATTCGTATACGCCGGAGGGGCTCGCGTTCGTTCGACGGCTGTTCGCTCGTTCGCTCGCTCCGAATTCCGACCTCCCGCGTCGGATCATCGTGTCGCGAGCTCGCGCGGCGACGCGACGCTGGGTGCAAGGGAACGATGGATGCGATCGGCTGGCGCGTGCCGGTTTTGTGCAGGTGCGCCTGGAAGATCGCACGCTTGCGGGTCAGGCCGCGCTGTTCGCCAATGCGGATTGCGTCGTCATGCCGACGGGCGGAGGACTGGCCAACCTCGTGTTTTGCCGGCCGGGGACCCGGGTCGTCGAACTGTTCAGCCCGGCATACCTGCCCATGTTCTCCGCGATTCTGGCGGGGCCGTTGCACCTCGATTATCGGGCGATTGTCGGCCGGCATCCGTCCGGAGTCGTCGGCCATAGCGATGGCGGCGGCAGGGACGACATCGATGTGCCCGTGGAGAGGGTATTGGAACAATGCGCCTGACGAATCCGGTGGCCGGCCGCCCTCGCCCGGGCGGAACGATCGACGGGGTGTTTGCCCATGCGTGCGAAGCTTAAGGCGATCCTGATGCAGCGGCGCCCCTTGCTGCTCGCGCGACTGCTGCGTTTTCAGTCCAACTGGAACCGCGACCTGTTCACGTTTCTGAATGTCGTGCGCCGGGGCGACACCGTTTTCGATGTCGGTGCCAACGAAGGCCTCTTTACCGAGGCATTCGCGCGGATCGTCGGGCCGCAGGGGGCGGTTTACGGATTCGAACCGGTTCCGCCCACGTTCGAGCGGCTCGCGCGCCGGTTCCCCGACCGTGCCCGCTGGCGCCAGGTGCATTTGGAGCCGGTCGCCGTCGGAAACACCACGGGTCTCGTCCAGCTGCATATGCCAGGCGAAGATTCCGGTCAGGCTTCATTACGGGTTCACACGGACGGGTCCTGGTCGGCTCGCAACCCGGTGCAGTCTTTCACCTGCCGGTGTACGACGTTGGACGAGTTCGCCGCCCGCCAGGGTGTCCAGCGAATCGATCTGCTGAAGGTGGACGTGGAAGGCGCCGAGTTGCTGGTCCTGCAGGGCGCCCGGGCCATCCTGCGCCAGCAGCGCCCGATCCTTTTCCTCGAGATTTGGGACCATTGGATGAAGTCGTTCGGCTACCAGCCGTCGGACGTGGCCGCCTGCTTGGAGGACGCCGGTTACGATACCCTGGTCGTCGTGGCCGACCGAATTCAGGTCATCGGAAATCTGCGCGGCGATTGGCAGCCCGCTCTGACCTCCGGCGTGCACAACCTTCTGGCGATTGCATCGGATCGGTTCGCCGATCGGTTTGCCGCGATTCGCCGGCGACTCTGACCTGCCGATGAAGGTGCTCGTCTACAGCAACTGCCGGCTGGATCCCGCGTTGGGTTCGGGCAAGACGCGCATTCGCTTTTCGGAAGGACTGCGAGCGTTGGGTCACTCCGTCCGGACCGTGGCCCCGGAGGAATTCGAGGCTTGGCGCGCCGTGCGTGGAGGAAGGCGTTTTCGGATGGCCTATGGGGCGCTGCGGCATGCGCGGCGCACCCTGCACGAGACGAACTACGATGTGATCGAGCTCAACGGCGGGGAATTCGGCTGGCTGGCGTCGCGTCTGCGGCGAACCGCGCGTCGTCCGCTGCTCGTGCATCGCACCGACGGTTGCGAGCTCCTGGCTGATGATGCGAAACAGCGGGCGTCCGCTCGCGAGCGGGCCGCCGGCCTCACGGTGGCGACGCCGTTCCATCATGCTCTGGACCGGGCCTCGTTCCGAGACGTCGACGCGTGCGTCACCCTCAGCGAACTCGATCGCCGTTTCCTCGTCTCGCGGGGACTCCAGCCGGCGGAACGCACATTGGCCGTTCCTCCGGGGCTCGATGGGGAATTCCTGCATGTCTCTCCTCCGGCCGCCCGAGCCCCGCGGATCGCGTTCCTGGGCTCGTGGATCAGCCGGAAGGGGGTGGATGCTTTGGTGCCGGCCGCTGCGTCCGTCCTCACGGCCTGGCCCGGCGTCACACTCGATCTCCTCGGAACGGGAGCGGATCCGGCGGCCGTGCGCGCGAATTTTCCACCGTCCGTCCGTGCGCGCGTCGAAGTTGCCGGCCGCCTCAGCGGTCAGGCGGTCGCCGAACGTCTGGCCGCCGCCGCCATTTTCGTGCTGCCCGCACGATACGAGGGCTACGGCATGGCGATCGCTGAAGCCATGGCGTGCGGTTGCGCGGTCGTGACCACCCGGACGGGTTTCGGCGCGGACTTGCAGGACGGAAAAAGCGCGATCCTGGTTGGTTTCGACGACGTGCCGGCGCTGTCCGCGGCAATTTCCCGCCTGATCGCGAATCCCCAATTTTGCCTCGAGCTGGCAGCTGCGGGCTGGAACTTGGTGCGCTCTCACCGTTGGTGCGCCAGCGTCGCCGCGATCGAGGCGGCATATGTCCGATGGCTGGGCGGCCCCCGAACAAACCCGATGAGATGAACCGGTGGAACCATGTTCGCGTGGCGGCGCCCGGAGCGGTTCGGCCTGCAAGCTCGGCCGTCAAACCGCCGCCGGCCGAAAACCTCGGCTCATGCGTCCGGTTTTCCGTCGTGATTCCCACCTGCAATCGGCCGGATTCGCTGGCGGCCTGTCTCGAACGGCTCGCGCCGGGATCGCAGATCCTGCCGGCGGCGGAATACGAGGTGATCGTGGCCGATGATGGCTCCGAGTCGGTTCAGGATCTGCTGCGGCGCCGTTTTCCCTGGGCGCGCTGGGTTGCGGGGCCGCGCCGCGGACCCGCGGCCAATCGCAACCGGGGAACGGCCGCGGCCCAGGGTGAGTGGATCGCCTTCACGGACGACGACTGCGTACCCGATCGCGGTTGGCTGGCAGGCTATGCAACCGTGATGGCATCCGGCGGTAAATCGCTTCCGGTGCTCGAGGGACGCACGTATGTCGATCGTCCGCGGAGCCATCCGTTCGAATTCAGCCCGGTCAACGAAAGCGGGGGGCACCTGTGGTCGTGCAACTTTGCGATCAGGCGCGACCTGTTTCTTGCGCTGGCGGGATTCGATGAACGATTTCCCTACAGTGCGATGGAAGACATGGAACTCCGCGTCCGGCTGGCGGAGCGCGGCATCGAACCGCGCTTTGTTCCGGGTGCCGCCGTGTTGCATCCGTGGCGTCGGATCGCCGATTGGCGGCAGCACGCCGCCCGCCACCTGGCCTCCCGTTTGCTCATGGAGAGCCTTCATCCCGGGAAGGGCTTTCCGGTTTCCGCCTGGCGTGCGTTTCGGGTTCATCTCCGGGTGACCATGACCGAGCACGTCCCTTGGCTGGTGCGTCATCCGGCGGATTTGACCCGGGAATTGCCCTCCATGTGGGTCACGATGATCGAGGACGTATGGACGACCTGGAAGCAACGGTCGCGCGGAGTCCGCAACCCATGACGCATCAATCCCTTTCGCGCGGTCGACCGCGATCGGCACCCGGCCGGCCCACGTCGGGCCTCCGGGTGGCGATCATCAGCCCGTCGTTCGGGGGCTTTGGCGGTTTGGAGGCATTTGTCCTGGCGATCGCTGCCGGATTGCCTCCCTCGCCGGAAATCGACGTTCGGGTGTTTTTCAAGGAGACCCGGGGGTTCATTCGTACCCCAACCCTCCAGGCGGCGATTGCGCCCCTGGGTGATCGCGTGCGCTTTGTGGCGCGCGCCGGCCGCGACCTCTTGGGTGCGATCGCGTGGGCCGATGTCGTGCACGCCCAGAATCCCAGTCCGGATGTCGTTGTCCTCGCCAAGCTGCTCCGGCGGACGCTTCTGATCAATGTGATCAATCACCGGCAGCCCGGACGAAGCCTCCATCACTGGCTTTGGCGGTGGGCGCTGCGGCAGGCGGTTCGCCGGTTCTATATTTCCGATTTCGTCCGTCAGACGTGGGAGGGAAATATCGCCTGGAGCGGAAGCCGCGTCGTGTTTCCGATTTGTGAGCTTGCCGAGGGCATGTGCCCGGTGGCCGAGCGGAGAGGTTTCGTCTTTGCCGCGCGCTGGATCGCCAACAAGGGGCTGGACACGCTGATCGACGCCTACGCCGAGGCGCGCCTCGATCCCGCAATGTGGCCCCTCACCTTGATCGGCGACGGACCGTTGCGACCGGAAATGGAACGCCGGGTTTCCGAACGCGGCCTGAGGGGAATCCGGATGCCGGGATTCGTGTCCGCCGCGGAGAAGGCGGATTTGATCCGCAACGCTCGCTGGATGGTCGTGCCGCCGAACACCCGCGAGGACTTTGGCCTGACCGCGATTGAAGCCCGAAATCTCGGCGTGCCTTGTGTCATCACCCGCGACGGTGGCGTCCCGGAGGCCGCAGGTGACATGGCTATCGTGTGTGCCCCCGGCAGCGTTGCGGAACTTGTTGCGGCCTTGCGCGAGGCCGCCGCGATGCCCGACGCCGAGTACCGGCGGCGCGCGCTCCGCACGCATGAGACGCTGCTGCCGCGACTCGCCCGGCCGTCGTACTATGCGGCAACGTATCGCGACTTGCATGCCGGATGAGACCCACCACCTCCCTCTGCCTGGCCGTTTGGCGCTGCACCGCCGCGATCGGAGGATTGCTGGGACATGCTGCGATCCGGTGGTTCGCGGGCAATTCCCGCCTGTTTTTGTCGGCTGGGCATGGACGATGTGATCGTTTTCTTCGTTCTCTCCGCCTGCGTCATCGCGGCTGGAGCCGTCGGAACGTTCCGGCCGCCGGTCCCATGCGTCGCCGCGCGGTTGGGCGCGGCGGCGGTTCCGGCTGCTGACGCCGAACTCATGCGGCCGCACGAACCTGTCCGCGGGCTTCTCAGCGCCACATTTGGCTTGGAGCGGAGGTTCTTCCTCGCGAGTCCTGCGTCCAACGAGCCTGTGTCGTCGCACCGCTCCGTTTTTTGGTGCCAGGTTGTTTTTGGGTGCTCGATCTTCGCCCGCCCGCCGCGGCAACGATGAAAATCGCGTTTGTTACCGGATGCCTTGAACCTGGCTGCGATGGCGTCGGCGATTACACCGCCACGCTGGCGGCCGAGTGCGTTCGCCGCGGCCACCAGGTTCGACTGTTGTCACTGGCCGAAAAACCAGGTGGCTCGGCGGCCCCCTCGCCGACCATGTTGCGCCTTGCGCCGGCCGAGTGGCGCGCCGACGTAGGCGCGGCGGCACGGCGCTGGCTGGATGCTTTCGCCCCCGATTGGGTGAGCCTTCAGTTCGTGCCATACAGCTACGATCCGCGGGGTTTTTTTGCCGGGAGTATCGAGGCGCTGGCTCGGATCATGGGGGCGGCCGATCGGCGCCACATCTTCTTCCATGAAGTCTGGATCGGTTCGCACCAGGGGGCGCCGCTGAAAGCACGCGTGAGCGGCTGGTGGCAGCGGCGCGCCGTGGCGGAGCTCTTGCGCCGGGTCGCGCCGCAATGCATGCATACCAGCATCGAATATTATCGTCTGGCGCTGGCCCGCCTCGGGCATTCCGTCAGTCTGTTGCCGATGTTTGGCAGCATTCCGCCCCTCCCGGGAACCGCGCCCGCGGCGCTCCCTTCCGCGGTGCCGGTCGATGCGATCGTCTGCGGGCATTTCGGCACCTTACACCCCCACTGGGAAGTGGAGCAATTTCTGTGCGACCTGTCGGAGCTGGCGCAGGCGCGAGGCCGATCCGCGGCCTTGGTTGCCGCGGGCTCGCTGGGTTACGGGCGCGAGCTGTTTGCGCGCGTCGCCGCGGCGTGGCAGGGGCGGGTGCATTGTGTCGCATTGGGCCGCCTCGATGGGCCGGCGCTCGCGGCGGTGTTCGCCCGGTTCGATTTTGCGGTGACATCGGTGCCGTGGAATATCCTGGGCAAGAGCAGTTCGGCGGCCACGCTGCGCGAACACGGATTGCCCGTCGTCGTGACGGCGGCCGGCTCCGGACCTCGCTTTACCGCGGAAAGGATCGACGATGCCGCCAACGATCCGGGCTTCGTGCCGTATTTCCGCGATCGCGGCGCGCTCATTCGCGCGTTGGAGAAGACGCCACCGCGCCCCGGCGTCGTCGCCGCGGCAGACGTCTTCCTGAAGGGCCTCGATGCCGCCTGAGCGCGTGGAAATCCGCACCCTGCTGCGGCATACCGACGTTCCGATGATGATCGCGAACTGGCGGACGCTGATCGCCTGTTGCGCCGATCCCTTCGGTACCGTCGTCCACGACGATGGCTCGCTGACCGACGAAGATCGCGAGAGCTTGGTCCGGTCTTTGCCGAATACCCGCATCCTGGACCGGGCGGACGCCGACGACCGGATGGCGGAATCACTGGCCCGATTTCGGCATGCCGAAGCGTTCCGTCGCTCCTCCGTCTGGGGTTTGAAGCTCCTCGATGTCGTTCTCGCGGAGCCGGGCGATTGTTTCTACCTCGATGGAGACATTCGATTCCGGCGGCGGTTTGGCGGGCTGTTTCGCGCCGATATTCCCCGGGGACGCTGTGTGTTCCTGCGGGACCCGGTGTGGACGGCGTATTCCGTGCGTCCATGGCATCTGCTCGGTCCGCGCCGGTTGCGGCTGGTGGACGGAATCAACACCGGGTTAACCCTGATTGACCGTGCCTGTTTCGACTTGGAGTTTGTTGACTGGTTTTTGGCGCAGCCTGCATGGCGCGTGGTGCCGGCTTGGGTGGAGCCCACGTGTTGGGCCGCCCTCGCGGAGCGTGCAAATGGCCATGCCGTGTCTCCCCGGCAGATCGTCAATTTGTACCCGCGGAGCCGGGTCGATTCGGAGACGATTGGCGTCCATCTGCTTTCCTCCTACCGTGCCTTGTTTTCGACGCTGGCGGCTGGCGAACCGGATCTCACGCTTCCTGCGCGGCCGGTCGAGCTTGTCGGACTGGGCCGCCTTGGTGCGGTCGCCCTCGGTTGGAATCAGCTCCGCCGCAAATGGCAGAACGAGCGCGCCCGCCGGCGCCCTGCGACCGGACGCTGACGCCCGTCCCCGATGTCGCTGTTCAAGAAGATTTCCTTCAACGTCCGGCACCACCTGGCGCAGCCGCGCCCGATGCGGTCGCTCGCCGCCGACGTACTCGCCCGTACCGGATGCTATCGGTACGTCAGCTTTCGCCGCAACGGCGTCCGTCTGCGTTTGCGCGCAGCTGGACTCGCCCGCTTGTTGTGGGCGGAGCCAGGACGGCGGCTGGATGGCGAGGCATTCCTCACGAGCTTTCTCCACCCCGGTGACACCGTCGTCGACGTGGGATCGAACGTCGGCACGCATGCGTTGCTTGCCTCCCGATTGGTCGGACCGGCGGGCACCGTGGTCGCAATCGAACCGCATCCAGCGACTTTTGCCGCGCTCGAGGAAAACTTGCGCCTGAATCGGGTGGACAACGTTATCGCCCGCCGGGTGGCGGCAGGCCCGGAGGCGTCCGAAGTTTGTTTCTCCGATCGGAGGGATGACGATTGGAACCGGGTTGAGTCGACGGGGGCGATCGCGGTGCCGCAGAACACGCTCGATGAAGTCTGCGCGGAAGTTGGGCCGGTGGCGTTGCTGAAGATCGACATCGAGGGCTACGAACTTCCGTGCCTGCGCGGGGCCGGGAAGGTGTTGCGCCGCACCGAGTGCGTCCTCCTCGAGTATTGGAACGAACACACCGCCCGATTGGGCTATGGGCTGGCGGACCTCGTGGCGTTGCTCGGCGGGCTCGGCTTCACCGGGCTGATGGTCGAGGAATCTGGCGCTGAAGTAAGATTACGCCCGGCGCCGGCCGCGCTGGATCTCTCTGGACTCCACCACCTCGCATTTGTCCGCGTTCCCGCCCGTCTTCACGCGCGGCTGTCGCGGCCGAACGGTGCCGGTCTGACCCGCCCATAAAATGCCCTCGACGCCGCTCGTTTCGGTCGTGGTGCCCACCTACAACGCCGGCGCCTATCTCGCGGAATTGTGCGCCTCGCTCTGCGCCCAGTCGCTGGAGGATTTCGAGGTGCTGATCCTCAGCGACGGCGGCGACGATTTCCTCCACCCCGAAGTCGTCCGCTACCGGCAGGATCGTCGCTTTCAAATCACCTCCTGGGCGCGGAACCGGGGCGTGTCCGCCGCCACGGCCGAATTGCTGCGCCGGGTCCGAGGTCGCTTTTGGTGCTATCCCGGGGCGGATGACATTCTCGAGCGCGATTTCCTGGCCGCGCGCGCCGAGGTCGCGACGCGCAATCCGCGAGTGAATGTCATTTTTGGTCCCGGAACCCAGGTCGACGCGCAGGGAGCGCCCACCTGGTACGATGCGTTGCACGTCGTCGAAGCACGGATGTCAATTTTCGACCGACAAGTGATCGGCCCGGAGCGCATGCTCCGGCTTCTGCTCCAGGAGAATGTGATCAACACCCCGTCCGTCTTTTGCCGAAGTGAAACGACGATCCCGCTTCTGCTGTCCGAGCGGATCGAGTGGCAGTACGCGCAGGACTATCACTACTGGATCCTGTTGGCTGCCGCCGTGGGGGGCTTTCATTATGACGCGCGGCCGCTGCACCGCTATCGCATCCATGGCGGCCAGTTGTCCGCCGATGCCCGGCGGTCCGCGGTCCGCCTGGCCGAGATCCGCTTGGTGCCGCTGGTCGCGCTTCGCGCCGCCGCGCGCCGGAGTCCCGTGGGCGCCGCGGCGTGGCAGCGATGGGGCGGCACGTTGTACGCGCTCTGGCTGCTGCGGGCCGTCCAGTTGCGGCGACGCGGGGTCTTCCGGCCCGAGTGGCAGCAGGAGGCTGACCTGGCGTTCCATGGCCGGACGTTGCGCCGATGGGAAATGGCCTGGCGGGTCGGGTGGCGGTTGCTTCCGGCCCTCGTGTCTCGGTGGCGGGAGAAGCAGTGCATGGACCGGCAGGTTTGGGTGAACGGTCTCCGCGCCGCGGACGATCCGATCTTCCGACGCTCGAATGCCAACTGATCGTCCACGTCGCGGGACGGTGCTGCTCGCGCACCCGTCCGGCAATCAGTTCTTCCGGCATTTGGCGGCCGCCTTGCGCGACGCCGGCCTGCTGCAACATGCCTTCACCTGCATCGATTGGCGCGGCGGCTTGGGTATCGGGCGCTTTCTTCCCGCCGGGGTGCGCGCAGAGCTGGCCCGGCGGAGCTTCTCGCGCGACCTCGCGATTCCGGTCGTGCGGCACGCCTGGCGTGAGGCCGCTAGACTCACGGCGGACCGGCTGGGAATGCGTCGCTTGACCAGGCACGAGGTGGGGCCTTTCTCGGTCGATGCCGTTTATCGCGACTTCGATCGGTGGGTGGCGCGGCGCGTGGAGCGCGCCGGCCCCGACAGCATTGCTTACGCGTACGAGGATGCCGCGGCGGAAATATTCGCCGCGGTCAAGCGCTGTGGCGCGCGTTGCGTGTACGATCTGCCCATTGCGTATTGGCAGACCAGCCGCCGGTTGCTCGACGAGGAGGCTGTTCGCTGGCCGGAATGGGAACCAACCTTGATTGGGACGAGGGACAGCCCCGAAAAACTGGAACGCAAGTCGCGGGAACTGGCGGCGGCGGACCT
>DASZYH010000026.1:0-5343 GCA_035545515.1 Opitutaceae bacterium
ACGGATAAATCTCCATCGCTGCGTTTGTTCGTCATGTGTGTTCCAAGGCATATGGCCTCGGAAGTGTCACCCATGCGGTGAGGAAAAGTGTCACCTATCCGCTGAGGAGAAAGTGTCACCCATGCGGTGAGCACATGCCAGTCCCTCCCGCGTCCCAGCGGCATGATGAAGCCCGCCCTACATCAGACCGCTAGTGCGACTCGGCGAAACTGGTGATGGAGTGCCATTCGAGCACCTCCTGCAGCAGCGCGCGCTCGGTCTTCAGCACGATCCGCTCGAGGCTGTTCCACGTCTGGCAGAAACCGATCCGGCGGCGGCTGTCATCGAGCATGCCCTGCATCTCACGATAGCGGGCGACCCGGCGCTGCAGGTCGTTGATCGAGATCAGCGAAATCAGCGCCGCCGCCACGACGGGCAGCACGATCGGGAAGAAAAAGAAAACCAGCGTGTGCACCCACATCGGAACCTCGACTGCGAAGGACTCGCACAGCGCGTAAGCCAGCGTGCTGAGGAGTGCGAGCACCGTCGCAATCCAGAAGCCAGCCTTCAGCCGGACGAACAGCGGGAGCGCGCGCGCCTCCTGCCGGCGATAGTACGCGAGCTGGTCGTCGATCCGCTTCGCGACATAAATCCGCCGGAATTCGTCCATGCCCACCGGCTGGCTCATCGCCGAACGGCTGTGCAGGATGTGAAGCGACCGGGTCAACGCGCGAACGCCCGGCAAATCCAGGTCCTCGAACAACGGGGCGGCCCGCGGCAGTCCCCACGTCGCCAGCGCCGACCGCGAGAACTCGGCGGCCAGACGGCACCGCACCCAGTTGTGGTGCGAATGGTGGTAGCGCAGGACGAGCGCCACTCCCAGCGCCCCCGCGAGGCACAGCAGCTTCAGCCAGGGAATCACCAGTGCGTGCAGGTCAAACGAAAGCGCCGCGGTCGCGATGATCGTGGCCGAGACATGGAGCACGACGGTCCCGACGATCAGCCGCCGGAACTGCGGTGCGCCATGGCTCGCGGCAAAATCGCACTTCTGCTGAAACGCAAAAATCACGTCGGGGGCCTTGAACGGATTCTCACCCCACCCGCCCGAATTTTCCGGCAGCCGGTTCAGACTGATCAGGCTGGCGTCTCCCCGGGCGAGCTTGTCCATGTTTTCGCGGCGCACCTCGCGCGTCGCCGCGTCGATGATGATGACTGGCTTCCCGAGCGAGCGCGCGTAGGCGACCACGTCGGCGGTGCCACCCTTGCCGCGCGCCTGCTCGCCGTCCCAGTACGCCACCAGCACATCGGCGCCGTCGACGGTCTCCATCCCGCAATCGAGATACGCGTCCTCGCGCGTCCCATTTTCCGTGATCACCCGCACGTGTTCGGCGCCGGCGAGCAGCCGCTCGACCCGCGTCCATTCGTCGGTCGTGAAGTCCTTCGAGAACTCCGCCGCCGGCAGCGGCAGCACCGCGTGCCAGGACATCCCCAGGGCACGCACCTGCTCGACAAACAGCTGATCGCCGCCTTCCGCCACCGAGGACAACGCGATCCATTCCTCGGCGATGGCCTGACGCAGCCGCTCCAATTCCTCCCGGATCACCGCGCCGACGGCGTCCAGCTCGTGGACCTGCCGATGGCCGGAGAAGCCCACGACCCGGAAGATCGGGAGCCGGCTGGTTCCGGAAAGCGCGGGTGAAGGTGAGAGTTGCGACGCGGCGTGCATGGATTTCAAGTGACAGCGAACGAGCCGCCGTCAACCGGTCCGAGGTTTGGCCATGGACGGCTTCGAAGGAGGACGGCGTCTCGAAGATTGTTTCTCATGCCGTGGGGCGTGCTCCATTTGCGCTCGGCAAGGCAGGAAACGGCTTCGCTCCCTCCGGCAGAGTGTCGCGCAGCAGTTTTTGAAACCGCGGATCACCGCGCAGGTAGTCGGCCTCCGGCGCAAAGCGAAGATCCGCGTGAACGACTTCCCAATCCGGCAGCTTCGTCCGAAACACCTTTTGCAGCCCCGCCAGCAACGCGTCGCTTTTGCGCAGTCGGAGCAGCACGTGCATTTGGAGCAACACCGCCTGAAAATTGCTCGTGTCCATGGTGTCGCCGCTCAACCCCGCGAGTGCCTGGCTGCGCGCGAAACTGCGCTCGGCCCCGGCGGGGTCGTGCAACGCGGCATGCAGCCACGCCGACCACTGAAGCAACACGCGATCGTCCTGCGCCGCGTTGAGCCTCGCCTGGACGACGGTGAGGGCGCCGCGCCACTCGGCCTCCGCCTGCGCCGGCCGCTGCGCCATCTCATACGCAAGTCCGGTGAAGTATCCCCGCGGGCCCCGAAATGCGTTCGAATCGATGAAGTCGTCGGTGATTCCCTGCGCCAGATCGAGCATCCGCTGCGGATCGCGCCGATACATCGCCACGCGGAGGGCCGTGGTTGCTGGCAACTCGGCCAGTAGATCCGACGGCTGGAATTGATTCACGACTGCCTGCGCGGCATCCAGATCCTCGTTCGCGCCGTATTCCAGGATGGTCCGGAGCTGAAGCGCGGTCACGGCTCGCGGTGCCCGGCCGACGGCGGCGAGCGCCTGGCGCAGTTCGCCCGCCAGAAAGTAACTCCAGCCGGCGACCTCGAAGTCCCCCACGCTTTCGAAGAGTTGGGCCGCCTCGTTGAAACGTTTTTCCTCCCGCAGCACCTCGGCGAGCTGGCGCACAACTTCCGGATCGCCGGGGCGACTGGCATGCAGCGCCCGGATGGTTTTCTCCGCCTCCGCCATCAACGCCGGCGTCCCGACGGCGTGGGCAAACACCTCGGCCTGGATCAGCCGCACCTCGAACAGGTCGGGCCCAAGGCTGGTCGCCCGCGCCGCGCGCTCCTCCGCCCGACGGCGGCGCTCGTCCGAGCGGTCGTAGCCGTACGGGTAAACGTAACGCAATTCCACGTCGGCAGAGGTTGCCCAAACGAGCGGATCGGTCGGATCGATGTGGAGCGCATGGTCGCAAAGCTCCCCCGCCGCGTCCAATTGCGCGCGGGTGAGGCTCCCCTGATTCAGGATCGCCCGGGCGCGGTCCACGATTTGCCTGGCTTCCGAGGCCGGCGGCTTTCCCGCCAACGTTTTCGACTGGGATGCCGCTGCCGGCACCTCCGTGTGCCCGGCGTTCCGCCGGAGCAGCAAGGTCCCGGACACGAGGACCAGCAGCCCGATCCCGCCCAGGATCAGCCACCCGCGCGAAACCGGGCGTGATTGCGGTGCGACCGTCGCCGCGGCTGAAGGCAGGGGATCAGGACCGGGCTCCGCCAGCGGCGTTCGCGGACGCGGAGGTTCGCCCGCCAGCAGCGCTTTGCAACGCCCGCTAAATTCCGCCGCTGCCTCGCCCCGTGGAAGCCGCATCCATTGGACGGCCAGAAAAGCGTCTGGAACCAGCGCCTCGGCATCACCCGTGTCGTCGATCGCGATCGGCACGATGAACGGCTTCCCCCGCGCAATCAGGTGGGAACGCTGCTCCGCCAGGTGCCATTCGAGGCGAAAATACCCTTCCGGGCGCGCCTGCGTGTTCGCGGAAATCATCGGTACGAACAGCGCACATTCCTTGATCTGCCTCCGGATCTTCTGGTCCCACGCATCGCCCCCGCGTAGTTCGGCCTGGTCGAACCACACCTCGACCCCGGCTGCCCGCAACGCTTCGCAGATCCGCCGCGCCGCGTCGGCGTCCTGGGACGCGTACGAGAGAAAAACCGCCCTGCTCATCAGCGTCCGCCAACGGAAACCGCCGACGATCCGGTTGCCGCCGGGGCGGCTTGCGCCCCGCGGATCCAGCCGGCCAGCTGGCGGCTCGTCGCAAGTTGCTGCGCTTCGGCGCTGAGTCCGGACAGCTCCCGGGCGGCTTCGGCCAGCAGCGCGACACGGCGCTTGCGTCCGTCATCGTCCGGCGGCTGGACCTCGGCCAGTGCGTAGAACGCCCGCGCACACCCCCAGTTGAAGGTTACAGTTTGATCACCGCGTCCGAGCCGATGCCGGTAGTAGCTCTCCGCCTTGCGGAGCGTCGCCAGAGCCTCGTCGCGCCGACCGAGTGCCGCCAACGCCTGACCGAGCATCACCTCGACGCGGGCGACCGACTCCTCCTTCTGCCAGCGTGCGATGATCGGACTGACGATCTTCTGCGCGAGGAAATCCCGCGCGGCATCGATCGCCTCGGGGTAGTGACCGGTCTCCAGCGCCGCATCGACGATCCATTCACGATTTTCCATCAGGGCGAGCGTCTGCAGCGCCTGGTCGCCCCCGGAAAGGTGAAGCACGACCAACCGGCGCGTCGCTTCCACCACCTCCGGCAAGATGGCGCCGTAGTCATTTTTCGCGGCCAGGATTTCATACTCGCGATTCTGCATTTCCAGCTTGGACACCTGCTGAAACCCGACGTCTTCGCTGCGATCCCGCACGTAGCGTCGGTACAGCTCCTTCGCCCGCGCGACATCCGCCGCCGCCGCGGCAAAATCGCCGCGTTGGGCATCCCAGCGCGGACAGCCCGTCATGCACAGGTAAAGGCCGAGCGACACTCCGGTTTGGTTCCGCGGATCGTGCGCCAGATCCGCACCCGTCCGATAGAGTTTCAGCGCCTCGGTGATGCGGCCGCTTTCCGCCGTGACCCAGGCCAGATCGAAATAACTCATGGCGAAGAGATGCCAGCCCAGCGCGTCGGTCGGATCGAAGCCAAGGTCATGGTCCATCGCGTCCCGCGCCCGCTCGTAGCATTGCGTCGCCGCGACGAGATCGCCCTGCTCCTCGGCAAGCATCCCCTGCAGGTTCGCGGCGTAAAACCGGTTGCGCAACGCCCGCAGGTCGCCCGGGCGCTTGGCGAGGACCTGGTCGGAGAGCTCGGCGACCTGACGGGACAACTGCATCGCCCGGTCGAGCTGCCCGATCTCCTCGGCCATCCGCGACTCCGAATCGGTGACGTCCGCGTAGATCGACGCGGCGGTCAGGTCGGTGAGCTTGAGCGCCCCCATTCCGGCGAGCACCTGGCGCGACTCTTCGCACAGCACGATGCCATCCTCCGGCCGCGGCTCCAAGTGGGCCAGCAACTGCAGCATGTCGCCGAAGGCGAGTTTCGCGCCCCGGGTGCCCCGGCCGGCGTCGATGATCGGCCGCAACAACCCCACGGCCTCCTGCAGCGCCTCCCGACCGTTGCCCAGTCCCGCGCCCGCCACCGACACGGGGGCATAGAGTGCCAGCGCCATTATGTCGCGAGTTAAATATGTGAGCGCTGCGGGTCGCGTTGCGACGTGTGCCGGAGTCGCACTCGTAACATAACTGTCGCGAGAGTTTGGCCGGTTCGCGTCGATCACCGCCGTGTGCTCCCAATCGTCGAGGATCG
>DASZYH010000027.1:0-28457 GCA_035545515.1 Opitutaceae bacterium
CAGGATGTCGTTCCCGCGTTCGCGCAGAGGCGGAAGCCTCACCCGGAACAGATCGAGCCGATGCAGCAGATCTTCCCGAAAGCGTCCGGCCGCGACGAGGGTGTTCAAGTCGGAGTTGGTCGCAGCGATGATCCGGGCGTCGACGGCCACCGGACGGGTCGCACCAACTCTGCGCAACGTGTGATCCTCGATCGCCGTGAGCAGCTTGGCCTGGAGGGACGACGCCAGACTTGGCAATTCGTCCAGGAACAGCGTGCCGCCGTCGGCCGCTTCCATCAGTCCGATTCTCGCCGCTTTGGCATCCGTGAATGCCCCCCGCTCGTGGCCAAATAGCTCCGCCTCGGCCAACGTCTCCGGCATCGCGGAGCAGTTGAGTTCGATCAGTGGCTCGTCTGCGCGCGGTCCCTGCCGGTGAATCCATCGCGCAATCGCGGTCTTGCCCGTGCCCGTCTCACCCTCGATCAGCACCGGGGGCAGAAATCGGCCCAGACGCCGGTCAGCCGTCGTGATCTTCAGCAACTGCTCACGGACCCCGGCCAGGCTTTCGCCAAACACCAATTCGCTCTCCTGCCCGCGTCGAAACTCGTCCGCGCGGCGCGTCTGTCGCGTGCGCCGTGCCTGCGCAATCCGGACCGGCAGCTCCTGCACATCAAACGGCTTCACCAGGTAGTCCGCGGCGCCGGCACGGATCGCCTCGACCGCGCCGGCCACACCTCCTTCCGCGGTCATGACGATCACATTCGTCGTCGCCGGGAAAAGTTTGTCGCGCAGCAACTCCGTCCCCCGGCCGTCGGGGAGGTTCACGTCGATAAGCGCGGCGTCGAACGACATCGCGTCCAGCGCGTGACGCGCCTCCGCCACCGTCACCGCGAACGTCACCTCCGCGCCCTCCTTTTCGAGGAAACCGGCCAACCGCTTGCGCAGCAGCAGCTCGTCCTCGAGCAGCAATATGTTCAACCCGGCTAGCGGTGACGTTGGCATTTCCAAGGTATGCTGGAGCTGACGGGACCAATCGTCGCGGCAGCCCGATTTCGGGCGAGCAGAAGTGATGCGACGGCGCCAGTCAAACGTTCCCTCGGCGTGGCGCCGACGCCCTCCCCCAAACACTGGATTTTCCCATGGGAAATTCGGAAAAACTTTCGCCCGACGGACTTCCCCGCGCGACCGCACCGCGGGTCTGTGTTGGCTGCGCCGATGCCTGCCCGGGTTGCCGGTTCCAGAGCCGTCCGGCGCGCGGCCCGCGCTTTCGCCGCCGCAACGTCTGAATCTCCACCCGACCAACATGAGCAAAACGGCAGCAGATGTTCTCGTCGAAACGCTCGTCCACTGGGGTATTGAGGTCGTCTTCGGCCTGCCTGGCGACGGGATCAACGGCATCATGGAGTCGCTGCGCAAGGCGCAGGATCGCATCCGATTCGTCCAAACCCGGCACGAGGAAGCCGCCGCCTTCATGGCGTGCGCCTACGCCAAATTCACCGGGAAACTCGGCTGCTGCCTCGCCACGTCGGGCCCCGGCGGCATCCACCTCTTGAACGGTTTGTACGACGCCAAGCTCGATGGTCAGCCCGTCGTCGCCATCACCGGCCACCACTTCCACGACGTCATCGACACGCACGCGCAACAGGATGTCGACCTGGACCGGGTGTATATGGATGTCGCCTGTTACAACGTCCGGATCATGGGCCCGGCGCACGTGCGCGCGGTCTCTCATCTGGCGTGCCGCTTGGCGCTCGCCCGTCGCGGTGTCGCCCACCTCAATTTCCCGACCGACACGCAGTCGATGCTGGTTTCCGACGATGTCCGGTCCGAGCGCAACGTACCGGGTCACGCGGAAACCGACGTGTATGCCCGGCGCGCCGGTCTCCCCGCCCGCTCAGACGTGCAGAGAGCCGCCGACGTCCTCAACGCCGGAACGCGCATTGCGATCCTGGCCGGCCAGGGGGCCCTCGATGCGCGCCACGAGCTCACCGCCATCGCCGCCAAGCTCGGCGCACCGATCATCAAGGCACTCCTCGGCAAGGCCTGCGTCCCGGACAATTCCCCCTACACGACCGGTGGCCTCGGGCTGCTCGGCACGGCCCCGTCGGAAGACGTGATGCAAAATTGCGACACGCTCCTGATCGTCGGCTCATCGTTTCCGTACATCGAATACTATCCGAAACCGGGCCGCGCCCGCATCGTCCAGATCGACCGCGATCCGGCGCGCATCGGGCTCCGCTGCCCCGTCGAGGTCGGACTCGCCGGCGATGCCCGCCAGACGCTCGACGCGCTCCAGCCACTGCTGCGGCGCAAGACGAACCGGCGCTTTCTCGAGCGGGCGCAGCAAGGGATGCGGGACTGGAACAAGCTGATGCACGAGCGTTCGAGTCGCATGGACATGCCGATGAAGCCGCAGGTGTTCGCGCACGCCATCGGTGAGTTGGTCGATGACGACGCCATCATCACCTGCGATAGCGGAACGATCGCAACGTGGTTTGCCCGGCAGATTCCTGCCCGCGGCGAACAAATGCACACGCTTTCCGGCACCCTCGCGACCATGGCGAACGGACTCCCCTACACGATCGCCGCGCAAATTGCGTATCCAGACCGGCAATGCATCGGATTCGTCGGCGACGGCGGGTTCTCGATGCTGATGGCGGAATTCGTCACCGCGGTGAAATACCGTCTGCCCATCAAGATCTTCATCGTGAAGAACAACGTCCTCGGCCAGATCAAGTGGGAGCAAATGGTGTTCCTGGGAAATCCGGAGTACGGCTGCGACCTCCATCCGATCGACTTCGCCGCCTTTGCCCGTGCGTGCGGCGGACATGGGTTCACGATCGAGGACCCGCGGAGGTGTCACGACATCGTCGCGCAGGCCCTCGCGACGCCGGGGCCGGTCGTGGTCGAGGGCGTCGTCGATCCGAACGAGCCGCCGATGCCCGGCAAGATCAAGGCCCGCCAGGCGGTGCGCTTCGCGGAGTCGCTGGCCCGAGGCACCCCTGATCGAATGAAGATCATCAGTACCGTCACCGAGGATCGAATCCGCGAGATGGTCTGAACGTGCCGCCCACTACGATGCGATTCGCGATTGCAGAACGAGGAGCGCCGTCGGTCCAACGCGTTCGGGTGGGCGCGTTCGAGATTCCGACGCCCGCCCCGGAATCCGACGGCACGTTGACGTGGCGCAAGACCACCCTTGTGGTCACGGAGATCGCGGCCGGCGATGTGACGGGACTCGGTTACACCTACGCCGATGCCGCTACGGCGCGGGTCATTCGCGACCACCTGCAGCCGGTCATCGAGGGGCGGAATAGCGCCGAGACGGAGCGACTCTGGCATGAGATGTTCGCGCAGGTGCGGAACCTCGGCACCGAAGGAATCGCCGCCATGGCGATTTCCGCGGTTGACGTCGCACTTTGGGACGCAAAAGCCAGACATCACGGCGTGGCCCTCGTGGACCTCCTCGGCCGTGCCCGCGACAAACTGCCGGTTTATGGCAGCGGAGGGTTCTGCTCCTACACGGAGCCGCAACTCCGCGATGAATTCGTCGGCTGGTATCGCCAGGGAATCCGACGATTCAAGATGAAGGTCGGGCGGGACCCGCGCAACGATCCGGCCCGGGTCGGTGTCGCCCGTTCGACGATCGGCCCGAACGCCGAGCTCTTCGTGGACGCCAACAGCGCCTATTCCCGGAAGGAGGCCGCGGATTGGGCGGACCGATACGCGAAAGAGTTCGGGGTGGTGTGGTTCGAACAGCCGCTCGATCCCTCGGATCTCGCCGGTCTGCGGGAACTGCGGGAACGGGCGCCGGCGCCGCTCGAAATCGCCGACGGCGAATACGGCTACGGACTCGCCTATTTCCGCCGACTGCTCGAGGCGCAGGCCATTGATGTCGTCCAGGCCGATGCAACGCGTTGCGGCGGGATCACCGGCTTCATGAAAGTCGCGGCGCTCTGCGAAGCGTGGTCGCTGCCGCTTTCCTCGCACTGCGCGCCCGCCTTGCACCTGCATCCGGGGTGCGCCGCCGGGCCGATGCGGCATGCCGAGTTTTTCGCCGACCATGAGCGCATCGAGCGCGAGCTGTTCGACGGCGTGGCGTCACCCGAAGGCGGCGTCCTTCACCCCGACGCTTCCCGCCCCGGCCTCGGCCTGGAGTTCAAATGGAAAGACGCCGAGCGCTACGCCATCTAGTGCAGAGCCCCCCCTTCGCCCCACCGAGCATGAGCGAGTGGTTCGTCGTCGTGGCTGCGAGCGCCAGCGAGCAGACTCCTCCGTAGCTGCGAGCGTGAGCGAGTGGACGTCTTCCGTAGCTGCGAGCGCCAGCGAGCGGATCATTTCGTACCTACAAGCGCCAGCGAGCGGATATCACCTCGTGGCTGCGATCTATCCGCCGACTTGTCCTCCGTAGCGCTTGGGCGAAGGAGGAAGTCTTGGCGAAGGCGGAGCGCCAGCAAGCGGGGGCCAATTCTCGATTACGCCATCACGTGGTAGCCACCAGAAACCCACTTGTCTCGCGAAGGCTTCGAAGGAGCGGAAGGAGAATCTGCCTGATCAGAGCGGCGGAGCGAGAGCAAGCCGACGCACCGCGAAACGCTGAAGAATTGAAGAGCTGAAACGCTGAAATTCGGGCCCCCTCAGCCAGGCAGCGCTTCAGAGCTTTCCGATTTTCCGATTTCGCCCTCTCCCGTCTTTCTGCCTCCGCCCTTCGAACCCTTGCCCCCTTCGCGAGACTCCGATCGGAGAATCGCTTTGCGGACTTTAGCCCCTCCAACGTAGCCGAATTCGTAACAATTTGGCTGCTCCCCGCCCAAAGCAAACAGCCCCCAAAACGCATGCCGAGCCGCCAAACCGGACGGCCACAAAAAGCGCAAAAAGGACGCGAAAACCCGATCGATTTGGTGGAGCCCGATGTCCTCATCGGGCTGGGTCGATGTAATCAGCCTCGAACAACGCGATGAGGACATCGCGTTCCACCAGGCAAGGCCGCGTCAAAGCTACCAGCCCCCAGGAACCGCCAGCAAGGGGTCAAACTTTGCACTTTGCAATCGTGTGCTGGATTCGGGTGCTCAAATTTCGGTTTCGGGAAATTCACTGAGGGACTGATGTGAGCACATGGTATGGCAGTTGGCTGCTTGGTTTCGACCCACGGGGTACGGCGTGATGGGGCGCGACTGCGTCAATCCTCGGCTCGCTCTCGCTCAACCTACGCCGCGACAGGTTGCGAATCCAGGCTCCTATAGCCCGAAGACTTTCATCACGCCGCCCCAGACGCCGGCCCAGAATTTGCGGGCCTGCTTCGCGTCGCCTTCCGTCGCCACTTGCTGACACAGGAAGATCCCTCGCCCGGCAAAGAGGTCGTCGAACAGCGGGTTCATCCCGCGGAAATAACTCCAGAAGGTCTCCGCGCGGACTGGGCGGTAATCGAGGTTCGGCGTGAACCCAACCGTCGCGTCCTGATTTGTCCGCCGCGCCGGCAGCGCCGGGCCTTCGCGGTCCGCCAGGTTCTCCACCCGGATGCCGCGGCTTCCAGCAATGATCAGGCGGCAGGGCCCGACGAATTCGAAAAACCGGAACTGCAGCGTGACCCACGCCTGCCAGCGGAAAAGCTGCCAGCGCCGGCGGACGCGCAAGCGCTCCCCCGCCCCGACAATCGCTCCGGCCAGAAAGCTCGGGCGCAGCACGAGCGACGCGCCTTCGCGCAACGTAACCACCGCCAGCTCGCTGTGCGGGTCGGCCTGGTTCGACAGCGTCAGTCGCTGCGTCGGCGCCGCCACGATCGTCGCCGCGCCACCCTCGGTCTCACTTTTTGCCGCCACCGGCTGCCGCGGGCGCTCCGGCACAACGTTCGCCATCTCGATCAGCTCGCTCAGCCCGGTCGCCAGGCAGGTGAACGGGATCCGCCAATCCAGCAGATATCGCGTCCGCCGCCGCAGGCCCTCATCTGACGCCTGGAGAAACTTCTCCTTGATCCAAAGGCGCTCGCCCGCGGCCAGGTCCACTTCGACCGCGACGTGGCTCTCATCCACTTCCGGAAGCGCCTCGAGCGACTCCGTCAGCCGCACCGGCCGGCCGCGAATCACGAACGGAGCCACCAGGAAAAACAGCGCAATCTTGCCGAGGCTGGGCCCGAGGAAATACCCGCCCAGCACGACCACCACCCACCATTTCAGTGGAAGCCGGACAATTCCACGGCCCACCGGATAGTTCCACGCGGTTTCGGCGTAGTGCACGAGCTTGGACCGTTTCGACTCCACTTCACGTTCGCGGCTGTCGAGCTTCCCGAGCGCCACTTCCAGGCCGTCACGCGCCCACGTGGTGCGCGTATATTTGTCCTGAAGGGCCGAAATGCGGTCGGCGATCTGCGTTCGTTCCGCCAGCACGGTCTTCAGCCGCTCGCGATCGATGGCCAACTGCTGCCGCCGGGCCGCACTGCCAAAATAGCGGTCCCACGTGCTGTCCAGTTGCCGGAGCGATGCCACCGTCCGGTCGGCGAGCTCCAGACGCCCTTTTTCCTTCCCAATCTGCGCCGACAGGTCGTCGAGTTCCTTGCCCAGGTCGCCCATCGCCGCCCGATACCGCGACCGGTCGCCATTGATCGTCCGCAGCATGTCCTGGCGCCACTGGTCGAGATCGACGTTATCCTTCAGGTACAGCCACAATCCGCAGCCGGCCACGCCCAGCGCCACAATCAGCACCCCCGCCGCGAACTTCTGGAGCACCCACCGGATGAACTTGGCGACCACCGTCAGCATTGGCCGGCGTTATCGCCGGTCGCCCCGGGGAAAACAAACCGGTTTTTCGCCCCGCATAGCTCCTGCGCAGGATTTCGCAGGATCCGCCGCGGAAATGCCTTTGACCGTGCCCTCGCGCCCGCTTAGCTGCCAGACTCCAATTTTTTGCCACCATGCCCGAGCAACCGACGATCATCTACACCAAGACCGACGAGGCCCCCCTCCTCGCCACCTATTCGTTCCTGCCGATTGTGCAGGCCTTCACGAAGCACTCGGGCATCACGGTGGAGACGCGCGACATCTCGCTTGCCGGCCGCCTCCTGGCGGCCTTTGCCGACCATCTGCCGGAGTCCCAACGGGTAAACGACGACCTGGCCTACCTCGGCGCACTGACGCTCAAGCCGGACGCGAACATCATCAAGCTGCCGAACATCAGCGCCTCGGTCCCGCAGTTGAAGGAGGCGATCGCGGAGCTGCAGGCCCACGGCTACAAGCTCCCGGAGTATCCGGAAAGCCCGAAGACCGACGCCGAAAAGGAAATCAAGTCACGGTACGACAAGGTCAAGGGCAGCGCCGTCAACCCGGTGCTGCGCGAGGGCAATTCCGACCGCCGCGCGCCCAAGGCGGTGAAGGACTACGCGCGCAAGCATCCCCACTCCATGGGCGCCTGGTCGCCGTCGTCGAAGACGACCGTCGTGACCATGGGACAGAACGACTTTTTCTCGAATGAGAAATCCGTCACGGTGCCCGCCGCGACGAATGTCCGCATCGAATTCGTCGCCGCCGACGGCACGACGAAAGTGCTCAAGGAGAAGACTCCGCTCAAGGCCGGCGAGATCATCGACGGCACGTTCATGAGCAAGCAGGCCCTCGTCGGCTTCTACGCGCAGCAGATCGAGCGCGCCAAGCGCGACGGCGTCCTGTTCTCCCTGCACCTGAAGGCCACGATGATGAAGGTCTCGGACCCGGTCCTTTTCGGGCACGCCGTCCGCGTGTTCTTCAAGGACGTCCTCGCCAAGCATGCAGCGACCCTCTCCGAACTCGGCGTCGACCTGAACAACGGCTTCGGCGATCTCGTCGAGAAGATGAACAGGCTCCCCGCCGACCGGAAGGCGGCGCTCGAGGCCGACATCAAGGCCGCCTTTGCCGCGGGCCCCGGCGTCGCGATGGTGAACTCCGACCAGGGAATCACCAACCTGCACGTGCCGAGCGATGTGATCGTCGACGCCTCGATGCCGGCGATGATTCGCGTGGGCGGAAAGATGTACGATGCCCACGGCAAGCTCCAGGACACCCTCGCGGTCATCCCGGACAGCTCGTACGCCGGCGTCTACGCGACGACGGTCGATTTCTGCCGGAAGCACGGCGCCTTCGATCCGCGCACGATGGGATCGGTCCCGAACGTCGGCCTCATGGCGCAGGCGGCCGAGGAATACGGTTCGCACAACAAGACCTTCGTGATCCACGGCAACGGCAAGGTCCGCGTCGTGGACGAGACCGGCAAGGTGCTGCTCGAGCACACCGTGGCCGACGGCGACATCTGGCGCGCCTGCCAGACGAAGGACGCCGCGGTGCAGGACTGGGTGAAGCTCGCGGTCAACCGCGCCCGCGCCTCGCACACGCCCGCGGTGTTCTGGCTCGATGAGCAGCGCGCGCACGATCGCGAGATCATCGCCAAGGTGAAGAAGTACCTGCCCCAGCATGACACGAAGGGGCTCGACATCCGGATCCTCGCCCCGGCCGCCGCCTGCGAATTCACGCTCGAACGACTGAAGGCCGGCCAGGACACGATCAGCGTCACCGGCAATGTGCTGCGCGACTACCTCACGGACCTGTTCCCGATCCTCGAAGTCGGAACCAGCGCCAAGATGCTCTCCATCGTGCCGCTGATGAACGGCGGCGGGCTCTTCGAAACCGGCGCCGGCGGCTCGGCCCCGAAGCACGTCGAACAGTTCCTGCAGGAGAACTACCTGCGGTGGGACTCGCTGGGCGAATTCTTCGCGCTCGCGGCCTCGTTCGAACACGTGGCCGAGACCTTCCAGCATGCCCGCGCGCGCGTGCTCGCGGACACGCTCGATGCGGCGACGGGAAAATTCCTGGAGCACGACCGCTCGCCCGGCCGAAAGCTCGGCACGATCGACAACCGCGGCAGCCACTTCTACCTCGCGCTGTATTGGGCGCAGGAACTCGCAACGCAGAACAAGGACGTGGAATTAAAGAAGCTCTTCACGCCGGTCGCGGAGAAACTCGCGGCCAACGAAAAGCAGATCGTCAGCGAGCTCCTTGGCGTCCAAGGCAAGGCGGCCGATGTGGGTGGCTATTACCAGCCGAGAGACAAGCTCGCCGGCGCCGCCCTGCGTCCCAGCGCGACGCTGAACAGCATCATCCACGCGCTGTAGGTTCGCGGCCGCGCAGACACTTGGTAGGGCGGCCAGTCTGGCCGCCGTAGCGATTGGGCGAAGGAGGGTCCCTTTGCCGCCTTGGCAATTGGTAGGGCGGCCACTCCGCGGGCCGCCATGGCGCGGAAGGGACTCCGCGCCCTACCGAAAAACCGGACGAGGCGCGGAAGGGGCCCCGCGCCCTGCCGGCGGCCTGGACTTAAGTCACACCGCGCTGGCCCTTGCGGCGCTGCGAGTGCGCCTGGACGAGCACGCGATACATCGCGAGTTCGCGGCGAATCTCCGCGATCCCAACCTGGATCTTCGCGTCGTCGTGGTCGAACTCGTGACTCCGCTGGCGGCGGATGATCTCCAGGGCGGAATCGAGTTCTTGGAGGATGCGCCGAATTTCCTCTTCCGTCATCGCGTCACCCTTTTTCGCCCGGACGTGGCCTTTTCCCGTTCCCGGCGATTCCGCGCCCGGGCAACGTCCAGCACCATCAGTCCGATTCGCTCGCGGACCCGCCGCTCGTAAGGATCGAGCTTTTGCCGGGTCGCGGCAAACCCGCTGAGCGCGCGGCCGAGCATCCGTTCCACTTCGCGATAGGCGACAACCTGCATGGCACCGAGGGACGCCACCCGAAGCCTTATCTTCAAGACGGCAATCCAAAATTTTCATGGGAAAAAATCCGGATGCACCCCGGGTATTTCCCCGGGCGCGCGGATTGCCGCGGACAATGGCTCCCGACCGCTTAAATCACGGGGAACCGCGTCGGAACGCTCGATTCGGCGGCGCTGAACCGCCGAGCAAACCAGCGCGACGGCTTGCACCGGCGCGCGAGCTGCGTCTTTTCGAGCCCGCGCCTGCGTCCCGTCGGGCGCGACCCACATCATGTCCCTTCAACTCGATCCGCTGAAAACCGCCCTCGTGATGATTGATCTCCAGAACGGCATCGCGGCGATGCCGGTCGGCCCGCACCCGGCCGCCGACGTTGTCGCCCGGGCCGTCACGATGGCAGAAGCCTGCGCGGGCGCGGGCGGACTGGTGGTGCCGGTGAATGTCGGCTTCTCTGGCGGCGCCGCCGACCGGCTGATGCAGCCGGTCGATATGCCGGCTCAGATTCCCGCGGGCGGGCCCCCGCCCGGATGGTCCGATCTCGTGCCGCCGGTGGCCGCGTTACCGGCGAGCTTCCGCATCACGAAGCGGCAATGGAGCGCATTCCACGGCACGGAACTCGATCTCCAGCTCCGACGCCGCGGCATGACAACCATCGTGCTGTGCGGGATCTCGACGAACTTCGGGGTTGAATCGACCGCCCGCGAGGGCTGGCAGCACAACTATGCGATCGTCATCGCCGAGGACGCCTGCACGAGCGGGCAGGCCGAGTTGCATCGTTTTGCGATCGAAAAGATCCTCCCCCGGATCGCCCGGGTGCGGTCGACGGCAGAGATCGTCGCGGCGCTACGGGGGCATTGATCGATACCGGCAACCGGCGCGTGCGTCGCGTACTTGCCTCCGGCCGGCAAGTCGCGCGGAATGCCGCTCCCCGTGCAATCGAAGAATGTCATCCCGGATCGGATCGCGACGGCGCTGCGGCGGTTTCCGCCGTTTTCGATGTTGCCGCAGGACGCGGTGTTGCAGCTCGCCGGCGAGGCGTATGTCCGCGCCATCGCGGCCGGCGAGTTTGTGTGGCGCCAGGGAGACCAGCCCGCCGAGGCGGTCCTTTTCGTCGCGCGCGGCCGGGTCGAGTACATCTGGGAGGTGGAGGGCCGGCGCGAGCGGGTCGATATTCGCGACGTCGGCGACGTCCTGGGCTTCACCGCGATCATGCACAACGAGACGCACCACAGTGTCTCGGCCCAGGCCGCGGAGGATTGCCTTTTCTACGGCCTGCCGGCCGGGCGGATTCGGGAGTTGCTCGCGCGGCACGACGACGCCCGGCACTACGTGCGGCGACACTCGTTCTGGGTCACGCGGGTGGGGCAGCCGGTGGCGCTGGGGGAGCCGACGGATTCGGCGATTGCCGGCCGCGCCAAGAACATCCTCCAGGCGCACCTCGACGGGGCACAACTGATCCAGCCGCGATCGCTCGACCGGCTGCTCACGTGCGCGCCGTCGGCCCCGATCAGCGAGGCCGCCGCCCTGATGGCGTCGAAGCGCGTGCCCTCGATCCTCGTCGTGGACGAGCAGCGCTGCCCGCTCGGGATCGTGACCGCGAACACGCTGGTGAAGCAGGTGATCGTCGAAGGCGTCGAAAAATCCGCGCCCGTCTCGACCGTGATGGCCAAGCCGGTGGTCACAGTTCCGCCGCGCTCCAGCGCGACGGCCGCGATCCTGGTGATGCTCCGCGAGCGCATCGGGCAGGTGTGCGTCACCGAAGACGGCACGCCCCAGTCCCCGGCGCTCGACGTGTGCACGCAAAAGGACCTGCTGGCGCAGAGCGGACACCATCCCGCCGGTTTGCTGCGGGAAATCCGGCTCGCCCGGACCAACCCGCGGTTTCGGGAGCTTTGCGACGAGGTGGAGTCGATCGCACGCAGTTACCTCGAAGCCGGTGTCTCGGCGATGTACCTCGGTCAGATCTGCGCGGAACTGTACGACGAACTCGTGCAGCGGCTGATCGAGCTCAGCGTGGCCGAGCTGGCCGACGCCGGAACGCCGCTGCCCCCGACGGCATGGGCGTGGATGTCGGTCGGAAGCGACGGACGGCGGGAACAGATCCTCCGGACCGACATGGACAACGCGCTCGTCTTTGCCCCGCTCGGCTCGGCCGAGGCAGATGAGGCGGCGCGCACGCTCTTCCTCGAAATGGCGACCCGGGTCATCGATCGGATGGCCGCGGCGGGGTTTGCGCGCTGCCAGGGTGGCGTGATGGCGCTCAACCCGCGTTGGTGCCGCACCACGGACGAATGGCTGGCGGAATTCGCGACCCTCGATGCGAACGTCGACGACGACCGGTTGCTGCGGGCGACGGTCCTCTACGATTTGCGTTACGTGGCCGGTGACGCGTCCCTCTGCGAATCGCTGCGCCGTGCGGCACTCGACGGCGCCGCGGCGAGCCGGTTCCTCCAGCGGCAGCTCGCGGAACAGGTCGTGGGGACCGCGCCGCCGCTGAACTTCGTCGGCCGTTTCGTGATGGAGAAACTCGGGGTTGGCGAGGAGGGCTTCGACCTGAAGTCGCGCGGGATGGCCCCGCTGCGCGACGCCGCCCGGCTGCTGTGTCTCAAGCACCGGCTGACCCGCCGCTACTCGACGGGCGGCCGGTGGGAGGAAGTCCGCCGGAACCTGCCGCACTTCGCCGAGATCGCGGCCTCGGCGCGCGACGCGTACGACTTTCTGCTGCGCCTGCGCACGCTGAACGGACTCCAGCGCGGCGACTCGGGGCGGTTCATCAATTCCAGCCAGCTCACGAAGCTCGAGCGCGGCCAGCTCTCGAGCATCTTCGACGTTGTTCGGCTCGTGCAGAACGCGATCGGCGTCGAATTCGAACTCAACGTGCGGCCGTGATCGCTTTCCCCTGGTTTCGCCGTGCCCCGTCTTCGCCACTGGCGCTGGCTTACCGCCAGGGCACGGCGCCTCGCGTGGGCCGGAAGACGGAGCTCGATGCGCTGACGTTCGTCGTCCTGGACGCGGAAACCAGCGGGTTCGATCCGACGAAGGATCGGATTCTTTCGCTCGCCGCGGTGCCGGTGAAGGCCGGCAAACTCGAGATGGCGCTGCTGCACTCGTGGCTGTTGTACCACTCCGGCACGTCGCTGACGGAGGCGGTGAGCGTGCATGGTATCCTGCCATCGGACACGAAAGGCGGCGAACCCGAGCAGGCGGTGCTCGAACAGTTGTTGCCGCTGATCACCGGGGCCGTGCTAGTCGGGCACCACGTGGCGTTCGACGTGGGCATGCTGAACGCGGCGTTGCAGCGACATTTTCATGTCCGGTTGAGGAACCCGGTGCTCGATACCGCGCAGCTCGCGATGCGCGTGCTGGAGCCATTCCGGAAGACGGGGTATCCGGGACAACGTGCGCCGTCGCTCGACGAGGTCTGCACGCATTGCGGGATCACGCCGCTGGAGCGGCATACGGCCGCGGGTGACACCTTCACGACGGCGGAGCTGCTGATGGTCCTCTGTGCCCGGTTCGCCCGTCAGCTCAATCGTCCGCTGACACCCGCCGACCTGCCGCTGGCCCGCGCCTGAAACGCGCGGCTGAGCCCGATGAACGTGTGGTGGAGCCCGATGTCCCCATCGGGCTGCCTTGATCAGATCACCTCAAACCGGCGGCGGAAGGGACTGGCGCCCTACCGACGGCTACGACTCAAGTTATACCGCTCAAGCAACGCGATGAGGACTTCGCGTTCCACCTGAGTCACTGACATCGATCGGCCGCGCGATTCACTTGGGCACGGCCGAGCCGAAGTGCACCGATACGTTGGCCAGCCGCGTCCGGAGGCGTTCCAGTTTCCGCTCGATCCGCTTCTCCTCGGAGTCGCGCGCGAGTCGGTGCAGGACGGCGATCAGTTCGACATAGAACTCGGGTTCGTCGTCCTTCAAGTCGATCGCCCGTTTGAGCTCCTTTTCCGCGGCGAGCCAGTCCTCCCGTTCACGGTCCCGTTCCGCGAGGTATTGGTGATAGTAGGGGTTCCGATCGCGCATCGCCTGGGCCCGGCGTTCGAGTTTCTCCGCGGCTTTCAATGCCTCGGGCGTGGCGATGCGATGGAGGACATCGACCAGTCCAACCACGGCGGTGTAGTCGCCGCGCCGGACGCGCAACGACCGCTCGAAACAGGCGCGGGCGTTGGCGAGATCGCCGAACCGCGCGTGCATGTTCGCCCGGTTCGTCCAGGCGGGGCCGAACGCCGGGTCGACGTCGGTGGCCAGGATCATGTACCGGAGGGCGGCGGCCGGATCGCCGTGCACGAGCCGGAAGAAACCGATGTTGCTGTAGAACTGGGAAAACGCGCGCTCGTCGCGGATTTCGCGCATCACGTCCAGCCGCAGGCTGGGCAGCAGATCGGGGCGAAGGTCGACGATGTACACGCCGTCGTCCGTCGCGACGCGAACATTGAGGTGAAGGACGGAGGCGACGATCACGCCGTACTTGTTCCATTTGGCGGCGTCGTCGACGTTCTGGAACGTCGCCTCGAATCCAAACTCGCGGGCGATGGCGACGACGAGCAGCGAAAACCCCACGCAGTTGCCACGGCGCTCCCGGAAGGTCTCCCGTGGCTCTAATGTGGCCTCCGCGTCGTAGGCAAAGTTCAACCCGGACGGAAGCAGGATGGCGTCGACGATTTCGCGGAGGCGGGTCGCGGTGCCTGGAGCGGCCGAAATCCGCTCCGAAAAGAAATGCCGCATCGTGTCGTCGATCTTCAGCAGCTCGCGTGGATCGCTGGGTGGCGTGTATGCCGGCAGGGAAACGTCCGCGGGGGCAGATGGCGTGGCCGCCGTGCTATCCTGGGCGGTCAGCGGTGACGGCAACGTGGTGGCCAGCAACGCGATCACCGCGGCAACCCCGGGGCAAGGGTGGCCGAACCAGTGAGCGAGGAGACGGATGGTTTTCACCGTGCGCGCTGGCGCCGCATGACCGGCGTCAACGATGAACTAACACCGGCCAGCCGGTGTTTCCAATCACGTTGCGCCGTTTTCGCGAGGTAGCCGGCCGGAAAATTGGACATATTTTGTCATCCTCCGGCGCCCCGCGACCGTGTGGCCCGAGGCGGCCACACGACTTCACGCAGGTTCGGAGCATGGTGTGGCGGGTCGGACGCTGACGTGATTAGGGATCGCAACCGCGGCGGGGTTGGGTGTGTCTTGGCAGCATGCGGGAATTCGCCGCCTGGTTTCTCACCCTGACGCTGATGCTGGGAGGACTTGTGGGGGTCGTTCTTCCGCTGGTTCCGGGAACGCTGCTCATCCTGATCGGCGCGATCGTCCACAAGCTCATCCTTCCGGACAGCATTTCCTGGGCGGTCGTTGGCTACATGGCTGGGTTGTGGGGGCTTTCGATGATCCTGGATTTTGCGGGCGTCATGATCGGCACCCGCTGGTTTGGCGGTGGAAAATGGGGGATGGCGGGCGCGGGCGGCGGGGCGTTTGTCGGGCTGTTCTTTTCCCTGCCCGCGCTGGTCCTGAGCACGATTCTTGGCGCCGTGGCGGCCGAGAAATTGCTTGGTCGCAAGAGCAGCCGTGACGCGATCAAGGCGGGTTTGGGGGCGGCCAGCGGGTTCGTGATCTCCGGGATCGCGCGGCTCACGTGCGCTTTTTCCATGATCGGCCTATTCCTGCTCGCCGCTCTCCACGCGTAGGCCGCCGGGATCAATCGCGGGCTGAGGCAGTGGCGGGCGCACAGTCGGTCCGGTAGGGCGCGGAGTGGCTCCGCGCCTCGTCCGGCTGGGAGCGGAATCCCAGCCCTACCCGCTGAGGTACCAGGCCGGCGATCGGCGACATCTTTGTTTCAACCACTCTGGCAGTCACGAGCGCTTCGACTCCGGCGCGGAAGCGCGGAAGGGAAGCCGCGCCCTACCCCAGGGGCGGACTTCGCCCCATTCGCCGCCATGCTCTAGCCGTCGTGAAGCGCCTTCACTAACGATTCGTACGCTTAACCATGCGGTGGTTTGTACGCGATCCGCTTACAGACGAATCAGGCGGGGGCTGACAGACATATCTGCGTCACTGCTTTACCATCGGCCGATGCAACCGCCCGTCTCTGTGCAGGGTCGTTCTGTTCCGATTCGACCCGGTTTCCCGCGCATCGTGCGCGAACGGCCGGCACAGCGGGTCATCTTCGTGCGATGAAAAAGGCGCCGTGGTGGTATTGGCCGGTCGCGGCGGTGCCGGGCGTGGTCGCCGGCATCCTGTGCCTCGTGGCGCTGCAGGATGTCTCCGCCCGTCTGCCCGTGACGAAGTTGAAGCACCATCCGGTTGCCCTGGGCATCTGTCTCGCTGTGTACGCCGCCCTCGTTTTGCTCGGTTACCTGCTCCTCGTGCTCTGCCGACCCTCGTCACCGCCACGGTCGGATCCGCCGGATACCGTCGATGGCCAGTCGGCCTGAGCGGATTCTGATCGCCGCGGGGCCCTACGGCGGACGACGCCGCCCCCGGAGTGGTTTCCGCGACGCACCGACGGGCTTCACGGTGCGGTGATCCTCCCCACCTGCCGCCCGAGGAATTTCTTCGCGTACAGGACGGAGCGCTCGCGAATCACCTCTTCCGGCGGCGCACCGCGGCGGAGTTCCAGCTCCGGCGCGATGGTGACGGTCGTCCCGTCGTCCGGATGCAGGATGATCCACGCGAGAATCTTCGTTAGTTGCCCGCGATCGTAACGGGCCTGCAACTCGTCGTAAACCACGCGGGCGATTTCCGCCTCGTTCACGTCGGCGCCCACGTCGGCGATCGCAGCGACGCCAAGCAGATGCCGCGTATCCTCAACCGGCTCTCCGGTCGCGGCCCCCGGCCAGGTTTTCAGCCAGGCCGCAAGGGCGGCAACGCGACCTGACGGTGAATGGGAGAACGGCGGCGCCAGCCGGGTCGCCAGTTCATTGTCACCGGGCAGATCGTCGTAGCGAATCGTTCCGATCTCGACGTCGCTGAGCTGCGCGTAATTGGTTTCCGAGGACCGCAATGGAGCGGATCGGCCCGTCGCCATCGCGGTGCACCCCACGGCGATCCAGGCGGACAACGCGACCGCCACCGCGACGAGACCGGTGTGACCAACGTGGCGGCCCGAGTCCCAGCGAAAAAGCCTCACGCCGAGCGTGGCGGCAGCGACTCCGATGACGGCCAAGGCCAGGAAAGCAAACCGCAGATTTCCCGGATCGAGACTCGGACGGTAGCCCTGCTGGAGCAGCTCGACCGCATAGCGCCCGGGCATGAATGAGGCGGCATGCTGGGCCCACGCCGGCAGAATCGCAAGCGGCACCCCGACGCCGCCAATCAGGATCATCGGTAGAAAGACACATTGGCCGAGCGCCTGCACCGCCGGAACGTCGTCGGCGAGGGCGGCAATCAGCAGGCCGAGTCCGAGAAACGCCGCCGTCACGGCAAGGAAGGCGATGCTCGCGAACACCGGTTGCGCCGGTGGCGGCGTGCCAAAAAGCAGTCGCGCCAGCACGAGCTGGAGGGCGACGGCCGAGCCGATAATCGCCAGGCGGGCCGCAAGTGTTCCCGCCATGAGAACCGGCATCGTCACGGGCAGGAGCCGATAACGCCGCCACACGCCGCGCTCCCGCTCGGCGACCAGCGCGGTGGGCATTCCAAAACACGCGCCGCCGAGGATCGTGATCGTGAGGAGCTGCCCCATTTCGTTCGCGAGCAGCGGGGTTTCGCCGCGGAAAACGCCGCCGAATCCCAGGAGGAACAGGACCGGCACGGCGTAGCCATAAACGAGCGCCTGCCGGCTGCGCAGGTTGAGCCGCAGCGTGAGGAGGAAATGGCACCACGCCCCGTGAATTGGCCGCACCTTCGTCACCGCGATCCCTCCCATTGCCCGCCCGTCAAGTCGACGAAGGCGTCTTCGAGCGACGGTCGGTCGATGCGAAGATCGATCAGCACATTCGCCGTTGCCGTCAGGTGCTCTCCGAGGGCCGCAATCACGTGGTTGAGGTCGCTGGCATCGACGCGCGTCGTTCCTCCTTCGGAGCCGCAGTGGGCGACGCCCGGCATCCGCGCCACCGCGGAGAGGTCCAGCGGATCCCGCGTTTCCACCCGAAGCCGCGGCGTTCGCGCGCTCCGCCGGATCAGTTCCTCGGGCGAGCCGGTCACGACAAGCCGGCCATCATGCAGGATGCCGACGCGATCACAAAGCTGCTCCGCCTCGGAGAGGTCGTGCGTGCTGAGGAGGACGGTCACGCCCGTTGCCCGGCGTTCCGCGATCAGGCTGCGCAGTTCGCGCCGGATTTGCGGATCGAGGCCGCTCGTCGGTTCATCGAGCACCACGACTGCGGGATCGTGCACGAACGCGAGGGCGAGAAACAGCCGTTGCCGCTGACCGCCCGACAGGGTGGTGAACGCGACATCGGCGCACGCCGTGATTCCAAACCGCTCGATCAGCTCGGACGACCGCGATTCGGTGCCGTGAAACGATGCGAAGAACCGCAGGGCCTGGCGCGGAGTGATCCTGTCCTGGAGGGTCGCGCCCTGGAGTTGCGCGCCGACCATGGCCTTCGCGCGTTCGGGCTGCGCCCTCGCATCCACGTCGCCAATACGAATACTCCCGCTATCGGGCCGGCGCAGACCCAGGACACACTCGAGCGTCGTCGTCTTGCCCGCGCCGTTGCGGCCGAGCAGCCCGAAGATCTCCGCCGGCCGAACCTCGAAATCCACCCCTCGCAGCGCGCGCACGTTTCCATACGATTTCACCAAATCGCGAACCAGAACGGTGGCGGGAGTGTCCGGCATGGGGTCGTGGGAGCAGGAAAATCGGCGCGCCCGAGTTGAGCCGAAACGGTCCGCGCCAGTCGAGACGCGAGCGCAACACGCCCGCGATCGGGCCATCGCGGCGATTTAACCATCAATCAGTTGCCGCTGTTGCCAATAAACGTCGTTTCGCGCGCGATCCAATCGCACGGAGAGCGAGCGGCCGCCGCGAGCGCCATTCGAGCTAAAGTCATGGTGCGCCGTGCCGTTGAGTGTCGAATGGCGTCTCGTGGTCTGAGTCTCGAGCGCAGGATCCTGCTGCTCGTTCTACTACCCCTGCTCGGAGCCGCGCTTCCGGGGGGAATCATGCTTTGGCAGGCACAGCGTGACCTGGCCGAGATCCGAAACCTGGGCGAGCTCGCCCAGTTGGTGTGGAAGCTCGGAGATCTCGAGTCTGCCCTCGATAACGAGGCGAGCAACTGGTACTACTTCAAACCCACCTGGCAGGCGACACCGGCGGAGCGACAGGCCGAGCGCGTCAAGCAGGACCGATGGCGCGCGGCGACCGACCGCACGATCGCCGCGTACAACGCCCAGCGCACCTCCGTCGATACCTCGATTTTGTCCGCGCCGCTTCAGGCGGCGCTCGACGCGGTGGCGCACCGGATCGCCGCGCTGCCCGAGCTGCGCCAGACCGTGTATTCGCAGGTCGACGAGTCCGCCAGCCTGCCGATCATGGAGGGTTACCGCGGTTTCCGTCGCGACATCGACGGCGTCCTGCCGCTGCTGGTCGATGCCACGTCGAACAACACGATCACCCGAAAGCTGATCGTGCTCCCGAAGCTGATGCTGCTGCGGAAAACGGCGATGGACGCCGGCGGCATGATCTTCTTCTACCATCAACTGCGGGCGTCGCACGGCCGGTCCTTCCTGCCGGCCGAGGCGCTCACGCTGACCCATGCCGCCGATACGACGGAGACGCTGTGGGGCGACGTGATCGCGCTGAGCCAGGGATCGATGCGCGACCATTTCGTCGCGGTGCACCAATCGCCGGAATGGCAACGCGTCGTCGAGTTGCTCCGGAAGCATGGCGAGGCCGCCCTGAACGGCACGCCGCCGCCCATCCCCAACGAGCAGGGCTGGGCGCCAAGCTGGGACTTCCTCCAGACCGGACTGGGCAACGAGATCAAACTGGCGCGGGAGGACTTCACGCAAAGCTGCGCCGCGCTGGACGCGAATGTCCGGGCCCGGCGACTCTGGACCAGCCTGAGCCTGGTCCTGGGAGCCGTGGTCGTCCTGCTCCTCGCCCGCCGGCTCGGACACAGCATCAGCCGTCCCGTGGCGCTGACGACGGACCGCCTGCTGGGCGACGCCGAGGCCGCCACCATCGAGGCGGGGTCCGTGCGGCAGTCGTGCGGGACCGTCGCCGACGGATCATCGCGCCAGGCCTCCGCCCTCGAGGAGACGAGCGCCACGCTCGAGGAAATCCTCAGCACGACGCAGAGCAACGCGGAGAATGCGAACCGCGCGCAGCGGGCCGCGAACGAGACGCTCGCCGCCGCCGAGCAGGGCGCCACGCAGATGCGCCAGCTCACGGAAGCCATGGCCGGGCTGCGCGCCTCGAGCGATGATGTGACACGCATCATCAAGACCATCGACGAGATCGCCTTCCAAACGAACATTCTCGCGCTGAACGCCGCGGTCGAAGCGGCCCGCGCCGGTGAGGCCGGAGCCGGGTTTGCGGTCGTGGCCGACGAGGTCCGCACCCTGGCGCAGCGCAGCGCGCACGCCGCGCGGGAAACGACGGAAAAGATCACCGCGGCCGGCACGCGCACCACCGCCGGGGCCGAGATCACCACGCAGGTGGCGCAGTCGCTCGAGAGCATTCTCGGCCGGGTGCGCGAACTCGAACAGCTCGTCGACTCGATCGCCGCCGCCTCCCGCGAGCAGAGCACCGGAGTCAACCAGGTCACCACCGCCATCCGCCAGATCGACAAGGTGACGCAAAGCAATGCCGCCGCCGCGCAGGAAACGGCCGCCTCCGCCGAGGAACTCGAGAAGCGCGCCCATGCTGTCCGGCAGGCCGTCGACGACCTGCGCCGGATCGTCTTCAGTGGTCACGAACTCGCCGCCCGGTCGTCCGGGACGGATTCATCCGACGGCGGTTCGAACGAGCCGGCCCCCGGCGAGCATCCCGCCGAATTGGAATCGACGCCGGCCGGTTGATCGTCAGTCGACGTCGATCGACCGCCCGCCCTCGCGCTTATCGTAGCTGCGAAAGGCGAACATCGTTTCGCTGTCGACGATCCCTTCGATCTTCAGCAACTGGTCGGTGACGATTCCCTCGATCTTGTCGATGTCATCGCATTTGATGATCGCGAGCAGGTCGTAACGTCCGGAGATCGAGTAAACCTCGCTCACATCCGGGATCTCGAGGAGTTTCTCCGCCGTGCCGGTGACTTTCCGGTGGTCGACCTTCAGTAAAACGATCGCGGTAGGCATGGGTTGATCGGTACCGGCAGGACCGGGGCTTCGCCAGTCGAATCCGGAGCGAGCCGGCGGCCGCCACTTGCGTGCGACCGCCCTCCACGCGCGCGACCGTCCGATCCCATTTGCGGGAAGTCGATCTCCCGGTTTCGGCGTCGTCCGGACAACCGCCCATTCGCGCGCCGACACGGATCCTGCTGTCCGCCAGCGAGACCGGCGCTTGTCTGCGTAGTGGAACGCGATTTGCTAACGACCGCCGTTCTCCCACTGCCCGCCGGCGTCGCGCCGGTTCTCAGCAATCCTCGCCCGCGGAACCCCACGGTTCGTGGCGCGAAACTCGTGGCAGAACATGTACCAGGACCTCCGGTTCGCAGTCCGGCAACTCGCGAAGTCACCCGGCTTCACGATCGTGGCCATCCTTACACTCGCGCTCGGCATCGGCGCCAACACCGCGATTTTCAGCGCGGTCAACGCCCTGCTGCTGAATCCGCTGCCCTACCCGGAGCCCGAACGGCTCGTGCAGGTCGCCGAGGTGCCCAATACCGGCGGCTTCGCCACGTGCGATGGCGGGATCTTTTCCGACTGGGAGGACCAGACCACGATGCTGGAATCGATCGCCGCGTTTCACCGAATCGACAAGAACCTGACGAGCGACGGTGACCCGGTCCGGATCAGCGGAGCCGAGGTCTCCGCCCGCTATCTCCACGTCCTCCGCCTCAATCCCATTCTCGGCCGCGATTTCGCGCCCGCCGAGGACGCACCGGGCGGCGACCGGCACGTCATTATCCTCTCGTACGATCTTTGGGAGTCCCGGTTTCAGGGTGATCCCAAGGTCATCGGACGCTCCGTGCGGATCGACGCGGAGAACTTTACGGTGATCGGCGTCCTGCCCGCGCAAGCCCTGCTCAATCCGTCGATTGGTTTCCTCGCCCCCGCCACCATCCGGGCGGACAGCTACAAGCTCGTTCGAAACTACAACTACGTGTGCAACGTGATCGGCCGGCTCAAACCCGGGGTCACCGCCCAGCAGGCAGCCGCGGAATTGACGGCGGCACGTAGATCTGTCGTCAGCCAGTACCCATCGTTTCGCCAGTCGTGGTCGGTCGGGGTGCGTTCACTGCAGGAGGCGACCTACGGCAACACCCGGCCCTTCGTGCTGACGCTGCTCGCCGCCGTCGGTGCGGTCCTGTTGATCGCCTGTGCCAATGTCGCCAACCTGGTGCTGGTGCGTTCGTCGACACGCCAGGCCGAACTTGCCGTCCGCGTTGCGATGGGAGCGTCCGTGGGACGTCTCGTCCGGCAGCTCATGACCGAGAGCATGCTCCTCGCAACGGCGGGCGGAATCGCCGGCCTCCTGCTGGGCGCGTGGGCGATCAACCCGCTCGTCCTGTTCACGCGCCTGAATGTCAACGCGCCCGGCGTCACGGTCGGCATCGATGCGCACGTGCTCTGGTTCACTATCGCGGCGACCTGCCTGACCGGGATTCTCTTCGGGGTCTTCCCGGCCATGATCGCGGCGCGACCGCAGGTGACGGACGCATTGAAGGAAGGCGCGCGGGGTTCCACCTCCGCCGGGCGCCGGCGGCTCCAGGCGATCCTCATCGTCGCCGAAACCAGCCTCACCGTCGTGCTGCTCGTCACCGCGGGTCTTCTCCTCCGGAGCTTCCTCCGCGCGTTCACCTCCAGCACGGGCTTCGATCGCGCGCACGCGATCGTCTTCAACTACACGCAGCCCATGTCGAAGGCGCCCAGTGTCGACCATCGCATTCGGTTCGCCCGCGACGTTCTCCGCCAGATCGCGGGGATTCCCGGCGTGGAGCACGTCGGACTGGCCTCGTCCACGCCGATGAACGGACGGGTTGGATTCGGGGACTTCGTGAGCCGCGAGGACCAGCCGGCGACGCGCAACGACCTCAACGCCGGGTTCGACTCCGCAGAAGGCGAATTCTTCCCGGCGCTCGGCGTCCCGTTGCTGCGCGGTCGTTTCTTCACCGAAGCTGACAGCGTCGAGAACGCCCCGCGCGTGATGATCATCAACGAGGCCCTCGCCCGGCGGCTCTTCCCAACCGAGGATCCCCTCGGCGGCCTGCTCAATTTCAAGAACGCCACCTGGCAGGTCGTCGGGGTGGTCGGCAACGTCCGCCAATTCCAGCTCGACGTGGACCCGCAGCCGCACGTCTACGTCCCGGTGCGGCATTTCCCATGGTACACCTCGGTCGTGATCCGCACGCACGTCGCGCCGCTGTCGATCGCGGATGACGTGCGCCGGGCCGTCCTCGCCGTCGACCGGGAGCAGCCGATCGCCAATCTCAGCACGCTCGACGAGGCGGTCGAACGGTCGCTGCAAACCCGCCGGATGATGCTCACGCTCGTCACGCTGTTCGCGGCGATCGCGCTCGCCCTGTCCGCGCTCGGCATCTACGGCGTGATGGCCTACTCGGTTTCGAACCGAACCCGCGAAATCGGCATTCGGATGGCGCTCGGAGCCGGGATCAGCCGCGTCCTCGCGCTCGTCATGGGCGACGGCGTGCGGCTGGTCGCCACCGGGCTGGCGCTGGGAGCGGTGGGCAGCTACGTCGCCGCCCGCCTGATCGGATCCACGCTGCTTTACGCGACCTCAAGCGGGGATCCGCTCGTCTTCACGCTGGTTGCCCTCGTTCTCCTCGGCGTCGCGCTGCTCGCCTCGTGGATTCCGGCACGCCGGGCCACGCACATCAACCCGGTGGAGGCCCTCCGTGCCGAGTAACCGAATCCAGGTCGTCGGACGTTGGCCCGCGCGCCAAACCGACCGGCGCCCGAAGCCTCACTGACGCCATGTTGCCGGACCTTACAACGCTGATCCGCCAGCTCGCCGGCTTGCCGGGTCTGACCTTCATTGCGGTCACCCTGCTCGGCCCCGGGGCAGTGGCGACGCTCACGCGCCCCGGAAGCGACGAACTCGCCCCCGCCTCACCTCCGCCGTGTGTGGCGCGCGAGCCGGATCCACGGCCGGACCTGCTCGAATTCGCCCGTCGCCATTCTCTCCCGGTCCACGGCGGAAGCATCTCCCCCGCGCCGTCGTCCGACCACCGGGCTGTCCTCGTTATCACCCGCACGACTGGCGCAACGCTCGACCAATGGCTCGCCGTGCTCGAGGAACACGAGGCGACTGCGGAGGAGCGCCGCGCGCATCCGCCCGCGTCCTTCAACGACTTCTCATCGACGGGCCGGATCCTTCGCTATGCGACGACACCCACTGTCGTGCAGGTCCGCTGGGCCGGTCCGTTCGCGGACGGCAAACCCGCCCCGGTGGCGTTGTCATCACCACGCCGCGTCGTGGTCGCAAAGGAACATCTTCAGCTTGGGATCGCGCGCTACTGCGAGGCCGGCATCCGGGTCGCCACCCAGCTCCAGCACTCCGACGCAGGGCGGTCGCTCTACCACATCGGCAGCAGTCACCCTCTGACGAAACGACAGCTCGAACTCGGCCGGCCTTTCGCCGCCTGGATGACCGCCGAGGAGGAGCACGACACGTTCGGTGCCTCGTTCGCGTTGAAATCATTCCTCGCCTCCGCCCAGGGCATACCGGTGTTCGATCAACTCCTGGCTGACGTGATGGCGAAGCCGACCGCGTGGTCGACGCTGGTTCGATTCGGCATCGTGAAAACGTTCCTCAACTACGATTGCCGTGAAATCCGTCTGCTCGCGCGCGTCCATCCGGCCGCACCGGAAACCTACGACTTGCCGGTCCGCCTCTTTCTCAATGGCCGGCTGGCGCTGAACGCGACGTTGTCCGTCACAACGCCGAACGGCGCGCTCCAGGTCTGCGCCGGCATTGTCGCAATCCACGCCGCGCATCCAACCCAGCCGGATCACCGGCTCGTCGTTCGCACGCTCGTCGACGGGTCCACGGTCCACACCCCGGCGCCGCTCGCGCTCCGCCGCTGATCCACCCTCCCGGCGCCTCCCTTCTCCTCACCGCCCCAGCCATAACCCTCCGCCTGCGTCTTCCGCCCCATGTTCCAGGATCTCCGCCTCGCCCGACGCTTCCTTTGGAAGGACCGCACCTTTGCCTTTCTCGCGATCCTCGTCCTGACGCTCGGAATTGGTGGCGTCGCCACCCAGTTCAGCGTGCTCAACGGCATGTTGCTCCGCCTTCCGGCCTTCCCGCACGCGGAACGGCTGATGGCGGTCAGCCTGGTCGACACGACCCGCAATCAGCCCACCGGCGGCGCCGGCGTCAGCGACTACCTCGACTGGCAGGCGATGCAGCGGTCATTCGAGTCGCTCGCCCTCTACGGCGCCCGGCTCAGCATCAACGTGACGTTCCAGAACACGCCGCGGCGTTACGGCGGCGTCTACGTCACCCATCCGTTTTTTCGGACCCTCGGGGTGACGCCGGTGCTCGGGCGCGATTTCACCGCCGCCGACGACCAGCCCGGGGCGCCGAAGACGATCATCATCAGCGATCAGACTTGGAAGACCGATTTCGGCGGGCGCCCCGACATCATCGGCCAGCCGGTCAGCATCAACGGCCGGCCGGGGACCGTGATCGGCGTCATGCCGCCGGGATTCGCATTTCCGCTCAATGAGCAGGTGTGGACGCCGGCGTTCGCCGAATTCATTCCGCGCGGACGCGACGACCCGCAGACCTTCGGCGGAGCGTTGCTGGGCCGGCTCCGTCCCGGGGTAACGGTCTCACAGGCCGTGGCCGAGTTCACCTCCGCGGCACAGCGCTTCGCGGCGGATTATCCCCAGACCAACGGCCGGCTCACGGCGGTCCAGGTGGTGCCGTTCGCCCAAACGTTCCTGGGCCCACAGGTCAGGCAGATCCTCTACCTCATGCTCGGCGCCGTCGCGATCGTGCTGCTCATCGCCTGTGTGAATGTGATGAACATGCAGTTTGCCCGGGCAACGCGGCGGACGCGCGATCTGGCGATCTCGAGCGCATTGGGAGCCTCCCGCTGGCGGTTGCTGCGGCAGATGCTGGTCGAGAACCTCCTGCTCGCCGCTGCGGGCGCCCTGGCCGGTTCGCTGTTTGCGATCTGGGCCTCGGATGCGCTGTTGCAGCACTCCCGGACCCTTCCGGTCCCGCCGCCCTCCTGGGTTTCCTTCGACCTGGACGGCCGGGTCCTTCTCCTGATCGTCGCGACCACCGTTGGCGCCGCGATCCTTTCCGGCCTCGTTCCGGCGTGGCTCGCGTCCCGCAGCCGGCCGATCGACCTCCTGCGCGAGGGCGGCCGGGGCGGAACCAGCCGCAAAACCACGGTGATTATTCGCGCCCTCGTCGTCCTTCAGATCGCGCTCAGCGCGGCGCTCCTGATCGCGTCCACGTTCATGATCCGTTCGATGGTCAACCAGCAGCGCATCGATTGGGGCTACGACACGTCGGAAGTGCTCGCCGGCCGGATGACCCTGTTCCAGGCGGACCACCCGACCCCCGAGGCGCTTGGACGGTTCTACGACCGCATCCTGCAAACCCTGCGAGCCGATTCCCATTTTTCCAACGTGGCGCTCACGACGCGCTTCCGCCTGGCGATCTCGAACCGCGGCGGCTACGAGGTCGACGGCGAAACCTACGCCGCCGACCGGCCGCGGCCGACGGCGGCGATCGAAAGCATCTCGGACGGCTACTTCGCGGGGTTCGGCATGAAACTGGTCGCCGGGCGGGATTTCACGGCAGCCGACAGCTTCGGCGCCCCCGCGGTCGCGCTCGTCAATGGCGCGTTTGCCCGCCGGCACTTCGGAAACGACAATCCGGTGGGGCGGCGGCTCCGGATACCGCAGGGCGGCGGACCGGCATCCTGGGCGACGATCGTCGGCGTCGCACCCGACACCCGCATGCAGGGACCATACGACGGCGAATCCGACGGGGCGGGAATCTTCCTGCCGCTTCGGCAGGCGCCGGCCCGGTGGATCACGATCGTGGTCCGCGGACAGGGCGGGTCACCGCTGCTCTGGGCCGATCCGTTGCGCCGCGCGATGGCCACCCTGGATCCGAACCTTCCGATCTACATGATCAACACGGTCGATCAACTGATCGACGCCACGTATGCGCAGAACCGTCTGCTCGCCGGTTTGTTTTCGATCTTCGGCGGAGTGGCGATGCTCCTCGCCGCGGTTGGCCTGTACGGCGTAATGTCGTTCGCCGTCAGCCAGCGGACGTGCGAGTACGGCATCCGCATGGCGCTGGGCGCGGACCCCCGGATGATCCTCGCGATGATCCTGCGCGAAGGCACCGGACAACTGGCGATCGGTCTCGTGCTCGGCCTCGCCCTGGCTCTCGTGCTCGTGACGCTCGGCGCCGCGTTCATGCGCAGCTTCCTTTATCACGTGAACCCGGCCGATCCGATGGTCTGGGGCTCGACGGTCGGAATGCTGACCGTCGTCACCCTCCTCGCCTGCCTGGCTCCCGCCCGCCGCGCCACGCGGGTAAACCCGGTGGACGCGCTCCGCGCCGAATGAGTGCCGCGCAACCGCGAGTTTTCTCCACTTGGTAGGGCGGCCAGCCTGCCCGCCGTAGCGCTTGGGCGAAGGAGGGTCCCTTGGCCGCCTCGGCGCGGAACGGAGTCCGCGCCCTGCCCGTTACCCGATGTTGGAACGTTAAAAGGTTTCCCGAATCTGCAATCCGCATTCCTCAATCCGCAATCCCATGACTCGTTCCGAATTCCTCCATCGCAGCGCGCAGTTCGCCTGTGGTTCCTGCGCCGCTTTCATCCTGGGCATTCCTGATCTGACCGCCGCCGAAGCGACGACCGCCTCCACGCCCGTCGATGAAGCGCTGAAGCGGGCGCAGTATGAAAACCAGTTCGTGAACAACTGGCTCACCGACCTCTTCGACGGCATCTACGCGGAGGTCGACCCGGCCACGAGAATCCGGCTGCTCGAGGCCTGTGGTCGCGGCTGCTACCGGCGGCATGCGTTCAAGCGGGACATCGCCGCAGCCGGAAAGGGTGACGTCGACAAGCTGGTTGAGGCCTATCGCAAAAACTTCGGAATCCGGCGCGAGGGCGACCTCGTGCACATCACCTACGGCGGCGGAAAATGCTACTGCCCCGCCGCGCGCAACCGGCCCGCCCGCGCCGATGACGTCCACTGCGAGTGCACCCGCGCCACGCACGAGGCGATCTGGAGCGCCGCCATGGGCCGCCCGTACCGGGCCGAACTCCGCGAAACCGTCCGACGCGGCGGTTCGCGCTGCCACATCGTCGTCCACGTCTCGTAGAGCGAGGTAACGCGGATGCAGCCAACCGCCGGCGCCATGCCTCAGGCGGTAGGGCTGCCACTCCGCTCCCAGCCGCGCCGGAAATTATCGTCGATCCGGATGGCGGCGAAGGGACTCGCCGCCCTACCAATGGGCGCCATGGCGCGGAAGGGACGCTCCTTCGCTGAAGCTACGGCGGGCGGGCTGGCATGTGCTCACCGCATGGGTGACACTTTCTCCTCAGCGGATAGGTGACACTTTTCCTCACCGCATGGGTGACACTTCCGAGGCCATATGCCTTGGAACACACATGACGAACAAACGCAGCGATGGAGATTTATCCGT
>DASZYH010000028.1:0-6193 GCA_035545515.1 Opitutaceae bacterium
CCTGACCCCGCCGCCAATTTTCATTCTGGCGAAACTCGGCGGGGTCAGGCGACGCCCGCCCTACATCAAACCGCCGGCACAGGGCTTCGCGCCCGACGATTGCCGTGCCAACCGGTTACGAAGAACGAACAACGAACAACCGACAACGGAAGCATGTGCCGGCGCGCGGCATCCCGCCCACGCATCCTTCGCAAAATCTGACTGTAGATCTTCCTTGCCGCCGCCGGGTCGGTGACGGAAACCTCGGACATGAGTGAATTGAAGCGCACCCCCTTGCGTGATTTCCATGCCGCGCATGGCGCCCGGCTGGTGGACTTCGCCGGTTGGGAAATGCCGGTGCAGTACCGCAGCATCCTCGAGGAGCACAAGGCGGTCCGGCGGACCGCCGGGCTGTTTGACGTGAGCCACATGGGCGAGGTCGATGTGCGCGGGCCGGAGGCCGGGAAGTTCCTCGACCAGCTCGTCACGAACAACGTTGCCAAGCTGTTTCCCGGGCGGGTCCTCTATTCGCCGATGTGCTACCCGAATGGCGGCGTGGTCGACGATCTGCTGGTGTACATGCGCGGGGCCGACGACTACTTCCTCTGCATCAACGCCGGCAACATCGACAAGGACCTCGCCTGGATCCGGGAGCAGGCGGCGCGCTTTGACGTCCGGGTGACCGATCGCAGTGCCGACTACGCGTTGCTGGCGGTGCAGGGACCGCGGGCCGCCGAGATCGTCCAGTCACTCACCGGCGCCAGGCTCGGTCTCGTCAAATACTACCATTTCACGCAGGCGACGGTCGCGGGCATCGACTGCCTCGTGAGCCGGACCGGCTACACGGGCGAGGATGGGTTCGAACTTTATCACGCGGCGGGCGATGCGGTGACGCTGGCCAACGCGCTGCTCGACGCCGGTACGCCACGCGGGCTTGAACTGGCCGGACTCGGAGCGCGCGACAGCCTGCGTCTCGAGGCCGGTTATCCGCTGTACGGTCACGAAATCACCGCCGAGATCTCGCCGCTCACGGCGGGGCTCGGATGGACCGTGAAGCTGGACAAGCCTGAGTTCATCGGCCGCGAGGCCCTGCTGGCCGAGAAGCAGGAGGGTGGGGCGCGCCAGGTGATCTTCTTCAAGACCGGCGACCGCCGGATTGTGCGGGCCGAAACATCCGTGCTCGGTCCGGATGGCGCCCAGGTCGGGCACGTGCTGTCCGGCACCCTCTCGCCGCTGTTGAACGAGGCGATCGGGTCCGCGCTCGTGCCAACCAAAGTTGCCAATCAACCGCTCGCCGTCGACATTCGCGGGGCCAAAGTGAATCTCCAGCGCGTAACCCCGCCATTCGTCGAACTCAAGAAATCCTGAATTTTCCTCCGAGCAGCCCGCCCCTTCATGAGCAACATTCCTTCCGAACTTCGTTACGCCAAATCGCACGAGTGGGTGCGGTCCGAGACTGACGGCACCGTCACGATCGGCATCACCGACTACGCCCAAAATTCACTCGGCGACATCACGTATGTCCAGGTGCCGAAAGTCGGCGCCACGCTCAAGGCTGGCGAAACGTTTGGCGTGGTTGAATCGGTCAAGGCCGCCAGCGATCTGTACGCGCCGATCGGCGGGACCGTCACGGCGGTGAATGCCGCCCTCGATGGCGCGCCTGAGACTGTTAACCGCGCACCGTACACCGACGGCTGGATGCTCCGGCTCAAACCGAGCGACCCGGCGGCAGTCGGTCAGCTCCTCGACGCCGCAGCGTACGCCCAGGTGGCCAGCTGAGTCGCGCACGTGCCGGTAGGGCGCGGAGTCCCTCCGCGCCATGGCTGGCTGGGAACGGAGTTCCAGCCCTACCTCCAACCATCATGCCCGCCCTGTCATGTACAGGTGCATGCGGTAGGGAGTCCCTTCACCGCCACGGCTCGATGTAGGTCGCCTGACCCCGCCAAGGCCGGGAGCGGAGTCCCTACCGAGCCATCGCGCCGGCGATCGGCTGCCTCCTTGTTTCAGCTGCGCAAGAATTGATCCCTGGCGGTAGGGCGCCACTCCCTTCCGCGCCATGGCCGCCGTCAGTGCCGGCACACGCGGTCCGGATCGATCGTGATCCCGCCCTCGCGAGGGATGAATTTGCCCCGTTCCTCCAGAAACGCGATGAGCTCCTCCGGGTTCAGTCCGCTCGCACTGCACGTGTAGAAGCGGGTCGTGGGGCCGAAGTTCATACGGATCGCGGCGGCGAGCGACTCGCGGGTGTACGCCGTGTCGGCATGCATGATCATCGAGATGACCTCGTGGCCGTGGACTTCGTCGGAGGAAGCGTCGGTGGGCATGGTGGTTGCCGGCTATTACAGCAGCAGTCCGCGGTGCTGTCGCCGCAGGGTTTGCGAAACCTCTGCGCAAATCTTGGCGTGATCACACTGGGCCGGAACGTCAGCGCAACCTGATCCGATGGGCCTCGCCAGGGGCGATGCTCAGATCCAGGTGAAGCGCGTCGGGCGGAATCCAGGTTGCGATCTTCTCCGGCCATTCGATCGCGAGGCACCACGGGGACACGAGAAAGTCCTCCAGCAACAGATCGTCGATCTGCCGCGCGTTCTCGAGCCGGTAGGCATCGAGATGGACGAGATTGGTCGCGCCGCGGTGGACGGTGAAGATGTTGAACGTCGGGCTCGTTACCGCGTCCCGAATGCCCAGGCCATGGGCGAGCCCCTGGACGAATGTCGTCTTGCCGACGCCCAGGTCGCCATGCAGCGCCAGGGTGCGGTCGGGGGAAAGGGCGGTGGCAAGCTCGGCCGCCAGCGTCCGCATCTGCTCCGCAGAGTGCGTGCTGATTCCGGCCCGCAGCCTAGCGTAGATGCTCGTAGCCACGGAAATCCTGGAGGTTCAACGTGCCGGCGGGGAGCGCGTTCGGCGGGAGGAACCGGCCGATGCAGGAAAGCGGCAGCCGGGGAAAACGACGGTGCCAGGCGCGCTCGAGTGCCGCCCGATCGCCCTGCCGGGCGAAGGCAAAGACCAACTCGTAGTCCTCACCGTCGCTCAGCGCGGCGCGGATGTCGGCGCCGGCTCGCAGTGGAAGTGACGCGGGCTCGAGGGCCGGCGTTGCCGCGCGCGGCGTCAGCGCATGCAGGTCCTTCGCCAGCCCGTCGCTCACATCCATCATGGCCCGGACGTCGCGTTGCCGGGCGAGCCATGCCCCCTCCTCGAGCCGCGGGGTGAAACGATAGTGGTGGCCGGTCCGGACTGTGTTGCCGAGCCGGCCCGTGACGTAGATCCAGTCGCCGCTGCGGGCGCCGGTTCGGGTGACGGCCCGGCTTCCCGTCGTTTCCCCGAGCAACGTGAGACTCGCCGCGACCGTCCCGTCGGCCTGCGCGACGTCGCCGCCGACCACGGAGATCCGGTAGCGACGCGCGACATCGGCGAGCCCGCGATAGAACCCCTCGACCCAGTCGATCCGTGTCCGGGCATCGAGTGTCAGCGCCACGACCGCCACGCGCGGCTCGCCGCCCATCGCGGCGATATCGCTGAGATTGCGCTTCAGCAGCTTCGCCCCGACGGCGCGCGGCGGCACCGTCGCATCGAAGTGGCGGCCGAAGATGACCGGATCGACGGTGACGAGTTGCGACCGGCCGGAGCCCGGCACCACCGCGCAGTCGTCACCGATCCCAAACGGACTCCGCGGCGAGACCTTGCCCAGCCAGCGACGGATCGCCGCGATGAGTTTTTCCTCACCCAGGGCCGCGACCGTGGCCCGGCGGTTGTTCGAGTACGGATGCACGGGTCAAAGGTTGATGCCCAGGAGCAGGAGAACCACCGTGTTCAGGTTGAAGAGGCCGTGGGCAACCATCGAGGTGCCGATCTGGCCGGTCCGTTCATAGGCGTACGAGAACACGATCGCGAGCGCGACCAGTTGTCCGAAGCTGGCGAGGTTCTGATGCAGCGCCGCAAACAGGCACGCCGGGCCGACGAACGCCAGCCAGCGGGGCAACCGCGTCCGGCAGTAGCGGAAAAAGCCCGCCCGAAAGATCAGCTCCTCCGCCATCGGTGCCAGCACGATCGCCAGGAGCACGAGGACGCCCAGCCAGCCGGGCGATTTGGTCCGGGTGAAGAGTTCGATCGCGGGTTGTTTTTCCACCGGCAGGCCGCAGACCTTCAACAGGGTCGTCCACACCGCGCCCGCGGCAAAGACAATGGGGGCCGCGATGAAATACGTGACGACGCCGGACCGAAGCGATTTCGATACCTCGAGCTTCGTCAGGGCGAACCGGCCGGGATGCAGGAGCGCGTAGATCACCACGCCGGCGAGCATGCCGAATTCGGACGTGGTGCTCTGGAGAATGACCCGGGCGTCATCGGTCATCGTGAACGGCCGCGTGCCCAGCAGGCCCAGGACTCCACCGAGAAACCAAAAGGCGAGGACGAAGAAGAGAAACGTGAAGAAATCCGTCACGGTGACGGACCACTCGGGCAGCGCGCGTACCTTCCAGCGCTCCCGGCCGCGCGCACTGAGCGCGTGCTGCCAAAGCAGGACCAGTCCGACAACGGAGATGGCGGCCTCGGCGAACTGCGCCCAGTCGGTGCGATCAAACATGGGGGCCAACTGCTGAGGAAAATCGGCGCCGGTGCAAGCCGCGGCAATCGATCAAGCCACCGGGACAGCCGGTTCCACCAGCGCCAAGCCGCACCTCACGCCATCTTGCCGTGATCGTAGACGACGCGGCCGCCGACCAGCGTCATCTCGACGCGGCCGGTGAGGTTTCGACCATGCCAGGGCGAATTGCTCGATTTGCTGAAGCCGGCCGTGGCGTCGTAGCGCCAGACCTTTTCCGGATCGAACAGGCAGACATCCGCGTTCTCGCCGGCCGCAAGCGTCCCGCCGGAGAGGTTCATCACGCGGGCGGGGCGGCGGGTCATGAGGTCGACCACGTAGGAGAGCTTGAACTTGTTCTGCCGGACGAGCACGTCGAGGCTGACGGGCAAGGCGGTCTCGAGACCGATGATCCCGTTCGGCGCAAAATCGAATTCGCGGTCCTTTTCCGACTCGGTGTGCGGGGCGTGGTCCGTCGCGATGCAGTCGAGCGTGCCGTCCTTCAGTCCCGCGATGATCGCCCGGCGGTCCGCCTCGGTCCGCAGCGGCGGGTTCATCTTGAAATTCGTATCGTAGCCGGCGATCGCCTCGTCCGTGAGCGCGATGTGGTGGGGCGTGGCCTCGGCCGTGATGCGCGCACCGCGGTCCTTCGCGCGGCGGATCACGTCGACGGAGAACTTGGACGAGATGTGCTGGAGGTGGATGTGGCTGCCCGTGTATTCGGAGAGGATCACGTTGCGCGCGACGATCAGGTCCTCGGCCGCATTGGGCCAGCCGCGCAGGCCGAGCCGCGTCGACACCGCGCCTTCGTTCATCGCGGCGCCCTGCGTCATCGACCGGTCCTGGCAATGGTCCATCACCGGGAGGTCGAACATCTTGGCGTACTCCACTGCCCGGCGCATCAGTTCGTTCGACTGCACGCAATCGCCGTCATCGGTGATGGCGACGACGCCGCTCCGCTTGAGCGAGCCGATCGGCGCCAGCGCCTCGCCCTTCTGCCCGACGGTGATGCATCCCGTGGGGAAGACCCGCACGACGGCGTCGCGCGCGATGACGTCGCGCATGAGCTGGATCGTGCCGGCGTTGTCGGCGACCGGGGACGTGTTGGGCATGCACACGACGGTGGTGAACCCTCCGGCCGCGGCGGCGCGGGAACCGGTCGCGATCGTCTCCTTGTGCGTCTGGCCCGGCTCGCGGAAATGGACATGGATGTCGACCAGCCCGGGGCAGGCGACGAGACCGCGCGCGTCGATCGTCCGCGCCCGCTTTTTCGCCGGGCCGGAAAGCGACGGCACGAACTTGCCGTCGGCGATGAACAGGTCACCGATTTCGTCGCGCTTCGCAGCGGGATCGATGACGCGCGCGTTACGAATCCAGAGATTAGCCATGGGAGGAGGTTCGGCAGGTCGGGCGAAAAGACTCGGGTTGGTGCAGGCGCATGCGCGACCGTGACTATTCGGCCGGCGTGACGTTTTCCGGCTGGCCGCCGGCGCAGAGATAGAGAGCAGCCATGCGCACGGCGACGCCGTTGGTGACCTGTTCGAGGATCACGCTGCGGGAGCCGTCGGCGAGGTCGTTGTCGATTTCCACCCCGCGGTTGATCGGCCCGGGGTGCATGATGATGGCGCGGGGGTT
>DASZYH010000029.1:0-44688 GCA_035545515.1 Opitutaceae bacterium
CGTACGTGTCGAGATCGTCGGTGAGATCCTTGGCTGTCCCAAACTGATTGCTGATTGGATCAACCAGATGGGTTCGGTCGCAATAAACCTCGAGGCTCATGTCCTCGTCGGCCGACCACGATCGCGAGTACCGGCCAATGAGATCGGCGCCGCCGACCTGCTGAACTCCGCCGGTTACGATGTTCTCGAAACCCTGGTAGACATCGCCCTCAACAGTCGCGGCCGAGCTTTCCGGCAGATCGGCGTCCAAGCGGAATCCGCCGCGGCGCATCCTCCAGGAATCCGAAGCCTTGCTCCCATTTGCGAACTCCGCGGCGCCACGTTCGGAGGTCTTGCCATAGATGCGAAGGTAGACGTTGGGCGCAAGCGTCGTCCCATACCGAACCGCCGCAAAATCTTCGAGGGCAGAGCCCAAACCCGCTTCGGCATACCAGCCCTGGGTGTCGCGCGCGTTTTTGGTCGTGATGTTGATCACGCCGTTCACCGCGTTTGCTCCCCACAAGGTGGCTCCCGGGCCGCTGACCACCTCAATCCGGTCGATGTCCTCAAGCAAGTAGTCCTGCACATCCCAAAACACGCCGGAGAACAGGGGCGTATAGAGGGTCCGGCCATCCATCATCACGAGCAACTTGTTCCCGAGTGCGGCGTTGAATCCCCGGGCACTGATCCCCCAGTCGTGCGGATTTTTTTGCGCAACATCGAGATTGGGCGCAAGGCGGAGGGCCTCCGGCAGGCTGGACGCGCCTGATCGGGCGATGTCCTCTCCGCTAATGACCTGGATGGCCGACGCGACGTCCAGAAGCTTTTCGGGATACCGTGACACCGAAGTCACATTGACATTCAGAAGCTGCTCGAGGCTCAGTTGCTTGAGTTGATCGATGGACAGGGTTGTCTGCGCGTCTGCCGCCGGCAGAGCGAGGCAAGCGAACACCGCCCCAAGCACAACAGCGATGACGGTGGAATTGCGTCGCGGCGTCCGTGCGCGCGAACGGGTTGAGGTAGGTGGGATCATTCGGACCTTAAGGGACATCGGTCCAAGCGCGAAGCGGTCCGATGTGGGAGCCCTGGATCCAAACGCCCCTGACTGCGGCGACAAGGTTCAACCGCATCGGGAAATTTCCTAATTTTTTCGGACGCAGCGCCTGCAGTGCAGGAACGCGGCATTCGGCACGAAGCGACATGATGCGTCGCATTCGGACGGGCCCGAACCTGGCTCGCTTCTCCATTGATCCCGCCAGGCACTCCGTGCAGGTTACGTCGCGCCGAATTCCGTCTGCAATGCCCCCGCCCGAAACCAGTTCCATCGGAGATATTGGCCAAATCGCGATTGCCGTCCACGATGTCGCCAGGGCCAAGTCGTTTTATGCGGGAGTCCTTGGCCTGAAGCCGCTTTTCGATGCCGAGCCGAATCTTTCGTTTCTCGCTGCGGGCTCCGTTCGCATCATGCTGACCTTGCCCGAGGGCGCCGGCAAAGCAGTCGGCAATTCGATCCTTTATTTTCGAACCGCCGCCATCGACGCCACGTACTCAGCGATCATCGAGCGCGGGGCGGATCCTGGTCCCGCTCCCCGCATGGTTGCCAGGATGGATGATCATGAACTCTGGATGGGATTCGTCCGGGACCCGGATGGCAATCTGGTGGGATTGATGGAGGAGCGTCGCTGACGCCTTCAAGATCGAACGTTCATGCCGAAAACCCGAAAAGACCTCCTGTTGGCCATCGCGGACAGGATCGGAGGGGAGCGGGGCCGACGCATGCGCGAGGCGGTGCAGCACTCGGGCTGCCTGGATCTAATGGATCGGGAACTATCGGATGAGGAGTTTGCCGCCCAGCTCGAGAATGCGGAACGGGACCTGCCCAAGCTTCTGGGCATGCTGGAAAACATGGGTCCGGAGCAACCTGGATCGTGGGGATTCCCCAATTGAACTCCGGCGGGCTCCGAAAAGGGACGCGACGGCTGCGACGCCGCAGATTATTATCTCCCGTTGACCGCCAATCCGGGCTTTGCTGCCAGGTTCCGCGATGACGTCGATCTGGATTCAGCAGGTGACGAAACGCTTTGGCGCAACGGTGGCGTTGGACCGGGTCGAATTGCAGATCCAACCAGGCGAACTGTTTTTCCTGCTCGGGCCAAGCGGCGGTGGCAAAACGACACTCCTGCGCTGTCTTGCCGGATTTCACCAACCGGATAGCGGACAGTTGTGGTTTGGCGACCGGAATGTCACCCGGGACCCACCATACCAGCGGAACATCGGAATGATGTTTCAGAACTTCGCGCTCTGGCCGCACCGCACGGTCGCCGAGAACGTCGCCTTTGGTTTGGAGGAGCGTCGCATCGGACGCGACGAAATCAGGCGCCGGGTGGAGGAGGCTCTCGCGTCGGTGCACATGGCGGGGCTCGGGGGGCGGCGCCCCGCGGAACTTTCGGGTGGCCAGCAGCAACGCGTTGCATTGGCCCGGGCTCTGGTCATCCGTCCACGGTGCCTCCTGCTCGACGAGCCGCTGTCGAACCTGGACGCGCGCCTTCGCGAGGAGATGCGGGCGGAGATTCTCCGCGTGTGCCGGGATTTCAAGCTGACGACCCTGTATGTAACGCACGACCAACGGGAGGCACTGTCGATGTCCGATCGCGTCGCGATGCTGGAGAGGGGGCGGATCCTCCAGATTGGAACCCCTTCCGACCTTTATCGCCGACCTCGGTCCACGCGGGTGGCGGCATTCGTGGGTGATACGGATATGATCCCGGGGACAGTGATCCGGTCGGATGCTTCGACGTCGGTCCTCGTCGATACCGCCGCAGGCCGTTTTGAGGGTGTCGCAGGAGATCCCGCTACAATACCGCAGGCAGGGAGCAAGGTGACGCTGTCGATTCGGCCGGAGTGCTGGTGCCTCCAACGCGAGCGCCCCACGCGGAACGCGGTCGCGGGACGACTTGGAGAGACCATCTATCTCGGCAATTCCGCGCAGCACGAGTTCAACAGCGGCGACCTGAGGTTGCGGATTGTTGAAATGAATCCGCGCAGGCCCGTCGCCGCTGCCGAGCGCGACATGTTCGTCACCGCATCTCCGGACGATGTGGTGGTGCTCGTCGAGTGACCTCGGGCGCTGCTCGGCTGGCCCGCCAGGCATTCCCGTAGTTGCGTAACCGCGGGGGCAGTGCTCCTAATGGGCGGCGCATGTCATCGCTTCCGACGCCGTTGCTCACTCCGTCGCTTCTCGCGGGCGACCACGCCAATCTCGCGGCCAGCGCTCGCGTCGTGGCCGACCTGGGGCTGCCGTGGCTGCATTGTGACATCATGGATGCACATTTCGTCCCGAATCTCTCCTTTGGCCCGGAAACGCTGGCGGCGCTGCGTCGGGCGGGAATCAAACTTTTCTTCGACACGCATCTGATGCTCGACGAGCCGCACCGCTACGTGGACGCGTTTGCGAAAGCGGGAGCGAACCTGATCAGCATTCACATTGAACCGGCGTTTGATCACGGGGCGACGCTGGCACGGATACGGGAGCTCGGCTGCCTGCGCGGGATCGTGCTCAATCCAGGAACGCCGGCCGCAGCAATCGAGCCGTTGCTGAAAGAGGTCGATCTCGTCCTCGCCATGACCGTGCAGCCGGGATTCGGGGGGCAGGCGTTCCGTCGCGACGTGCTGCCCAAGATCGCGCAGATCGCAGCGTGGCGGAAGGAACGCGGACTATCGTTCCGCCTGGAAGTCGATGGCGGAATCGACGTCTCGACCGCCGCGGAATGCCGGGCCGTCGGTGCCGACACCTTCGTGGCGGGAACGTCTTTCTTTCGGGCGGCCGACAAGGCCGCGTTCGCGGCGGCGATGGCGGGGCTTTAGGGAACCCGGTTTCTACCAAACGTCGAGGGCGGCGTGGGCGATCTGCCTGGCCAGGTCCTCGGCGAGCAATGGCACGGTGTCGTACTCCGCCTGCAATTGACCGCTGTCGGTGAATGCTTCCCGTCGGGCGGTAATGCGACGATTCTGGAAAAGCACCGTTCCGTCGCGCTGGCGCAGCGTGCAATCGACTCCGAGCACCAGATTGAATTTTCGCGCCAATCCCGTATCGCCTTCCCGCACCGCGGCGACGTCACGATGGTAGTCCACGAGAACCACGGTAAGCGTCGCGTCCGCGGACTCCGGTGAATTGACGAGGGAGACCCGCCCGTCACGGGCGAATGTCTCACGAATCTGAGTCGTCACGATTTCGCGAGCTTGGGGCAGCGTCGTGCGGTTCGCGACGGGCTCAACGTAGATCGAATGAAAGGCGGGAGCGGCGCCAGTGCCGAGCTGGTAGTGCGAGCAGCCGCTGAGGAAACCAAGCGCGATCAGGCCGCAAAGGCGCAACACGTACACGCCGAACGGAAAGCGGTCGGCGGAATTACCGCGCCGATTACGGATGCCTGCGGTGGGTTCCCCGCCCGAAGAACAGACATCGTGATTCGAGGGTACCATCGCGAGAGCTGCGCCCTGACTCAGAAGAACCAGAAATGCTTCTTTTTCGGCGCCGGCACACCCGGGGCCAAGGGGGCATTCCGTTTCTCCGCCGCGTCGACCTGGGCGAGCTTGTCTTTCGCGACCTTCGCCACGGCGGAATCGGGATAGGCCGTAATTGCCTCGTTGTAGAAGACACGGGCCGCCTTGTAGTTGTCTCGTTTCTTGAAATAGAAATCGCCGATCTTGATCTTGCTCTCGGCCAGCATCGTTTTCATCTGGTCGAGACCGTTTTCAGCGGCTCCGATGTTCGGATCGGCGGGGTAAAGCAGCATGAAATCCGTGAAGTAGGAAATCGATTCCTTGGTCGCCGCCTGGTCGTAATACGGTCCGTCGACGAGCCGCGCATCGGTCTGGGCGAGCTTCAGGTAGGCATCGGGCGTCAGGATGCTCTGCGGGTACGTGTTGATCATGCGATCCAGCGCATCAATTGCCTCCTCGGTTTGATTGAGGTAGGCGTGACCGCGGGCGATGTTCATCAGCGAAAGCGGCGCGTAGTCGCTGTATGGCGCATTCGCGAGGATCGTCTCAAAGTAACCGATGGACTTCTCTCGTTGCCGAAAGCCGGGCAGGAGTCCCCAGAAGATGCGGCCGCGGGCGCCATCGAGAAGGGCGGCCGCAATCCGGTACTGCTGGCCGATGATCTCATCGAATCGACGCGTGTTCGGGTAACGCCCAAGCACCTGCTGGAAGGTCAGGAACGCCTTGTCCCAGTCGCGGCGCTTCAAATACAGCATCGCGGCGCGGTAGAGCGCCTCGGGAGCATAGATCGAGTTTGGGTAACGCTTGCCGATGTTGTTGTACGTCTTGATTGCGGAACGCAGGCGGCCGCTTTCCTCGGCGCTCCGCGCCTTGTTCATTTGGGAGAGGGCGTTGCGGCCCTCGGGACCGGCGAGGCCGGAGAGAGCTCCGCCTTCGATGCGCCAACCCGTGCTCGGGGTCCACACGAGGTCGGCGCGGGCGGTCGTCGCCAACAGCCACAGGCCAGGCAGTAGAACCAGGAGGATGCGAAGGGCGCGGCGGGCAATGAAACGCATTGAGCTAGAAGAAAAGTAAAAGTGAAAGCGACCGGAGGTGAGGTGGATGCGGCAAGAGCGTGCGATCCACATTCGCACTCAACGGGAAGTTACCAGCGAAGCAGGGCACTCCCGTAGGTCAAGCCCGCCCCGAATGCCACCAGCAGGGTCAGGTCACCAGGCCGGATGCGGCCGGAGCGGCGGGCCTCGTCGAGAGCGAGCGGAATCGACGCGGCGGAGGTGTTGCCGTAGCGATCGACGTTCACGAAGAAACGTTCCATGGGGAGTTGGAGGTACTGCGAGATGGCCTCGATGATCCGGAGATTCGCCTGGTGCGGAATGACGAGCGAAATCTGATCCGGCCGGATGCCATGTTGTTCCAAGATATCGCGGGCGGCCTCGTCCATCGCCCGCACGGCAATCTTGAAGACCTCCTTGCCCTTCATCTTGATGCAGTGGCCGTGGCTGACCACGTCATCGAGAGTTGGCACTGGCTTTGAGCCGTTTCGTGGAATGTAAAGCAGATCGACGCTGTCGCCGAATGCGCCGAGCTTCGTTCCGAGGAGCCCGCGATCGGGTTCGTCGGACAGCCCGATCACAGTCGCGCCGGCGCCATCGCCAAAAAGCACGCAGGTGGTCCGATCCTGCCAGTCGACCACCGCCGAGAGTTTTTCCACGCCAACAACGACGGCCTTCCGATACCGGCCCGACGCGAGCATCGCACAGGCGGTGTCGAGCGCGTACAGAAAGCCGGAACAGGCGGCATTGAGGTCAAAACAGGCCGCGGTCGTCGGAACGCCCAGCTTGTCTTGGATCATGCAGGCCGTGGCCGGCATCGGCAGGTCGGGCGTCACTGTCGCGACAATGAGGAGGTCGATTTCCGACGCGGCGACCCCCGCGTCCTCCAGGGCCCGACGGGCAGCGTGCGCTCCCATGTCCGACGCCGACTCGTTCTGTCCGGCGATCCGGCGCTCGCGAATGCCGCTGCGCGTCCGGATCCATTCGTCCGACGTTTCGACGACGCGGGCGAGGTCGTCATTCGTCAGGATGCGATCCGGTGCGTATGAACCGGTGCCGAGGATTACCGTGGAACGGTTGGGCATGCAGGGGGCGGGCGGGGCAGCGTGGAAACCCGTTGCTCCGTCAAGCCAGCACCGGCTGCGCGAGCCGTTCGTTCACCCGGGCGATGTCCGCCTCGATGTGCTGGTTCATGTCCGCCTTGATGATTTCGTTGGCGGCATGAATGGCGCTCTTGATCGAGCGGCGGTTGGATGAACCGTGCGCCTTGAGAATGTTGCCATTGAGGCCGAGCAGGGGAGCGCCGCCGTATCGCTCGGGGTTGACGCGTTCCTTGAAGGCGGTGAAGGCCCCTTGCGAAAGCAGCGCGCCGGTTGCGCGGATCGGATTCGCCCCCAGCTCCTCCTTGAGCATCGATTTGAAGAAATTCACGAGCGACTCCCAGCTCTTCAACATGATGTTGCCGACAAAGCCGTCACAAACTACCACGTCGACGGGTTCGAAATCGTCGTGCTTGGTGAAGACGTTGAAGCCCTCGATGGGGCCGGTGTAATTGATGAGATCGTCAACGCGACGGAGCATTTCGTTGGTCTCACTGATGAGGGCATTCCCCTTGCCCTCTTCAGTTCCGATGGTCATCAGCCCGACCCGGGGAGACTTCACGCCGAGCATCACGCGGCAGTAGTGGCTTCCGAGGACGGCATTGTGGACCAAGTGCTCGGGTTTCGCCTCGGGGTTCGCGCCGGCATCGATCAGCACGAAATGGCCGCCTTGCCGGGGACAGATCGCTCCCAGTGCCGGTCGGGCCACGCCCTCCATGGTGCGCAGACGAATCGTGCCACCAGCCATGAGCGCACCAGTATTCCCGCAGCTGACCACGACCCGCGCCGTTCCTTCCTTTACCAGTTCGATGGCACGAACCATCGACGAGTCCTTCTTTTTCTTCAGCGCGTTAAGCGGCTTGTCATTCATCGTGATGACTTCCGACGCGTGAAAAACCGCAATGCGGTTGCTGCGATGCAAGCCGGCTTCGCGAAGAAGTGGGTCAAGAACCGCCTGATCACCGACGAGGGTGATCGGGTTCAGCGTAGCATATTGACTGAGCGCCAACTTGACCGCGGCGACGACCTCAGCCGGACCGAGATCGCCCCCCATTGCGTCAACAGCAATGCGTTCCGCGTTCGCGGGATGCGTGACCATCGCGGTGGATGGTAATTGGCCGCGACGGGCCTTAGACCGAGACGTTCAGAACCTGCCGGCCGCGGTACATGCCATTCTTGGGGTTCACGCGGTGAGGGCGAAAAGCGCTGCCATCCGTCGGGTCCTTCGCGAACTCGGGCGCCTTGAAGGCGTTGGCGGCGCGACGGTTGGCGCTGCGGCGTTTGGACTGCTTGCGTTTCGGATTGGCCATGGGAGGAAGTGATTTGGAGGCGGGCGTTCCGTTCGAGAACGCGCGCGGCTTGCTAGGAAAGGGTCGGAGTAAAGGGCGGCGTTCGGACGCGTCAAGCGCCATCCTTGGCCGGTTCATCAGTGCAGGAGAATGGCCGCAAGAACCGCCGCAATCGCGATCCGGTACCAGGCAAAAACGGAGAGTCCGTGTCGAGTGAGCCAGCGCACGAGAAATCGGACGCACAGGGCAGCGACGACGGCAGCAACGACACACCCGAGCAGTACATGTGACCAGCCGAATACCTCGATCATTGCGGCACCGCTTTGCAGACTCTTGTAAACAGTGGCCGCGCTCAGCGTGACGAAACCCAGGATGAAGCTGAATTCCGCGGCCCGGCGCGGGTCGAGACCGGCAAAGTACCCTCCGACGATCGTCGTCATCGACCGGCTGGTGCCAGGCCACATGGCGAGGCACTGCATGAAGCCGATGCCCAGCGCCGATTTCGGCGTGAGGTCGTTCAGAACGTGACCTTCCGGGACGTTTTTGACCTCACGCCGTCGGCGGCGGGCTTCGGCATAAAACATGAGTAGCGCACCAGCCACCTGGGCAAATATCACCGCCCAGACGGACGAGAGCAACTGGTCGATCCGGGACGCGAGGAGCAGGCCGATCACCGCTGCCGGCAGGAACGCAACGATCACATTGACGAGGAGCCTCCGCCCTGGTTCGTCCTTCCCGAACAGCCCGCGGAGCATCGCCATCAACTGTGACCAATACAGCAGCGCGACGGCGGCAATGGCACCAAACTGGATCACGATGCTGTAGGTCTTCGCGGCGAGGTCGAGGGTCAGCGGTTCTCCCTGGGGATGTCGGGCCGAAGGTTTCTTGAACCAAAGCAAATGTCCGTCCGCGGCGTGCAGCGGCTGATCCGATTGAAGGCCGAGGAACCGGTTGGCGATCACCAGGTGGCCGGTCGAGGACACCGGGAGATATTCCGTCACCCCTTCAATCACACCGAGTATGATTGCATCGGAGGTGTGCAGTTCGGCAATCGGCTGGCTCTTGTGAGAGTCGACGGCGTTCGCCTTCGTCTGGCCCCGGAGGGGAAGGGCCGCGAGGGCGAGGGTGACGAAAACCAATGGTATGCGCACGCGCGCGTTGGTTTCAGCTTTGGCCGAAGCGCGCAAACGTTTTCCCGCTCCGGCCGGCTGTCGCTCCGCACCTGCGAACAGGTGTGCGCGGCGGGCTCCGATTCTTTCTTGCCCCCGATGACGCAGTGACTGCTCCTTATCGGTCCACATGTCCACGCTTCCCGAACTCACGGCCGAATTGGCGGCTGGTGGCAATCTGACCTCACCGCAGGTCGAGGAAGCGGTGGCTGCGCTGGCGGGTTCGGATGTAACGGATGATTCGAAAGTGGATTTTCTGGCGGCGCTTGCGGCGAAGGGGGAGACCCCGTCGGAAATTGCGGCGTTTGCGGCGGCATTTCGCGCCAGGGCGATCGATCCGGGTGTGGAGCGATGGGCAGCGAGCGCGGTCGACATCGTCGGCACCGGTGGCGATCACGCGGGGGGATTCAATGTGTCGAGCCTGGTGGTTCTCGTGCTGGCCTGTGCCGGGGTGCCGGTCATGAAACATGGCAATCGTGGCATCACGTCCAAATGTGGCAGTGCCGACCTCCTCGCCGCGCTCGGTGTGGATCTCGAGGCTTCACCCGCGAAGCTGCATCGCGCGCTCGACGAACTCGGTTTCGTCTTCTTTTTCGCGCCGGGGTATCATCCCACGTTCAAGCACGTCGCGCCGGTCCGGAAGGCACTCGCCGCACGCGGTCAGCGGACCGTCTTCAACATTCTCGGGCCGTTGATCAACCCGGGCCGACCGGCGCATGTCCTGCTGGGGACGTTCTCGGCGGCATTGGTGCCGAAGATGGCGGCGGCTCTGGACGAACTTGGCGCGCGGGCCGGGCTGGCGGTCCATGGCGTGATCGCAGCGGACCGCGGCATCGATGAGTTGACGACCGCGACAACGAACCGTGTCCGGGGCTTCGGGCGGTTGCGGGAGATCGACGGGGAGTGGCTGCCGCGTGATTTTGGGGTGGAGGCAGCTCCCTTTGCCGACCTGGTGGGCGGTGATTTGGCCACAAATCTTGCGATCGTCGACGCGCTGCTCCAGGGGCGTGCGCCGGGCGGGCTCGTTGACACGATTGTCCTTAACGCGGCGGTGGCGATGTGGATCACGGGGAAGGTTGCGACAGCCCGCGAAGGGATGGCCCCGGCTCGGGAACTGCTTCTCGGTGGGGCAGTGCGGAACAAAATCGCGGCGACGCGGGAATTTTACCGGTCGTGAGCCGAAAATACTTCGGGACAGACGGAATCCGGGGGCCGTACGGAGGCCCGGTGGTCAATGAGGAGTTTGCCGCCCGGCTGGGTTTCGCAGCGGCCAGGTGGCTCGCGGCGAAAGCGGGCCCGGGCGCCCGGCGTGTCCTGATCGGTCGCGACCCACGGTTCTCCGGCGTCGCGCTCGAGGCGGCGATTGCCCGGGGCCTTCACGCCGGAGGCGCCGAGCCGGTTTCGCTGGGCGTGCTGCCGACCCCCGCCGTGTCCCGCGCCGTCCGGCGTCAGGTCGCGGCACTCGGTGTCGTGATCACCGCGTCGCACAATCCGGCGGAGGACAACGGAATCAAGTTTTTCGGGTCCGCCGGCGTTAAGCTCACCGACGATCAGGAGTTGGAGATCGAGAACCACCTCCCGCCAGGCGAGGTGGGCGCACCGGTGGCGTTTTCTGCCGCGGACGGACTTCGCGATTACCTCACCGCGATGGAAGCGGTCTTGCCGGCGCGCGCGCTGAGGGAGTGGAGGATCGTGCTCGACACGGCGAACGGTGCGACCTGCGTGACCTCGCCACACGTGCTCCGTTCGCTTGGCGCGGAACTCGTCGGTATCGGCAATGAGCCGGACGGACGAAACATCAACGCAAGCGTCGGGAGCGAGCATCCCGACAAACTGGCGGCATTGGTACTGACCCAAAAGGCGCGGTTGGGAATCGCGCACGACGGAGACGGCGACCGGTGCGTGCTCTGCGACGAGCAGGGGGCGATTCTTGATGGTGATGAGATCCTGGCCATCCTCGCCCTGCACGCGCTCGCGCGGGGTACGTTGATCGCGAACACGCTTGTGGTGACGGTGCAAAGCAATCTTGGCCTCGATGCGGTGGTTGGCGCAGCGGGTGGTCGGGTGCTTCGGACGTCGGTAGGCGACCGGTACGTCGTCGAGCGGATGCTTGCCGAGGGCGCCACCCTCGGAGGCGAGTCATCGGGTCACATCATTTGCTCGGAGCTTTCGCCCACAGGCGATGGACTGGTCGCGGCATTGAAGGTGATCGAAGTGATGGCCGGCAGCGGCAAGCCGCTTTCGGAGCTCAGGCGGGCACTGCGGAAATTCCCGCAAGCCACTGCCGCGCTCAAAGTCCGCGAACGGAGGCCACTGGAGTCCCTGACTGCCTTGACGGCGGCGATCGCCGACCTCGAGCGGGAGTTCGGCAGTCAAGGTCGGGTTTTGGTGCGATGGTCCGGCACTGAGCCGAAACTTCGGCTGCTGGTGGAGGGGCCAACGACAACGGCGGTGGACGCAGGGCTCGAAAAGCTGAAGACGGCTGCGCGTGCGGGGTTGAATGTCGTGTAGCGAAGGTTTGCAGGTTCGGCGGGTGATATTCGGGGCTTTTCAAATGCCGCGCGAGGTCTACGTTGGGCGGTTCATATGCAGAAAACCTTCATCATCTTTAAGCCCGATTGCATGGAAAAGCGGCTGGTTGGCACCGTATTGAGCCGGTTCGAAGCCGCCGGTTTTGATGTCATCGGGTGCAAGATGGGACTGCTTTCGCCTTCGTTGCTGCGTGAGCATTACGCACATGTGGCCAGCAAGCCATTCTATCCGGAGATTGAAAAGTTCATGCATTCGCGGCCCGTCATCATGCTCGCACTGCAGGGCGAGAATGTTGTCCAGCGGGTCCGCGATCTCCTCGGTCCCACGGACTCGAAGAAGGCGGCGAAGGGCACGATTCGCGGAGACTTCGGCGCCGATATGATGCGAAACATCGTTCACGCCTCCGACAGTCCCGAAAACGGCCAGGCGGAACTCGCTCGATTCTTCAAGGCGGACGAACTGTTCGCGTGATCAAGCCGGCACTGTTTCCCGCCTGAGGGGGATCGACCCCATGGAGGGACGGCCCTTGGACTGGCAGGGTTTCGGGGTGTGAGCCAAGCCCCGTATACCGGCAGCCTTTTTCGGTTGGCTGCGACCGTTGTCGCCATCCTTGCGGTCGCCGCGGCGGGGATGGCCTGGCCTCGCTCACACCCGGTTGAGCGCGAATTCCGCCCCGGCCACGATTCAGGCGGACTGGCGCAGGTGACGATACCGCCGCTGCGCCTGCGCAAAATCTTGCGGTAAATCGGCAGCGCCGTGATTGTTGGCCACGATGACGAATGCCCCCACCATTCTGGTCGTCGAGGACGAAGAGGACTCAATCATTCTCCTCGAGAACGCGTTTCGAAAGGCGCAGTTCGTGAATCCGGTTCACCGAGTTTCCCACGGTGCCCTCGCGATGGAATACCTGTCGAACGCCATTGACGTGAAAAAACACCGCGTGCCGCTTCCGGCGCTGGTGCTTCTCGACCTGAAGCTGCCCCTGGTTTCGGGTCTCGAGCTCCTGCAATGGATTCGTGCCCACCCGGTCCTTCACTCGCTCATTGTGATCGTCTTTACCTCGTCGGCCGAGCCGAAGGACATTGCCGCCGCCTATCGGGCCGGCGCGAATTCGTACCTGGTGAAACCGACCACCGTCAACGCATTGAAGGAATTGGCGGTCGAACTGCGAAATTACTGGCTGCGTCTGAATGTGCCGCCAAACGAGCCGCGCGCCGTTTAGGTTTTCGCCGCCGGGAGCGGTCCGCTGTGATTCCAGCATTCGAGTGCCCCGGTTGACGGTATTTATGCTCGCGCGCCCGACACAAGCTGGGGATGTTTCCGACGCCCCCCCCCCAATCCGATATGAAGCGTCCCTTGCTGTTCTCCCTTCTTGGTTTTGTTTTGCTGGCCGGTCTGACGTCGCCGTCGCGAGCCCAGGCGTCTTCGCGTGCCGCGACCCTTCTCCAAAAGGGGCGGTTCAGTCCGCATGACACCATCAGCAGGAAAATCGATGGAAACCGTGTCACGATCGTCTACGGGCGCCCCTACACGAACGATCCATACACGCATCATCCGCGAAAGATCTGGGGAGGCCTTGTGCCCGATGGAAAGATCTGGAGGCTCGGGGCAGACGAGGCGACCCTTCTGGTGACCCAGCGGGCGATCAAGCTTGGCGGTCTGGATGTGCCAGCCGGCGCCTACACGCTCTTCATGCTGCCGGCCGCCGATGGCTCCGCGGAATTGATCGTCAATCGCGAGATCGGGCAGTGGGGCATCGATCCTTACCACAAGGACGACGAACTCGGCCGCGTGCCCCTGACGCGGTACGCATTGCCGTCGACGGTGGACGAATTCACGATCGTGCTCGATAACGGCAATGGGCGCGGCGGGGTGCTGAAACTGATGTGGGAGCAGACCGGGTATTCGGTCGACTACACCGTCCAAAAGTGACGCCCGAACGGGCGCCCACAGACCCGGCTGACCTCGGCAAAAGAAAACCGCGGCGCTGAGGCCGCGGTTTGCGTCAGAGCGGATTCGGCTGGATTCAGCCTGCCGCGAGCTTCGGCGTTTCGGCGAGAGCCGAATCGAAAGCCCGGAGCATCGCCGCAATCGTCTCATCCGTCTCGTCACCCATGTTCGAGATCCGGAAGGTCTTTCCTTTGAGCTTTCCGTATCCGCCATCAATGACGAGGTGGTGTTTCGATTTGAGCGTCTTGTTCAGGGCGGCCAGGTCGTAACCAAGATTGTTGGCGAAGCAGTTGAGGGTCACCGAGCCATAACCGTCTTTCGGGAACATCTTGAATCCCTTGGCCAGGACATGGTCGCGCACCGTCCGGTTCAACCGCGCATGCCGGGAGTAGCGGTTCTCGACGCCTTCAGACTTGATGTCCTCGAGCTTCGATTTCAGCGCGTAGATCAGCGGGATCACGGGGGTGCTCGGCGTCATTCCGGACTCGTGGTTCTTCTGGAATTCGACGAAATCGAAATAGTAGCCGCGGCCCGGAGTCTTGGACGCGCGATCGAGCGCGCGTTTTGAAACGGAGAGGAGCGAGAGCCCCGGCGGAAGCGCGAGGGCCTTTTGCGTGCCGGTGATCAGAACATCAATGCCGAGCTCGTCCTTCCGGATCGGAAGCGCGCTGAATGAACTCACCGTGTCCACGATCGAGATCACGTCGGGAAACTCGCGCACGACTTTCATGACTGCCGCGAGATCGCTCATGCAGCCGCACGAGGTTTCGTTGTGAATCAGGGTGATCGCATCGTAGCCACCCGAGGCGAGCTCGCGCCGGACCGCTTCGGGATCGACGGGTTGCCCCCATTCGAACTTCAATGCCGTCGCCTGCTTGTCATCCCGAAGTGCAACGTCGTTCCACTTGTCGGAAAATGCACCGTTCATGCAGTTGAGGACCTTCTTCTGCACGACATTGCGCAATGCCCCCTCCATCGAGCCCCAGGCGCTGCTGGTGGAGAGGTAGACCGGGTCCCTGGTGTACATCAGATCCTGCAACTCGGGCTGGATGGACTGGTACAGCGCAACGAAGTCCGTGCTGCGGTGCCCGATCATGGGTTGCGCCATCGCTCGGAGGGTTTTTTCCGAGACAGCGATCGGGCCGGGAATGAACAATTTGTAGCTCATGGTAAGTGCGCGTAGGCTTTGCGAAAACAGTTTACGCCGTGTGGCGCGTCAACCTTCAATCTCAACCGTGACCAGCCGCAACCACCTGACTCGTTTTTTTCCGCAGTGCCGTGCCCCACGAGCACGCGCCCTGGCGGCACGACGGGCGTCGAGGGCATCGTGATGGCGCAGCACTGGCTGAAAAAGAAGCTCAACGGGATCGAGCTGTATACGGTCGACGTGATCCTGGGCCGCCGGGCCGGCGCATCGGCGGCGCTTTACGGCGCGTTTCTGCAGGCACTTTCGTGGCTGTTCAGCGCGGTGGCGCAGCTCCGTTACTGGTTGTACCGGCACCGCATTTTTCATGATCAGCCGCTGGGGTGCCTGGTGGTGGTGGTGGGCAACCTGACCGTTGGCGGAACCGGCAAGACGCCGGTCGTGGAGAAGCTCGCCCGGGCCCTGCACGAGCGCGGACGCCGCGTCGCGATCCTGAGTCGCGGCTACAAAAGCAAACGGCCGCCGGTCTGGCGACGCTGGTGGATTGCATTTTCCCACGCGGAGGAGCCGCCACCGCGGATCGTGAGTGACGGTGCCCGCGTGCTCCTCGACAGCGAGGCGGCGGGAGACGAGCCATACATGCTGGCGCGAAACCTCCCGGGGGTGATCGTGCTGGTGGACAAGAACCGCGTCAAAGCCGGGGCCTACGCGATCAAGAAGTTCGGATGCGACACCCTCGTGCTGGATGACGGCTTCCAGTACCTCCCGCTCAAGGGAAGGCTGAACCTGCTCCTGATCGACAAGACGAATCCGTTCGGCAATGGCCACCTGTTGCCCCGCGGCATCCTTCGCGAGCCGATCAAGCACCTCCGGCGGGCCAGTTACGTTTTCCTCACGAAATCGAACGGCGAACGCGACCTCGATCTCGAGCGGATCATCGCCGAATACAATCCGGGTGTTGACGTGATCGAATGCACGCACCGCCCGCAATACCTGCAGCGATTTGGCGGTCCCGGGCGGGAACCTCTCACCTTTTTGAAGGGACGGCGCGTCTTTGCCTTCAGCGGCATCGCCACCCCGGAAAGTTTCGAGAAGTTCCTCCGCGATCTCGGTGCCCTCCTCGTCGGTCGGGAACGGTTTCTGGACCATTATCGCTATGGCGAGGAGGATTTGGCCGAGTTGTTTGCCCAAGCGCGCCGCGAAGGGGCGGACTGCCTCGTCACCACGGAGAAGGACGCGGTGCGCATCCCGGAAAACCACCCGACGCCGCTGCCGCTTTACTACTTGCGCCTCGAGATCGACATCATCCGCGGCGCGGCGGATTTTGACGAGGCTGTCAGCCGACTTTGTTTTCCGCAGGACCTGAAGCCGAGGGGGGTGGCCTGAGGCCCCTTTTCCCCCTTGCGACTGAGGTGCCGGCGCGTGTTAAGTGTCGCGCCCATGATCATCGACCCTCGATTCAATGTACTCGCGGCTGGACTCACGGGGTTTTCCACCTCGCTGAAGAAGGGAGAACGCATCCTGATCGATGCCTTCGACGTGCCGGACGCGATGGTCATCGCGCTGGTCCGCGCGGTGCGGAGCCGGGGGGCCTATCCGTACGTGCAGATTCATCGGGCGCGCGTGACGCGCGAGATGACCCTTGGGGCGGAGGAGGCGCAGTTCGCGCTGCATGCGGAGGTGGAACTGGCGCGGATGCAGAAGATGGACGCGTACATCGCGCTGCGGGGATCCGACAATATCTTCGAGGCATCCGATGTACCGTCGGATCGCGTGCAACTGGTTTCGCGACTGATGAAGCCGGTCCTTGATCATCGGGTCGGGAAGACGAAATGGGTGGTACTGCGCTGGCCCAGCCCGGCCATGGCCCAGCAGGCGGGGATGAGCACGGAGGCGTTCGAGGACTTCTATTTCAAGGTTTGCACACTCGACTACGCGCGCATGCAGCCGGGAATGAAGGCGCTGGCGGACCTGATGAAGCGCACCGACCAAGTGCACATCAAGGGACCGGGCACGGACCTGCGGTTTTCGATCAAGGGTATCGGCGCGCAGCCGTGCGGTGGATTGCGCAACATCCCGGACGGCGAGGTATTCTCATGTCCGGTGCGCGATTCCGTGGAGGGGCACGTCCAATACAATGCCCCGACCGTGTACCTGGGCTCGTCGTTCGACAACATCCGCCTGGCCTTCCGTCGTGGCCGAATTATCGAAGCCACCTCCAGCAATACCCAGCGGTTGAATGACATCCTGGACAGCGATCCCGGGGCGCGGTACGTCGGGGAATTCGCGCTCGGTTTCAATCCGCACATCCTGCAGCCGATGCGTGACATCCTGTTCGATGAGAAGATCGCGGGCTCGTTCCACTTCACGCCCGGACAGGCGTACGACGGCGTCGGCAACGGCAACAAGTCGCAGGTTCACTGGGACATGGTGTGCATCCAGCGGCCCGACTATGGAGGGGGAGAAATCTGGTTCGACGGCAAACTGATCCGGAAGGATGGCATCTTCGTCCCGAAATCGCTCCACAAGCTGAACCCTGCGTATCTGCTCGGCAAACGCTGATCGCGGATTCGCGGGCAGACACGCGTTCCTGACCGACGCTTGGGTCCGACCGGGGGCACATTCTCATCTCGATGCGCGACTTCATTCAATCGCTGCCGAAGACCGAAACGCACCTGCATTTCGAGGGCGCCCTTCCGTATGAGCTGCTGACGCAGTGGCAGCCGGAACAATGGCCACCGGATCCGAAGTTTCGCGCCCGCTCGTACCGGTACGCGTCCTTTCCGGATTTTGAACGGATTCTGCTCGAGAATGCGCTGCCATGGTTCACGTCGGCGGACCGGTACCACGAGGCGGCAAAGGTGATTTTCGCCAAGCACGTGGCCCAGAACGTCCGGTACGTGGAGATCAGCTTCCACCTGCCGATCACCCTGTTCATCAAAACGCCCGGGCCGGAGATCATCGGGGCAATTCGTGCCGCGGTGCCGCGCGGGTTGGAGGTGCGGATTTTCACCGGGATGCTGCGAAGCGATCTCGGCGGCGATTTGCGCCCGACGATCGAGCAGCTCCACACCTGGGATGGGCTGGCCGGCGTCGACCTTCACGGCCATGAAGTGATTCCCACCCATCCGGACACCGCGCGGCTGTGGTCGCAGTTGAGAGCGGCCGGTAAGGTGACGAAGGCTCACGCCGGGGAGTTCGATGGTGCCGCCCGCGTCCGCGAGGCGATCGAGGTGTTGGGGGTGACGCGGGTTCAACACGGCGTTCGTGCAGTCGAGGATCCCGCAGTTGTCCGCCTGGCCTCCGACCGGGGCGTGACCTTTGACGTGTGTCCGATCAGCAATGTCGGCCTCCGCGTGGTGCCATCACTTCAGAAACATCCGATCCGGCGCCTGATGAATGCGGGGGTTCGCTGCACCGTCAGTACCGATGACCCGCTTTGCTTCGCGAACACGGTGATCGAGGAATATGAGAACCTGGCGGCTGAGCTTGGCTTTACCCGCGCCGACCTGGCGCGGGTGGCCCGGAATGGCTGGGAGGTGGCTGATGTCAGCCCGGACGCGCGGCAGAGCATGCTCACCGAGATCGACCGGATTGCGTCTGCGGTCGGCTGAATCGGATGCAACGGGCGGCGCCGGACGGTCAGTGCGACGGTTCGACAAGTATCTTGCCGGCGGCGACCAGACTAACGGCTGATCGGGTGGCGTTTCCCCGCCGCACCGTCACCAGGCCGGCGGCGAGGTTCCGGTCGGCGACGCGCACGGCTGTCCCCGGTTGCAGTCCGTTTTGCTCCGCGAATCGGAGAAATTCGGCCGATTGGTCGGTGATCCGGACGATGCGCAGGTTCCGGCCGGTCACGCACGTCGCGAGTGTGGCGTAAACCTGCGCGTCGAGCTTGCCGTGGCGGTTGGGGATGGGATCCCCGTGGGGATCCGCCACCGGGTGGCCGAGGAGCGCATCCAGCCGGTCGAGAACTTCGTCGGAGATCGCATGCTCGAGGCGGTCGGCCTCCGTATGGACGGCGGACCAGTCCATTTTCAGGACATGGACAAGAAACGTCTCGATCAGGCGGTGTTTCCGCAGGACGTTGAGCGCCACCCGCCGTCCTTCCGGCGTGAGCCGGACCCCCTCGCGTGGGCGATGCTGGAGCAGACCGGACTGGGCGAGCGATTTGACCATCGTGGTGGCGGTGCCGGGAACGACTTCCAGCGCCTGGGCCAGCCCGCCCATGGATACGAGCGCCTCCCCGCGCTCGGAGAGCAGGAGCACGTGCTTGAGGTAGTCTTCGACGGTGCTGCTGGCCATTCTGCGCAGGCAAACCGATTACGTGTTTGACGCAACCACGAAAGTTGTTTGAATCTTCAAAATGGCAATTTCGATATCTAGGCAATGCGGTCGCTTGCGAACCGCCGTCGCCGCGAACGCCATGCGCCAACGGAGCAGCTTCAATTCATGCGTCGCGCCTTCTCCCCGGGGGCGTGATGGTTTCTCCCGGCCCGTCCGTCGGCTCCGAAGGGGTAAGGAAATGACCGCATGAGCTCCCACGGGAACGGAGCCGCCGGGGACGGATCCCCGTCCGACGGTGGCGCTTCGAATCGGGTGGCGACAAATCACCTTTCGCTGGAGGGAATTCACGGCAGCGTCCCGGTTCCGCCGCCACATGCCGGGTTTTGGGCCCAATGGCGGGCTTTCGTCGGGCCGGCGATCCTCGTCAGCGTCGGTTACATGGATCCGGGAAACTGGGGAACGGACCTGGCGGGCGGCGCCCAGTTCAAGTTTGGCCTGCTCTGGGTGGTCGGATTGGCCAGCATGATGGCGATCGTGATGCAGGTGATCGCCGCGCGGCTTGGCGTGGTGACCGGGAAGGACCTGGCCCAGTGTTGTCGGGACTGGTACCCGGCGTGGACCCGCTGGCCGAACTGGCTGTTCTGCGAACTGGCCGTGGCCGCATGCGATCTGGCGGAGGTGCTCGGGAGTGCGGTCGCGCTCAATCTTCTGTTTCACATCCCGCTGTTGTGGGCGGTCCTCATTTCGGGACTCGATGTCCTGCTCTTGCTCGCGCTCCAGCGGTATGGCATGCGAACGATTGAGGCGGTCGTCCTGGTGCTGGTGCTCACCATTGCTGTCTGCTACTTCGTCGAAATCTTCGTGCTGCCGGAGACGCAACCCGAGTTTGCGGAGATCGCCTCCTCGTTCTTCCATCCGAGCCTTTCCTCCTCCGGCATGCTTGTCGTTGCGATCGGCGTTGTCGGGGCGACGGTGATGCCGCACAACCTGTATCTGCACTCGGCATTGGTGCAGAGCCGGAAACTCCAGCAGGATGACGCCTCGATCCGCCGCGGGATCAAGTTCAACACGATCGATGCGACGATTGCGCTCACGATCGCGTTCTTCATCAACGCGGCCATCATGGTGCTGGCGGCGCTGGTGTTCTATGGGAAGCACGACGTCGCCGTGGCCGGCGGTGGAACCGTCAGCTTTGGCGCCGATACGGACTGGATCCGGGTGGCGTATCTGACCCTGGCTCCGCTGCTCGGTACGACGATCGCAAGCACCCTGTTTGCCGTGGCACTGCTGGCGAGCGGACAGAGCAGCACGATCACCGGCACTCTGGCCGGCCAGGTCGTGATGGAGGGGTTCATGCACTGGCGAATCCAGCCGTGGGTTCGCCGCCTGATTACGCGCCTCATGGCAATTGTCCCGGCCGTGATCGTCATCGGATTGCGCGGCGACGGCAGTGTGAACGATCTGCTGGTGCTGAGCCAGGTGATCCTGGCCCTGCAATTGCCCTTCGCGATGTTTCCGCTGCTCCATTTTACCAGTTCGCGCCGCAGGATGGGCAAATGGCGCGACCGCGGCTTTCTGCTCGTCGCGGGATGGACCGCGGCTATCCTCATCACCGCCATGGATCTCTACGGATTACCGGATTCGTTGCGGACGGCGTGGCAGGTTATCGCCGGACACTGAGCCAGGGTTCACGCGAACATGTACAAGACAATTCTGGTGACGTTGGAAGCGACGCCCACCGACCGGGCGGTCATCGATCACGTGAAGCGACTCGCTGCGATCATGCAAAGCCGCGTGGTGCTGATCCACGTGGCCGATGGCTGGGCCGCGCGGCAGTACGGCTCCGATGCGGTGAGCCCCGAGGTGACGCAGGATCGCGCGTATCTCGAGGGCGTGCGGAATGAATTCCAGACCGCCGGGATCGACGCTGAAGCCGAACTGGCGTTTGGCGAACCTGGCCGCGAGATCATCCGGTGGATCGACCAGAAAGGCTGCGACCTCGTGGCGATGAGCACGCATGGACATCGATTTGTCGGCGACCTTTTCCTCGGTTCCACATCGCGGGACGTCCGACACGGCAGCACGGTTCCAATGTTGCTGGTGCGGGCGACATAGCGCGGGGCGCAGTTTTTTTGCGCGTTGCGCCGACACCTGCGCGGCGCAGTGTCGACGCCACGATGGTGTTCGATGCGCACGTGCACTTGTACCCCGCCGAAGTGGATCGCGATCCGGCGGCGTGGGCGATGTCCCAGGGAGAGCGGCATTGGGCGACGCTTTGCACCCGTCGCCGGCGCGATGGACGCCCCGTGCAGTCGTTGCCGACCGTCGATGCGCTGCTCCAGGCGATGGATTCCGCCGGCGTGGAGCGTGCGCTACTGCTCGGCTGGTACTGGGAAGGGTCCGAAACGTGCACGTGGCAGAACCGTTTTTTTGCCGAAGTCATCCGGGCGCACGGGGACCGGCTCTCGGCGTGCGCCACGTTTCATCCGGCGGCCGGTCGTGATGCGGTGCTGGCGGAGATGCAGCGCGCACGGGACGACGGGCTGGTGGGAATCGGTGAGCTGTCGCCGCATTCGCAGGGATACCCGGTCGACGATCCGACCTTTCGAGCCGCACTGCGGCTCGCAGCCGAGCTTGAGTGGCCGGTGAACCTGCATGTGACGGATCCCGACGGCCGGCCCTATCCCGGGCGCATTGAGACTCCGCTGGACGACTTCGTCCGCCTCGCGCGGGAGGAGGGACAAACGACGTTCATTCTCGCGCACTGGGGGGGATTGCTGCCGTTGCGCGACCAGCGGGTGCTCGCGCTGCGAAACATCTACTACGACACGGCGGCGTCGCCGCTCATTTACGATGCGGAAATCTGGCAGCGCTTCACGGCCGTCGTCCCCTCGGACCGCGTGTTGTTCGGTTCCGATTATCCGCTGAATCTGTACCCACGGGTGAGCGTCGAGGCGGAGATGGCGCGATTCTTCGCGGAGGCCCGCGCTGGCGGGGCCACTCCCGAGGTCCTAGGCGGCAACGCCGAGCGCATCTTCTTCGGCGCGACCGAGGGCTGAATACAGCGCCGGACTCTGCGGCTGGTTCACAATGAGCTGCAGCCCCGTCGTCAACCCGGAGGGCAGGGGGACCGGAATGGTCAGGACAGGCAGGCCGCCCAGGCTGGCCGGAGCTGTCAGGGTCAGGATCCGTGTGCGGGTCGCAGCGGTGCATCCCGCCTTGGTCGGCGCCGCGCAGGGTGTCGCCGGCAGGACGAGAAAGTCGTAGGTGAGGAAGAATTTCGTCCACAGCAGCCGCAGCGAGGTCCGCGTGAGTGCGGCACCCTCAATTTGCGCGGACGTTAGCGCATGCACGCGGTTGAGACGTTCCCAGACCACCGGATCGTAATCGTGGCGGAAACGTTCGGCCCAGGATTGGTGGGTTTCCCACGCCTCCAACGCGACGGTGATGTTGTAGGCGTCCAGCGCATGCGTGAATCCGTTCAGCAGATCGTCCCGCGTGGCGACATCCGCCAACGGCGCAAACCGTTCGGCTGCCACACGGCAAGCGCTGGCGACGTCGGGATCCAAATTCGGCATCTCAATGTAGCAGCCGTGCAGGGGGCGGTGCGTCGTCCGAAGACCGACCAGCGCCGAGAGCGCAAGCCGCATGTCGGCCGCGTTGCCGGTGAACCATCCAGCGGTGTCAAAACTTGGAGCCAGCGGAAATGCATCGCGGATCCAGACGTCGCGCGGGGAGAGTCGAAACCCGAAAAGTCCGCAGAACGCGGCCGGTACCCGGATCGACCCACCGGTGTCAGTGCCGAGGGCAATGGGAACGACGCCGGCAGCGACCAACGCGGCCGAACCACTGCTCGATCCGCCGGTGGTGCGTCCCGGAAAACGCGGGTGCTCGCAGTCACCATAGTGCGGATTTTCGCCGGTGATGCCGTAGGCAAATTCGTGCAGGTGCGATTTGCCCGCGCAGACCATCCCGCCGTGACGCGCGGCGCGGATGAACGAGCCATCTTCTTGCGGGGAAGGCCGGACTTTCGGCAGGAACGTCGATCCGGCGAGGGTGGGCACTCCGGCGACGTCGAAGAGATCCTTGGCGAAGAATGGGACGCCGGCGAGCGGGTGATCCGGGCCGCGCGGCGCCGCGGAAAACTCAAGTGCGAGCCGCGTCTCGTCCGCGAGCCATGCGATCGTCGCTCTCCGCTGTGACCCCAAAACCCGGGTATGCACACGATGGTGCAACTCCCGCGCGGCGGCGGGCGGGGGGAGGGCTTGCCACTCGGCGAGCGTCATGGTCACCCAGTCTTTCGCGGCGATCAAACTGAGGCAACCCTGCACCGTCCGCCAGCGCAAGGTCGGCGGTACGGCTTTACTTCGAACAACGCGTCGCAATCCTGAGGCGATGAGCTACGAAGCGAAAGTTGCCGAACTCGGTCTCACCCTCCCGAATCCACCCGCAGCCGCGGGGAGCTACGTGCCGACTGTTCGTACCGGGAACCTGCTGTTTTGCGCCGGCACAATCTGCCTGTTGAACGGGCAAATGACGCACACGGGGCAGGTGGGGAAGGAGCAGACTGTGGAATCGGCGAAGAAGGCGGCGGAGGTTTGCGCGTTGAATACCCTCGCGAACATCAAAGCGGCCGTTGGATCGCTGGACCAGGTCGCGCGGGTTGTCCTGGTCAACGGGTTCGTCAACGCGGTCGACGGATTCGGCGACAGCCCGGCGGTGATCAACGGTGCGAGCGATTTGTTCGTGAAGGTCTTCGGCGAGGCCGGGAAGCATGCCCGGGCGGCCGTCGCGGTAAACGGACTGCCGCGTGGCTCGACCGCCGAGGTCCAGGTCGTCGTCGAACTGAAGTAGGCCGCCGCTCAGCCGGCCTGCTTGACCAGAACCTTGGGGTTGCGGCCGCTTTCCTCGTACGACTTCAGCCGTGCCTCCGGGAGGATCTCCTTCGAGGTCTCCTCGAAGCCGCAGACGTTCGTGAAGAAACCGAAGCTCTGGGTCGAAAGCGCGATCACCGTCGTGGCACCGCGTTCCTTGGCCATCATGCTCGCGAAATCCACCATCTTCTTTCCGATGCCGCGGTTGTGGTAGAACGGCATCACGTAAAGGGAGCCAATTTCCGCCATCTGCGGCTTGTCGGGATAGAAGTAGAGCGTGACGCAGGCGATGATGTTCTCGTCGATTTCGAAGACAAAGAACTGGTCGATGTTCTTTTCGATTGCCTGCTGTGTCCGATGAATGAGCTCCTCGCGGCGGACGGCGCTGCGGGTGAGGTTGTAGATCAAACGGACGTCGCTCTTCCGCGCCTTTCGGATCTGCTGGTAATCGTTCCCGTACACCAGCGTTCCGACCCCTTCATTCGAGAAGATTTCGTTCAGCAAACCGTCGAAAATTCGGCCATCCAGCATGTGAACGCGCGGCGTGCCGGTTTCGATCGCCTTGATCGCATGTGCCGCCTTGCTCCGGGTCGCATCGGTTACCCGTTCCGGCGACTCGTCGATCAGCTTTCGGAGAATCTCGACCGAAATCTCGCGCCGGACCTCGCCATCGATCTCGAGCCCGGCCTGGGGCATGAGATAGATTACCTTGGTGGCCTGTAGCGCTTCGGCGAGCTCTGCCGCCAGCAGGTCGGAGTTGATGCGCAGCGACTTTCCGTCCGGCCCGAAGGCGATCGGCGAAACCACCGGTACGACCTGACTCGAAATCAATTCAGTGAAGAACTCCTTGTCGATGCGGTCGACCTTGGCCGTGAACTGCTGGTCCTGTCCGCGGATGATTCCCGTGGGAACCGCCCGGACGGCATTGGTGATCGCGCATTTCAACGAATTCTGCGTCAGCCCTTCGATCACTGCGTGAGAGACGCGGGAAGACGCCCGGATCGCGAGGTCGAGCGTGGTGGCGTCGGTCACGCCGGTCCCGTCGGCATTGGTGATCGGAATATTGCGGGCGGTCGAAAGCTCCTGCAGTTGGTGGCCGATCCCGTGAACGAGGACGACCTTGATCCCCAGCGACCGGAGCACCGCGATATCGACGAGGAGATTGCCGAAGTTGTCGTCGGCCACAATCGACCCGTCGATGGCGATGACGAAGATCTGACCCTGGAACCGAGGGACGTACTTGAGAATGCCACGAAGGTCGGTCGGCTTGATGGTGGTTGCCGTCGCTGCCGAACCGGAGGGAATGCTGGCCTGCCCGTTACCGTTGCTCATCGAAATGCCGCGTTGTTGTCGGCGAACAGACGCGACACGTCAATAGCCGCCGACGCGGTGTCCATCGCGGACGTCACCGGATCGTAACCGTCCAGGCGCGGGAGGCGTGGTCGCCGACGAGGAGAACCCGGTACGATCCGGACTTCAGCGTGTGCGGCGGCACCGTGAGCAGCACCAGAAGATTGCGGCTGCGCGTCTGGAGTCCGCGGGCGAGGATCTCGAAGTCCGGGGTGATCACGAGCTCGTTGCGCCGGATGTACATCTCAGCGCCGGCAAGCTGCCGCTGGTCGTCGGGGACCACGCAACGAAACAGAATCGAGTAGGGCTCGCTTGAGGTTCCGGACGCTGCGGCACGCGCTCCGAGAATTTCCGCCGGAAGCAGGGGGCGCGTGACGATCGTCTTGTTCAGATCGCCGGGGACGCCACCCGGCGCGGGAAAGGTGTTGTCATGGGCGCCGCCGGAATCGAGTGGCCGCTCGGCGGGGAGCTCGATGCGTTGGTACCCGGCGGAGAGCAGCCGGAGTGTGTTCGCCCGGTTCCTCATGTCCTCGTAAGGACGGTAGTCCGGACCCGGCTTCCGAAAATGGAGCGTCAGGTAGGTGTAGCCGGCAATGAAGACCACGATCGCGACGACGACCCACTTCATGGGCCAGGGCCTGCGTTCGGGCAGAAGGTTGGGCATCGGGATGATCAGCACCCACGCGTGGGATCCGTGCAAGTTTGTTTGCGGCCGTCGTGCCGACGTCTGGGCGACGGACGCACGTTGCGCCTTGCTCCGGCGACGGCCGCATGTTTGCCTGCCCGGCTTCATGAAACTCTGGTCCCAGTTCTTCATTCCGACCCTGAAGGAAAGCCCTGCTGATGCGGAGATCGCCTCGCACAAGCTGCTGATTCGCGCCGGCTTGGTTCGGAAGCTGAGCGGCGGACTTTACACATATCTGCCGCTCGGATTGCGCGTGATGCAGAAGGTGACCCAGATCTGCCGGGAGGAGATGGATGCCGCTGGGGCGATCGAGCTGTGGATGCCACACGTGCACCCGGCGGAGTTGTGGCAGCAAGGTCCTCGCTGGGCGGCGGCCCGGGAAATCATGTTCCGCGCTGACAGCGCCGGTGAGGGCCAACGGCCGAGCCGCGATCCTGACTTCGTTCTTGGGCCAACTCACGAGGAAGTGATCACGCCGCTGGTGAAGACGGAGATCACGAGCTACCGTGATTTGCCCAAGAATTTCTACCAGATCGCGACCAAGTTCCGGAACGAGATCCGGCCCCGCTATGGCCTGATGCGAGCCCGCGAGTTCGTCATGATGGATGCGTACTCGTTCGACGTTGACGACGAGCGAGCGGTCAAAAGCTATCATGCGATGAAGGCCGCGTACGAACGGTTCTTTCGTCGGCTCGGCGTTCACGCCATTGCCGTCGAAGCCGACACCGGGGTGATGGGTGGAAGCTTCTCTCACGAATTCATGGTTCCGGCGGAGGTGGGGGACGATGACGTGATCTACAACGAGGAGAGCGGGTATGCGGCTAACCGAGAAAAGGCCACGAGTGGCCTGGTTTCGCCCGACCTGGCCGACATCGGTCCGACCGCAGCAATCGAGGAGTTTCCGACTCCGGGTGTCGTTACCATCGCGGCCCTCGAGGCCTCTCCGTATTCGGTGCCGGCCAGCCAGCAGTTCAAGACGCTCGTGTATATCGGCGACGGCCGGCCCTTCCTCGTCATCTTGCGCGGCTGCGATGAATTGGAGGAGGCCAAGCTGGGTTCCCTTGGCTTTTCGCTGTTTCGGCCCGCGACTGCGGACGAAATCGAGCCCGTCATGGGTGCAAAGCCGGGCAGCCTCGGCGCGGTTCGAAACACGATCCGGAATCCCGGCGCCCTGGCCGGAATCTTCGCCGATCTCGCCATCCGCCTGACGGGTAACGGAACCACGGGGGCGAACAAGGACGGCTTCCACCTGCGAAACGTGAATGTCACCCGGGACCTCGCAATCACCAGGTTCGGGGATTTCCGGCGGGTTCGGCCGGGAGAACCGGACGTGAAATCCGGCAAGCCGCTGCAGGTTCGCCGCGGAATCGAGGTGGGGCACATCTTCAAACTGGGCACCAAGTATTCCGAGAAGTTCGATGCGCTGTACACCGACGACCGCAAGCAGTCGCATCCCATGGTCATGGGATGTTACGGCATCGGAATCAGCCGAACGATGCAGGCAATCATCGAGCAAAGTCACGATGCCGACGGCATTGTCTGGCCCTGGAACGTTGCGCCGTTTCAGGTGCTCGTTTGTGTGCTCGACCCGCAGCTTCCCGAGGCGATGGAACTCGCGATGCAGCTGGGTCGCGCCGCGGAACGTGCTGGCGCCGACGTGCTCGTTGATGACCGGCAGGAGCGGCCTGGCGTCAAATTCAAGGACGCCGATTTGATCGGAGTTCCGCTCCGGCTCACGGTCGGTGGCAAGGGATTGAAGGAGGGAATCGTCGAGCTGAAGGCGCGAGGACAGAAAGAGGCGATCAAGATCCCGGTCGCCGATGCGGAAAGCCGGATTGCCGCCTCGGTGGCCGAAGCCCGAGGAAATTCCTAAATCCGCCCGGTCCCACCGGGGGGCGCGACCGACGCCGAAGCTACCGCTCCGGCGCGTTTTCAGCTCCTGGCATCCGCCGATTTATGGCTCGTGTTTGCGCAGCGTCCAAGGACACCTTAACTCGCTTAACGTGACGATTGGCTCATCACAGGTTTTGCCGAAGGAGGAAACCCGGACTGCGCTCGCCCTCGAGGGAGCGTGGCGCGTCGTGGTGTTGAATGACCCCGTAAACCTGATGTCATACGTGGTGATGGTGTTCAAAAAGGTCTTCGGCTTCGACGAGCAAACCGCGCGCCGCAAGATGCTCGAAGTACATGAGCAGGGTCGGTCGATTGTCTGGAGCGGCCTTCGTGAAAAGGCCGAGGCGTACGTGTACACGCTGCAACAGTGGCACCTCACGGCTGTGCTGGAACCCGATGAAACGCATTGAGGTAAAGCTCGCCCTGCCCGTTGTGGCGCCCCTGCTCGACGTGATCCGGGAACTTTCGGACAGCCTGCGTCGCGACCCGGTCGCACCGCTGGGAATGAAAGATCTGGATCCCGAAATGCACGACGCGTGGATCGCCGATCTCCTTGCCGGTCAGGCGGCGGAAGTGAAGGCGCTGCTCGCCCTCTTCGACGACGAATTCTTTTCCGAAGGAGTGGTCGCGTTCGACGAGGAGAACGCCGAGACGATTGTCCGAGCCTGCTCCGCAGTCAGACTCCGACTTCGCGAACAATACCTGAAGGGGATGGATGACGAGATCCTCGAGACCGGCGACATCGATGTCGGTAATCTGGACGACGCGCTGCGCAAGGCGTTTATGTGTTACTTGTTTCTCGCGACCATCCAGGAGCTCATCATTCAGCATCTCGACGAGAGCATCCTCGGGACATAAGCAGGTCGGCGACTCCCCCGCCGATCACAAGGATTGCGCAACCGAGCGCAAAAACGGGTTGGTCGGGCGCCGGGCCCCTGTGCTAGCGTGCAGCCTCCAACATGCCTGACTCAAATCGACTCGATCTCGTCCAGCGTCCACGTCGGCTGCGGCGTACGGCCAGTATTCGCTCCATGGTCGAGGAGACCATCCTGCGGCCGGCCGATTTCATCGCCCCGCTGTTCGTGGTGGACGGCAACCCGCCGCCGCAGGAAATCAAGTCGATGCCCGGAGTATTCCGGCTCAATGTACGAGACCTGGTGCGGGAGTGCCGGCAGCTTCACAAGCTTGGCGTTCCGGCCGTTGCCCTTTTCCCGAAGCTCGATCCGAAGCTGAAGGATGATGAAGGCACGATGGCGCTCAATGAGGACGCCCTGGTGCTCCGGGCGGTCCGGGCCGTGAAAAAGCACGTTCCCGAGTTGACGATCCTCACGGATGTCGCCCTCGACCCTTACACCTTGCACGGTCATGACGGTGTGCTCACGCCGGCCCGGGACGACGTGGAAAACGACCGAACGGTTGCGATACTCGCCCGGATGGCGGTGCTGCAGGCGCGGGCGGGCGTCGATCTTGTCGCTCCGAGCGACATGATGGACGGTCGCGTCGGCGCGATCCGCCAGGCACTTGATGCCGCGGGATTCACGGGCACCGGGATCATGGCATACTCGGCGAAATTCAACTCGGGTTACTACGGTCCGTTCCGGGAAGCAGTCGGTAGCGCGCAGGCGGCCGGAACGCGGCTCCTCAGCAAGGCGACCTATCAGTTGAATCCGGCGAACCGTCGGGAAGCGATCGCGGAGGCCCTGCTCGATGAGGCGGAGGGGGCGGACATTTTGATGGTGAAACCCGCGGGATTGTACCTCGACATCATCCGCGACGTGCGCGAGGTCACCCGCAAACCGGTGGCCGCCTACCAGATTTCGGGGGAATACGCGCAAATTCATGCCGCCGCCAGATTGGGCTGGCTGGACCTGCAGCGGTGCCGACGTGAATCCCTGCTGGCGATCAAACGCGCCGGGGCGGACATGATCCTGACCTATTTTGCGAAAGACGTGGCGGCGGAACTCGGCCGTTGACCAACCGGGACGGCGGAGCGAAGCCGGGATCGCCGTCCGGAGCGACGAACGTCAGAACGGTGAGCGGGGGACGTCCAGCGAGTCGCCGGGAATCAACCTTGGGTCGTCACCTGGATTCCGCTGCGCCAGCTTCACGTCGATCGTGTAGGCGCTTTTCGCCCGCACGAGCGTGACCGCGCTTTGCTTGGCATAGAGGGTGAATCCTCCGGCGGCTTGAATCGCTTTCGACGCCGTCAGATCTGGCGTCCACACGATCCGCCCCGGCCGTTGCACTTCGCCTCCGACGTACACGTAACGCTCGGTCACGCTCACCGCGACATCGACCGTCGTATAGATTTTTTTCGCGATGTATGTCTGCCGAATGCTCTCCGACAGTTCGGCGGTGCTGAGGCCGGCCGCGGGGACCGCCCCGATGTAGGGAAGGCTGATCAAACCCTTGTCATCGATCGTGACCGGATTGGAGCTGGGATCTGGAACCCCTTGCAGCGCGATCGTCAGGCTGTCGCCCGTCCGCAACTCCGCGGTCGATGCTGGAACGGGAACCGCCGGATTTGATTTCCCGGAATCCACCGCTGCGCAACCGGTGATCAGCGCGAGGGCGGTGAAGAGAAGCGAGATGACCGATCCGCGACAAAGTGAGTCCATGCCGGAGTGTTTGCTGGGTGAATTGTGCGCAAAAGGCAACGCCTCACCCGCATCTGCAAAAAAGGCAGCCGGTCACCGGCTGCCTCGTGGAAGAAATTCGGGGACGACTAACGCTTACCTTTGCTGCGGCGAGGTGGTTTTTCGCCTTCTTCATCCTCGTCGTCGTCCTCCTCCGCCGAATCGGAGTCGGCATCCTCGTCGTCGTCGCCGTCTTCGTCGTCGGATTTCTTCTCGGCGTCCTCTCCCTCCGCTCCTTCCTCGTCTTCGTCCCATTTGAGGGACTCGTCGTTTTTCAGTTTCTCCTCCTCTTCGGCGTCCAGCTCGGGGAGGTCGTCGTCCTCCTCGTCCTCGATCGCCTTCGCGGGAGCCTCCTCGTCGATGTCGTATCCGGCGGGCATGTAGTCGAGGATGGCCGTCAGTTCATCAAAGGTATGAACAGCCTGGCCCTGAATGAAGTTCGTGTTCTGATCCTCTCGAATCTCATCTTCGACTTCGTCGACGGAGAGCTTCGATTCGAAGTCAAAAAGGTCGTTCAGCATCTTGACGCGGCAGCGCGTCAAGTGATCGAGCAGGTCGGCGTAGGGGCCGTTCTCTTCGTCGAGGATGTCCGGCAGGCCGAACAGTTTCTCGTCGGATTCGAAGAGGGATTCTTTCACGCGTTTCAGGCGAACCTTGGCATTGCCCAAGTCCCTTTCGATTCGGAACGGAATGAAGGCGGATTCAAATACGTCCTGGTCGAATCCGTAATCACGCAACGGTTCGACAAGCTCGATCAAGTGCTGGACTTGGCGAGGGTCGACGATGCTCAGGCCGTCGACATCCCAGCGAACAGGGTCGCTCGTTTCGACGACCCACCAGTTGTGGTCGTCACCGAGACGAACGATGCACCAGTCGAGTGTGTTGGGCTTGGGCATGGAGCAGGAGAAATTTTCGCGCAGCGTGCGAGGGGAGTTCGAAAAAACAAGCACAAAACACCGCGTTTTTTGCGCGTATGTTGTCATGGGCTTGGCGGCCGGAAGATGCTCTAAAACCGGATCTTGAGGAATGCGCCATGCTTGCCACGGAGCAAGCGGGATTTCACCGTGTGTGAACATGGGGAAATACTACGAGAAAGTGATCCGCCCGGTGTTGTTTCGCCGTGATCCCGAGCACGCCCACGAGCAGGCAATCGCGGCCCTGCGGCGGCTTGGCGCCTTTCCAGTGATCTGCCGGCTTCTTGAAAGCGTCATGCAGTTGCCGGCGGATCAGATGCGACCGGTGGAAGCGTTCGGCCTTCGGTTTCCCAACACGGTCGGATTAGGCGCAGGATTCGACAAGAATGGACAGATCTGGCCCGCCGCCGCCGCCCTCGGATTTGGCCATGTGGAGATCGGGACCGTGACGGCAAACGCGCAACCGGGAAATCCCAAGCCGCGCGTCTTTCGGTACCCGGCATATGAGGCGGTGATAAACCGGATGGGATTTAACAATGAGGGTGCGGCGGCCGTCGCCGCGCGTCTCGCCCGGCAACCGTCGCGCGGTCGGCGGCGGATCCCTGTCGGCATCAATCTCGGCAAGTCGAAGGTCACGCCAATCGAGGACGCAACCGCCGACTATCTGGCCAGCTTTGCCCTCCTGGCGGATCATGCGGACTACGTCGTCCTCAACGTATCGAGCCCAAATACGCCGAATCTCCGGCAGTTGCAGGACGAAAGTCGGCTGCGGGAGTTGCTCGCTGCCATCACTGGCGCCAATCGCGGCCGGGTGTCGGCCGGAACATTTCGAGTTCCAATCCTCCTCAAGATCGCGCCGGACCTCTCGTTTCCCCAGATCGATGCGGTGCTGGCAGTGATTGCCGAGTACCAGCTCGACGGACTGATTGCGACGAATACGACGTTGGCTAGACCCGATTTCTTCTCGACGGTCGGCGAGTCTGGCGGATTGAGCGGGGCGCCGCTGCGACAACGTTCGACCGAAATCGTCCGTTACGTTGCCCGCGAGACGAAGGGGCGTCTTCCGATCATCGGTGTCGGCGGGATTGTCGACTCCGCCAGCGCGGCCGAAAAACTCGATGCCGGCGCCACCCTGGTCCAGATCTACACCGGAATGATATATCGCGGTCCCTTTTTCGCGGCGGACTTGGCGCGGCAACTTGCCGACCGACATGCGACGCTCCGGTACTAACCGGGTCGACGTTCCGCGGAGGGTTTTCTTTTTTTGTTTCCGTGCTTTACTTCACCGACGCGTTTCCTCTTAGTCCGCGTTCCGCTTTTCAAAACTGCTCAGGTGGTGGAATTGGTAGACACACACGTTTGAGGGGCGTGTGCCGTAAGGCGTAAGGGTTCGAGTCCCTTCCTGAGCACCAACTTCCGCGGCAAGCGATTGGACCGATCTGAGGGTAAGTGATTGGCGATCGCTGGATTCCAGAGACGGTCGAAGCTCCTGGTGGAGGAGCACGTTCGTCTTCGTGCCCGCGGCCATGAAACCTCTTGTACGGAGCGATCGCTGCCATCGCCGCTTCGGAAAATGGCGGCGAGGACTGGCCCGGCGGTGGGCGACAACGCGGGACATGGACGGACAAAAAAGAGCGCGCCGTTGGGCGCGCTCGCGTGAGGTTCTGATGTGGACTTTCGTCAGTAGGTGGCCGGCAACTCGTACACCTCGACCATGCCCTGGCCAGTTCCACCATCCGCACCTTTGACCTGCACGGTGTAGGTCGCACCAGCGGGGCCGCCGGCAAGGGTAACGATGAGTGCCGCGTCCTTTGTCGATGTGAACTTGAACGCGCCGACCGCACTGAAGGCGGAGTCCAAGGTGGCATCCCAATCGTTATTCTCTGCGATCTTGGTTCCCGTGCTGTCGTAAACTTGAATCATCGGATCCGCCAGGTAGTTGGTGATCCCGTAGTTGGCGAGCGTCGGTCCGATGCCGCGAATCAAGAGTTTCATGCTGCCCGTTCCCCGAATCGCGAATCCGGCGGTGAGGATATTGTCTCCGGTTCCCACGAAATTGCGGGCCGAAACATTCGTCAGCCGCGTCGATGTCGTGGTGGGATTCGTGTCGTACGCCTCGACGAGCACCATTCCACCGGCGCCTGCAGCCACGTTCGCGGTGTATCCGCCCTGGATCGACTGGACCAAGGCGGCGTCCTTGCTACCCGCGGTGAATGGAAAGGCGCCGACCGAATTCGCCGTCGCCGCCAGCGAGGAGTCCCAATCGTCGTCGGACACCTGCGGGGACGTTGCGCCGAGCACGTACAGGTCAAGTTTCGGATCGGCCATGTAACCGGTGAGGCCCGGAACGACGGTGGCAAGTGCCGGACCGGCGGCGCGAACGAGCACCGGCTTCTGTCCGCCCGTCATGCTCAGGCCGACGATCAAGGGATCCTGGCCGGCCTGCATCGTCGCCCGAACCGAGACATTTGTGAGCCATGCAGACGGTCCGGTCGTCGGTGAGGAAACCGTTACCGTCGCGGTGTTGCTGACGACGCTTCCCGCAGCGTTGGTTACGACCACCGTATACGCCGCCTGATCGGACGTGGAGGCGTTTGAAATCGTCAGCGTGTCTGTCATGGCGCCTGCAATCGTCGTTCCGTTTGTCACTGCCGTCCCGTTCTTTTCCCACTGGTAGGTCGGCAAGGGGGATCCCGTTGCCACTACCTTGAGGGTGACGGCGGTGCCGAGATTAACGGTCTGCGATTGTGGCTGAGTCGTGATACTCGGGAGCACAGGAGCGGACGATCCTTGGACAAGAAGGCTGGCTCCGCTGGTGGTTGCAGTGCTCGTACCGTCGGAGACATCCACGGCGTAGGTTGCCGCGTCTGCGGTTTGGGCGGAACTGATCGTATAGGTGGCGCTGGTCGCACCCGGGATCGCGACTCCGTTCTTCTTCCACTGATACGAGAGCGTTCCAGTCGAGCTTGCCTCGACGGTGAATGTCGTGCTTTGGCCGGCATTGACCGTCCGGTCAGCCGGTTGGGTGAGCAGCGTGACCGAAGGAACGGGCGTGCCCTGCGCAAATACCTGCACGAGCGTCGCCGCGCTGGTAAACGTCAGTGGCCCGCTGCTTACGACGACTGAATAGTTCCCCTGGTTGGCCGAAGTGACGCTCGTTAGCGTCAGGGTGGAGTTGGTCGCGCCGGAGATGGCGACGCCGTCCTTGCTCCACTGGTAGGTGGGAGCCGGACTCCCGGTGGCAACGACCTTCAGGGTCACATTGCTGGTCGTTGTCGTCTGCACCAACGCGGCAGGAATTTCAGAAATCTGCAGCGTGGCGGTGGTGGTGGCGGGGATGCCGACGCGAATCGTGTCGTTGCTGGTGTCGGCAATATACAATGTTCCCGTCGATGTAATCGCGACTCCATAAGGTTCGAAAAATTTGGCCGAGATTCCCGTGCCGTCGGCGCTTCCGCTTACGCCGATTGTGCCGGCGATGGTGCTGACGGTTCCCGCCGGAGAAATCTTTCGAATCGCATGGTTTTCAGTATCCGCGACGTAGACATAACCACTTGGGTCAACCGCGATGCCCGTTGGGCTGTTGAATCTCGCGGTCGCGCCGCTTCCATCCACAGTGCCTTTGTTTCCCGCGGATCCGGCCAGCGTCGTGACCACGCCGGCTGGGGTGATCTTGCGAACCGTGTGATTGCCGGTGTCCGTGACGTAGAGATTTCCCGACGCATCGATCGCGATACCGGTCGGGTTCGTGAACCGGGCGGCGGCTCCCGTGCCGTCGGTTCCCCCAAACGTGCCGGCCGTGCCGGCGATTGTGGACACGGTTCCATCCGGAGCGATCTTGCGAACCGTGTTGTTGCCGCTGTCCGCTACGTAGACATTTCCCGCACTGTCCGCCGTCACCCCGCCGGGCACATTGAAGGTCGCATTGGTCCCGACGGCATCTCTGCTTCCCTGAGTGCCTGGACTTCCGGCGATTGTCGTGACCACGCCTGCCGGAGTGATCTTCCGAATTGTGTCATTCATCGTGTCGGCAAGGTATACATTCCCACTGGAGTCAATGCCGAGAGTGCTGGAACCGATTGTGGTATATATCGGCGCGCCGTAAGATCCGTACGGGGCATAATCGCCAATATGGAATTTCGCCGCGCCGCCAGTCCCATCGGTATTTCCTACGTTAATGGGGTTTGTGCTGGGATCCAGGGCTGAGCCTACAAACAGAGAAACGGCGCCCGTGGCGGTCACTTTCCGGAACACATTATTACACGTATCGGCTACGATCAGGTTTCCCGATGCGTCAATCGCAAGCCCCGCGGGGGCGAAAAACCGCGCGGCGCTTCCCGCGCCGTCGGTGACCTGTCGAACGCCCGGGGCGCCGGCGAGCGTCGTGACCGTCAGGGGGGCGCTGACATTCTGCGCGGCAACCGGCGTCACGGACGCCAGGAACGTCGCGCTGAATGCGACGCTTAACGTCAGGAGCGCACGCGAAAGGATGGAGCTTGAGGAGGCCATATTCAGCATAAGAAAAGATGAGACTTTGCCTGTTAGACGTGAGCTCGAGCAGAAACTCAATGATTCTCTTGAACCCCGTGACGAAACCCAGCCGAGGCCCATTGTTCCCTCGGTTGATGTTTCACAATCGTTTCACCCAGCGACACGATGCGAAAATCATGCGAGATGCATGGCGCCGATCGCGCCAATCACGCGTCGTACAACGCCCGCAGTTCGGCATCGGTGCGCCGGAGGCGCACGGCAAGCGCCTGCGCCAGACGCAGGAGTATCCTCAGTCCAACCTCGGGTCGCGTGCGTGACACCTCATCGAACCGCGTGCGGGAAATCACGAACAAGTCGACGGCTGTCGTCGCTACGGCATTGGCGGAACGAATTCCGCCGATAAGAAATGCCATCTCGCCGAAAAAGTGGCCGCGGCCGAACGATGCCAGGGTGTGATATCCGCGGCCGTTGAGTGGCAACATCACCTTCACCACGCCGCGCCGAACAAGGAAGAGTTCGTCCGACGTGTCGCCCGCCATGAAGATCGACTCGCCGGGGCCGACCGTTCGGGTCGTTGCCAGCGGAGACAGTGCATCATCTTCGCCGCATTCGCGCATCAGCTCGAAATCGCCGAGCGCGAGGGGGGTGATTTCAGCGTGGCGCCCCGCGAGGTTGAGCTCCAGCAGGCGATCCTCGGCCCACTCAAGCGCGTCATCGAGCGTCTCGAAGGTGCGCGTGTTGGCATGACGATCGGCAGCGCCGTGCGCCGAGAAGTAGTTCCTCAACTCCCGTCGCAGGGGAACTCGGCTGAAGAGCAGCCAACCGTCATGTTCGGCAAGAATCGTTTCGAACTGCTCGAACAAGTGCGTCGCCGTGAAATCGAGGGACTGTACGCGGCGCAAATCCAGGATGAGGTATCGCGAACTCCAGAGGTCGCCTTCGATTTCGCGAAAGAGCTGGTCGGTGGTGCCAAAGAAGAGGCTGCCCTGAAGCTCACAAACGGTGATATCGCGGCCATGCAACTCGAGGATTGCCTGCTCCGCCTCGAGTCGGTGCTGCTTCGATGATATTTCCGTTCCGCGGAGCTTGCGACGAATCACCGATCCCCGGGTATGGTCGCGGATAAAGAGGATCATCGCCAGCGCGACACCCGCTCCCGCGGCGGCGACGAGATTGCTCAGGACGGCCACGACAACCACCGTCGCGATCACGAGGAAATCGAGCACGGTCGATTTTTGCCGGACGAGGTGAAGACTGTTCCAGTCGAACATTCGCCACGCGACCACCGACAGGATCCCCGCCAGCGCCGCCAGCGGCACCCAGGCGATCCACCGGCCGAACAAGAGCACCACGACGAGAACGGACACGCCTTCGAAAATTCCCGAGAACGACGAGGCTCCGCCGCTTTCGAGATTCACCATTGTCGCTCCAATCGCACCTGAACCAGGCATGCCGCCGCCGATCGCCGACGCGATATTCGCCATCCCCTGACCCAACAGGGTGCGGTTTGAATTGTGGCGTCGCAACGTCAAGGCGTCGACCACCACGCAGGTCTTGAGCGTATCGATCGACAGAAGCACCGAGAGCGTGAGCGCGGGCGCGATTGCCGCCGCTATTTCTGTCCCAGAAAGTCGTCCGAGCGCCATGATCGCGTCCGGGGCTCCGATCGTCCCCGATGCCGTGGCAGTTACGTTCCCCAGCAGCAGCGGATTTCCCACTGTCCGCAACAGCGTCGGGATGAAGAACCCGATCAGAAGATAGCATGCGGTTCCGGATAACAATGCGAGGATCGCGGCGGGCACCGCCCGTACAACCTTTCGCGCCATCACCATCACGAGGATCGTTACGCCGCTGACGACCAGCGCTGGCCAGCGCCACGATTCCGGCTGGATAATCTGCGATATACCCGTCAACGAACGATCCGCGCCGACGAGCTTTGGCACCTGACTGAGAAAAATCATCACCCCGACTGCGCTCAGATAACCGGCCACCACCGGGTAGGGGATGTACTTGATCAATCGACCTCCTCCCAGCGCACCAAAGAGAGCCTGCATCACTCCGGCCAGCAGGGCAATGAGGGTCAGGACGGCCGTGACTTGGGCCGGAGTCATCGCCGCATGGCCGTCGCCGCCGAGAAAGGCCACGCTCAACGACGCAATGACCGCCGCTGCCGGCGCGCTTGGAGTCGTGATGAGGGTGGAGGAGCCGCCAATCAGGGCAGTGACCAGACCAAGAATGAATGCGCCCGCCAGGCCGGCGTGCACGCCATACCCGACATAATCGGGGCCGAGGGTGCCATAGGCGGCGACGCCATAAGCGATCGCGGAGGGAAGTGCCACGAGCATCGCGGCGACGCCGCCCCACGCGTCCCCGATGACTCGGTGCCGGAGGTCTGGCGCGGTGTTTGTAGGAGCTGGATTCATCCGCCGCTTACACGAGCGTCGTCTCGTCTAGCGGTTCGCCGCCCCGGGTGAAAGCGCAGAATCGGTTCCGGCGTGAACGTCGGAGCCACGACACCGAAGGCGTTCCGGTCATGCTTCCCCTTGCCGTCATCCAGGCAGTCGATCGCCTCTCAGAGTGCCGATTCGAGCCGCGACACGATCGCCCGCAGAATTTGGACGCGCGCAAATCTCTTGTCATTGCCGGCGACGAGGATCCAGGGAGCGAACTCGGTGCTGCACCGGGCCACCATCTCGTCGACCGCCTGTTGGTAGAGGCCCCACTTCTGACGATTCCGCCAATCCTCGTCGGTGATCTTGTAGCGCTTGTAAGCGATGGACTGTCGTTCCTTGAAGCGCCGGAGTTGCTCCTCAGGGCTGATGTGCAACCAGAACTTCAGGATCAGAATGCCATGATCGGAGAGCTGCTCCTCGAATTCGTTTATTTCGTGGTATGCGCGGGACCACTCTGATGGCTGTGCGAATCCTTCGACGCGTTCCACCAAGACACGCCCATACCAGGACCGATCGAAGATCGTCACAAACCCGGCGCGGGGCAGGTGCCGCCAGAATCGCCAGAGATAGTGTTGGGCCCGTTCCTCGTCCGTGGGTGCCGCGATGCCGACAACGCGGTAAAGCCGCGGGTCAATCGCCTGAGTCACCCGCCGGATGGCGCTGCCCTTGCCGGCGGCATCCCAGCCCTCGAACACCATCACCATCGAGATCTTTTTTTCCTGGGCGGTCCAGGTGAGTTTGCTGAGCTTCGATTGCAGGGTATCGAGGCGCTTGGCGTATTCTGTCTCGGACAGGCATTGCGTCAGGTCAACGTGCGCCAGAATCGAATCGCTCTTCTCGCGTTCCGGTTTCGCCGGGGGAGAACCAGCGGCGGACGATTTTGCCGTTCTGGTCGGTTTGATCAAAGACTTTAGCGCATCGAGGAGGACTCGCCCGCAGGTGAGTTCGCGATACCGGCGGTCGGTCGCTTCGATGACATGCCACGGCGCGCACGGCATGTCGGTGCGCCGAAGCGCGCGTTCCGAGGCCTTCGTAAACTTGTCGAACAGCTTGAAATGCTTCCAATCCGCAGGGGCGATCCGCCCCTGCTTTTCGAGGCGCTTCAGCCGTTTCTTTTGCTGCTCCCTCGGCAAATGCAGCCAGAGCTTCACCAGAACCGCACCATCGTCCGTCAGCATTTTTTCGAACGCGCTGATCCGATCGAGGGCCGAGTCGAACTGGCTCGGCTTCATCTCGCCGTAGACCCGTCGGATCACGGGTTCGGTGTACCACGAACCGAACAGGATTCCGATTCGTCCGCGTCCGGGCATCGCCCGCCAGAACCGCCAGTAAGGCGGGCGCTCACGCTCTTCGTCGGTCGGGGTCCAGAACGCGTGGGTTTCGACCCCTCGTGGATCCAGCCACTCGCTCAGCCGGTGGACCAGCTCGCCCTTGCCGGCTCCATCGGCGCCGGAAACGATCACGATGACCGAAGTCGGCAGCGATCTGAGCTGCAAATGTGCCGCGAGCAGATCTGCCCGGATTCGGGGAAGCGCCGCATCGTATTCCGATGCGGAGACGACATGTCCAAGGTCGGCGGCTTCGAGCATCGGTTCAGCGGGTCGACGCGAACTCCGACATGTCACCGGCCGGGGCAAACTGGCGGATCGTGGAGAGGGCGCGCACGGTGATTTCGTCGACGTCATCTTCACCGTCGATCTCGTGGAGCAAGCCGGCGTCCTCGAAATAGCGGATGAGGGGTTCGGTTTGCGCGTGGAAGGTCACAAGCCGGGTCCGGACCGTCTCGGGTTTGTCATCGGACCTTTGGTACAGGTCGCCTCCGCACGCATCACACACGCCTTCCCGGCGCGGCGGCTTGAAGAACGCGTGGTAGGGCGCCTGGCATTGACGGCAAATCAACCGCCCGGACAAGCGCAGGACCAAGGCGTCGTCGGAGACCTTGATGTAAACGACGCCAACGAGCCGGCGGTGCAATCGTGCCAGCATGTCGGTGAGCGCCTGCGCCTGCGGAAGGGTCCGCGGGAAACCGTCCAGAATGAATCCGTCGTTCACATCGGTTCGCGCGAGGCGTTCCTCGACCATCGCCTCGGTGATGTCGTCGGGCACAAGCTCACCGCGGTCCATGTAACCCCGCGCGACCTTCCCGAGATCAGTCGCCTGGCGAAGGTTCTCGCGGAAGAGATCACCGGTCGCGATGTGCGGGAGTTTGAGCTGGCCGCTGAGTCGCGCTGCCTGGGTGCCCTTGCCCGATCCGGGACCGCCCAGAAGCACAATATCGGTCGTCGTGCGCAGGCGATGAGCCGCGGCCGCCTTGGCGGCCGGCGGTTTCGCGAGCTGCGCCACATCGGCCGGCGTGGCGAACCCATAGGTCCGGTTGCGCACACCTTCGAGCGCCCGCACCAACCGCGCATCAACGTCCGGTACGGTGCCCTCTCCGGAGATGAGAATGAGTTTGTTGGCCGCCGCGTAATGGCTCAGCAGGGGATCCGTGGTCCGGTGGAAAACGCGCAACCGGGCGTTCACCAGTTCCGTGGAATCGTCCGGTCGATGATAGAGCTCGCCTCCGCATTCGTCACAGACCCCGTACACGGCGGGGGGCCTCGACTGTTGATGGTAGGGTTGCTGGCAACTGCGGCAGATGAAACGTCCCGACAGTCGCTGCACGATCATCTCGTCTGGAACCTTGAGATAGACGACGGCATCGAGCGTGCGGCCAAACCGGCCGAGAAGTTCCTCCAGGAACTGGGCCTGGTAGGCGGTGCGAGGAAATCCGTCGAGCAGTGCGCCGCGTTCCGGTGGCAGCCGATCGCACCACTCCTCGATCATCGCGTCCACCACCTCGTCGGGCACGAGTTCACCCTGATCGATGTATTTCCGGGCGAGAATTCCGAGCGCCGTATGGCCCTGCACGTTTTGGCGAAACAGGTCGCCGGTCGCCACATGTTGCAGTCGGAACCGGCTCGAGAGGCTCGCGGCGTGGGTGCCTTTGCCGGCTCCGGACGGGCCGATGACCGCAATGTTCATTGGGGTTGGTTGGGGCATATGCGTGCTGGGGTTCGAATGCGAAAGTCACGCAGATCCGTCCCGGGCGTCAGTCTCGCCCCGGTCGGGCGGCGCGACGCGGGTGCGGTGACGGAAGTGCAATACCCACTCCTCGGCGTTGGGGAAACTTCCGGGATGGTGGGCGTTCATGGCCCGAGTGGGGTGTTGCGCGGAGCGTCGCATACGCCCAGCGCCGAGGCTCCGCATTAATTGACTTTCGCGGCGCGAATCCTGCGCTTATCGCGGTGCGCCGAACGACCTCAGTGGCGCAGCACGAAGTACAGCAGTGCGATGACGGCGAAAAGCAGGACCAACGCTGCGCCAAAGTACAGCGCACAGCCGCGCCGCACCTCGCGTTCGAGATCGCGAGGCGCCGTTCGGTACTCCTGCAGCACCGCCTCGGCCTGGGAATCAACGTCGGGCCCCGGCGTCGCGGGCTTCGGGACGTCGAGCATGCCACCGCCAGTTTCCGTCACCTTGACGGCCCCCGGGTCCGTTGGCGCAGGTGCTCCCTGCCGCTGGGTTTCCGCCGCGATCGCTCGTTCCAGCCAGTCGAGGTGTTGCCGAACAAGCGATTGCTGCTGGCGTAGCTCGCGAAGCCGTTCAGGGTCTGACATCGTTAATTAGGGCCGTGGCGAACATTCAAGGCGCCGCCGGCCCTGCTGGTCAGGGGCGCCGGCGGCGGGCGCAAAAAAACGCAGCCCGGTTTGGGCTGCGTTGAAAAGACAAATCGGAAACCGGGGTCAGCCGGCGACGACGGAGACGGTGCGATGCGTCTTGTCGAACTTCAGCGTGCCGTCCTTGAGAGCGAACAGCGTCCAGTCGCGTCCGGTGCCGACGTTCTCACCCGCGTGCAGCTTGCTGCCCCGCTGGCGGACAATGATGTTGCCGGCGATGACCTGCTGGCCGCCAAACAGCTTCACACCGAGCCGCTTCGAATGGCTCTCGCGCCCGTTCGTTGATGTTCCCTGACCTTTCTTGTGCGCCATGGCGTGATGTCTCCTTAAGCGTTAATGGTGTTGATCTTGATGACCGAAAGCTCCTGGCGGTGACCGCGTTTCCGCTCCATGCCCTTGCGCTTCTTCTTCTTGAAAACGATCACCTTTTCGCCCCGCTTGTTCTCAAGCACGGTTGCGGAAACCGACGCTCCCGAGAGGATCGGAGTGCCGATCTTGAAATTGGCGCCTTCGCCAGCCGCCAGGACGTCCTTGATCTCGATCGTCGAGCCTTTTTCAGTGCCGGGATAGCGGTTGACGGTCAAAATGTCGCCCTCGGACACAGTGAACTGCTGGCCTTGGGTCTTGATGGTCGCTCTCATAAATAAAACTGCGGAATAAGCGGTTTCGCGGAATTGAACGCAAGGATTATTTGCGCGAAATCCTTACGCGGGATCGGCGAACTCAGCGATGCCCGGATCCGCCGCATTTGCCGCTGCGTAAGGCAGTGCAAACGCCACAGCTTCCGCGAGAGATTTCCGTCGTCGAAACAGTGATTCGAGCACACAAGCCAGCAGCACGTCCCCTGACCCCGTGGCCGAGACCTCCCGGATCGTTGGCGGAACAACGAGACGCTCGTCCATGATTCCCTCGCGCAATCGCACTGCCCTCGGCCCGTCCGTGATCACGTAGCGCAGCGCCGCAAGTGGCTCCCGCCCGGCCGGTGCAGGATCGAGAGTTTGCAGTTCACCCGCATTGATCTTGATCAGGTCCAGTGGCTGCTGCGCCAGCCAGCGCAACGGCGGTCCGTACGTGTCCGCGACGAGGCAGCCGCGAGACAACCAGCGCGCCAGCGCATCTCGCAACGGCTCATGCCGCGTTTCGTCCCACCCCGGAATACTCCCGCAAATCGCAAGGACATTGCCGCCTGGCAGGGCATCGAGAAATTCCGCGCAGGCCCGCACCGCAACGGCATCAGGCGGGGTATCCACCCCGAGGAAGGTCGTGTCCGGTTGACCGGGCACGCGGACGACAGTGCCGGTTCGGGTCGCGGTGCTGGTGGAAAAAATTCGATAGGAAAACCCTCGTTGCCGAAGCCACGTCTCACATTCGCTGCCGCTTGCGCCGCCGCTGAAGCAAAGCGCGGTATTGGGCGTCCCGAGACGGTTGAGCATTTTTGAAACATTGATGCCCTTGCCGCCAACCTGGAATGTTTCCCGTTCCGCCCGCTGGGTCGCCCCGGGCGACCAGTGACGGAACTCGAGCGTGCGCTCCGCCAGGAGGTTTCCAGTCAACGTGTACACATGCGGGAGAGGATCTGAACTCATATGCGCGTCGAGCGTAGGGGCGGGTCGCGATGACCAACAACGCGCAATTGCGTCTGTCTGCTCCGTTTGCGGCGCCGCGTCTCGGTTGGACCGGCCGCCGTGAACCGACGCGTTGCTTTCGCGGCGAAGCGGGATCGAATGGAACGCGCATGAGTGCGAGCATCGATGTGCCGCAGCTGCGCGAGAACCGGGTCATCACTCTCGCGCGCTGGCTTCTGGGCAAGCATCTCGTCCGGCGAATGCCCAATGGTCACGTTGACCAGCGGCTGATCACGGAGGTTGAGGCGTACAATGGAGAGAAGGATCTCGCATGCCATGCCCGGGCGGGACGGACCAAACGAACCGCTCCCTTGTACGAACCCGGCGGTATCTGGTACGTGTACCTCTGCTACGGTGTTCATGAGATGCTCAACCTCGTGGTCGGGCCGGCGGACTGGCCGGCGGCGCTTCTGATTCGTGCAGTGGAGGGTGCTCGCGGACCGGGCCGCGTCACGAAATCGCTGCACATCGACCGGACGCTCAATGGAAAATCGGCGCTGACGACCGCGACCGGATTGTGGATTGAAGATCGTGGCGTGCGGGTGCCACGACGACTGGTCACGGCCACGCCGCGGATCGGCGTCGATTACGCGGGCCCCATCTGGTCCAAGAAACATTGGCGCTTTCATTTCGATCCGGCGCAGCTTCCAGCGGATTCCACTAGCATCGCGGGTGGCCCTGGCTGACTGCCCCGATCACGTCATTGACGTGAATGGATTCCAAAGTGGTCGAGAACTGGAGCACCCGGACGTGGCGTGCCGGAGGAGCCCAGATGGCAGAAGATGTTGGACCGAACAGAAGGACTGCGGGAACACCGAGCGCCGCCGCAAGATGACTCACGCCCGAATCGTGACCCACAAACATCCCGCACGGGCGGAGCTCTGACATCAGTGCTTCCAGGGGACGGTTCTGGGCGATGCGGAATGACCGACCACGCGCCTCGGCTTGTGCGGTCATTTTGCCGATCAGGTCACGATCCCAGTTTTTCGCCTCGGCTTCCCCGAGCACAAGCAGCACGGAATCGAGCTGTCCGATCAATTCGATCC
>DASZYH010000030.1:0-9298 GCA_035545515.1 Opitutaceae bacterium
CGCGAGGTGACCGGTGGTGCCGCACTCTACACTGATTTTGCGAATGCCGGTGCCACGGCAGACGCACTGAACCGGATCTGCCGGGATGACGCACTGGCTTCGCGGTTGCGCGAGGACGGCCTGCGGCGCGCCGCGGCGTTCAGTTTTGAGAAGCTCGCGCGGGAACGACTCGACGCCATTCTCGCGGCTTTGGAGAAAACGCCGTGAAGAATCAGAATACCTGGTGGGCTGCCGTGGTTTGCGCCGTCGCAGGGGGGGCGGTGTTTCAGTTTTTCGGGAACGCCAATCACGGGTACATCGATACGAGCTCGCTGTTCTGGTGGTGGGTGTACCAGTGGATCAATCCCCAGTCGGAGACGCAGCATGGCTGGCTGATTCTGGCGATCTCGGTGTTTCTCCTCTGGCGAAACCTCCGCGATGCGGAATGCGGAATGGGGGATGGGGAATGGAGAAGGAGCCAGGAGTCAGGAGCCAGAGGGCAGGAGCGATCGGGAAGGCAGGATCCAGAATCCAGAATCCAGGAGGCGGGCCATCATTCACAATCTCCGCTCGCTACCACCCAAGCCGCCGGCGGGGCAGGATCGAGAATCGAAAATCGAAAATCGAAAATCGAAAATTTCGACGGTTCCGCAATCCGCGATCCGAAATCCGCAATTGCGGCGATGCTCGCCGGACTGGGGCTGCACGCAGTCGGGTTTGCGGCACAGCAGGCGCGGGTCTCGATCATCGCGCTGCTGGTGTTTGCGTGGGGCGTGCTCCACCTCGGCGGCGGCCGACGCTGGGGGCGGGCGGCGGTGTTTCCAGTCGCATTTCTGGTGTTCGCGATTCCCCTTAACGCCCTGGATTCCGTTGGATTCTGGCTTCGGCTGTGGGTCATCAATTCGAGCGCGTGGCTGGCGCACCATGCCGGCATCGGCGTGCTGCAGAATGGCACGCAACTGGTGGCGCCGGACGGGCGGTATAGCTACGACGTGGCGGCGGCCTGTTCCGGCATCCGCTCCCTGATGGCCCTCGCCGCGTTGTCGTTGCTGATGGGATACCTCTACTTTCGGTCGTGGTGGCGCCGGGCGGTCGTGCTGCTGTTCTGTTTCCCCCTGGTTTATGTCGGCAACGTCACCCGGATCAGCTCGATCGTGTTTGCTGCGCAGGTCGGGGGGACGCGCTGGGGGGATGTGGCCCACGAGGTGATGGGATATGCGATTTTTCTCATCGTGCTTGGTGGGGCGCTCGCCGTGGCGGCGGGGCTCGACCGGTTGGTGCCGGAATCGACGCGCATCGGAGGGCAGACGACGGAGGGCGGAGAACGGCGCGCAAACGACGAATCGCAAAAGGCGGAGGGGAACGGGGCGACGCCGCAAGCTGCCGACGATGGAGAGTCGCGCGGTGAGGGCACCGCGCCGAAACAGTTTCCGCGTGAAGGCGAAACCGCGATCGAGGCAGATCGGACGGCGCAGGCGGCGGGTAACGGTGACAGGGCGCACGCGGACGACCGGACGGATCGCGGCGTAAAGCCGCCCGTGCAGTCGAGGGCAACGCGGAGCCGGGTGTGGATCGGGGCGGGGTTGGTCGTGGCGATTGCGGCGGGTGAGGGGGCGTTTCTGCACCGCGTCGAAGCATTACCGTTGCGAGGGACCGCCGGGGTCGTGCTCACGATGGATGGACGCAACCCGGTCGAGTTGCCGTCCATCGTCGGCCGGTCGTGGTTCGGGTTGCCGGCGCCAGTGACGGCGATCGAGCGGCAGATCCTGCCACCGGACACGGGGTACTCACGGGCGGACTATGTCGCCGCGCGCGACGGTCACCACGTGTTCCTCTCGATCGTGTTGAGCGGACGCGACCGGACGTCGATCCACCGACCGGAACTGTGTCTCGTCGGGCAGGGTTGGACGATCCGGGGGAGGGAGCGGCACCGGTTCGCGTACCCGGGACACCCGGACGCCGCATTTCCGGCGACGATCCTGCGGGTGCGACGGGAGGTTTCGACGCCGACGGGGAAAGTCTCGGTCCCTCAATTGGTCGCGTACTGGTTCGTCGGCGGCGACAGGGTCGTGGCCACCCATTGGCATCGGCTCGCGGTTGATGCCTGGAACCGGGTGGTGCATGGGCGGGCCGACCGCTGGGCCTACGTGCTGCTCCAGACCGACGCGGTCGACGGCGAGCCGGCCGCTCTCGCACGGATGCAGGCCATCCTCGATGGCACGCTCCCCGCCTTCCAGCGGCCCCTTCCAAACTAAGGGGTCAGGCCGATATATGCATATTTTGATCAGATTTGGAGGGGCCAGGCGGCGAAGAAAGGTGGAAAATATGCATATATCGGCCTGACCCCTTTTTTGATTTGATCGGTGGTGAGAGTTATCGTTTTCCTGCGAGCATGTCTTTCCTCGCACGGGAGGTTCGGCCGTCACCGCGGCCGCGGCATGTTATCAACGAGCATTGCATCCTTGAACGGGTGCCCGACGACTGGGCGCTGCTTCCACCGGGCGACGCGGCGCTGAGTCGGCGGATCAAGCAGGATGGTCCCACGATCACCGTCGTCGAAGTGCGCGGGCGAAAGCGGTTTTCGCGGGGGATCTGGGCACCGGCCGCGCGGATCGCCACGTTGCGAGCCGAGCTGGCGGTCGAGCGGCAGGATCCCGCATATCAGCGGCGCATCGACGCAGGTCGAGCCCGCCGGGCGGTGGAACAAACGGAATATGTCGGCGAATTTCGCGAGGCCGTGTTTCGATATCTCGCGTTCGACCCGCGCCATGAGGCCGATGCCCGATTGCTGGCCGGACTGATCGCCGCACACGCCACGCCCGTCGGCAGCGGCACGGTCGCGCGAACCGAGCGCATTCCCATCGAGGCACGCGCCGAGGCGGCGACGATCGCGTGGCTGCGGCATCAGACCACCGGCTACGATGACATGACCATTCCACGGGAGAAGGGGCGGCGAGGGGAGGTGCGCCGAATGCTGGCGCAGCGTTCCGTGCGACTCCTGGAGAAGTATCGTTCAGGCGAGGCGATCGATCCGTCGACGTGTCCGCTGCACGCCGCTCTGCGGAGGAGACGGGCGGACACCAACACCGCCAGAGCGGCCGGCGGTAGCTAAGCGGCGGGTGTCGAAGAGGTCGCAAACTTGAAGAAGAGACGCGGAAGGGCTCCTCGTTCACCCAAGCACGGCGGCGGGTCGGCTTCGCGTGCCACCCGGTGGCAGGGCGCGATGTCCTCGCGAGACCCCAGAATCTTCGCTCGCGACGTCAGCCTGCCCGAGCCAAACCCGGAAAATACCCCATTTTTAGGTTTTCGCCGCGCAAAAAGTTCCTAATTTCGCGCTCCCTTGACGACAGCAAGCGCAGCCGGCTTGGCCTTACTGTTCGCCGACAGCGACCCATTTGATTGGTCGCTGCCGGTGGTATTGGTCGTGGGCGGGGCGATCGGATTTCTCGTGGTCTGGGCCTTCACGCGCCATACGCGGCGGGTCGCCCACGAGCAGGCCGCCGAGCTGATGGAAGTGGCCCGCCGCGAGGGGGCGGTCGCCGCCGAGGAGCTGAAGCAAAAGGCGGAGTCGGAAATCCAGGAAAAGCGCGCCGAGTTGAACCGCGAGTTCGACCGCCGCGAAATCGAGATCGACGTCCGGCTGCGCGAGATCCGCGCCCACGAGGAGTCACTTGCGCTCCTCGACTACCAGCTCGAGCAGCGCCAGGAGCGGCTCAACCGCGAGAACGCGGCCATCAAGCAGGCCCGCGATGCGATCCGTGCGCTGTCCAAGAGCGTCCGCAAGCGGCTGGAGGGTGTTTCCCAACTCGATGCGGAGGAGATTCGCCGGCAGTTGCGCGAGGAGGTCATGCTCGAGTGCCAGGATGAGCTCCGGGCGCTGCGGCGCGCGACGCTCGAGAAATCCGAACAGGAGCTCCAAAGCGAAGCCCGGCGGATCCTGGTCTCATCGATGCAGCGCATCGCCAGCCGTCCCAACAATGACCTCACAGCGACGATCATCCAGCTACCGAACGAGGACATGAAGGGCCGGATCATCGGTCGCGAAGGCCGGAATATCAAAGCCTTCGAATCGGCGACCGGCGTCACCCTCCTGATCGACGAGTCGCCGCAGATGGTCCTGCTGTCGTCATTCGACCCGGTGCGGCGCGAGATCGCGCGGACGGCGCTGGAGGCCCTGATCAAGGATGGCCGGATCCACCCGGCCTCGATCGAGGAATTCGTCAAGCGCGCCAAGGACGAGATCGACCTCGTGACCACGCAGGCCGGCGAGGACGCGGTCGCGAAGCTGAACATCAACGGCCTCCATCCCGAGATTATCAAGCTGCTCGGACGCCTGCGCTACCGGTTTTCCTACAACCAGAACGTGCTCGATCACTCGATCGAGACGGCGTTCCTGGCGTCGCTCATCGCCAGCGAGGTCGGACTCGACGCGAACGTCGCGAAGCGGGCCGGCCTCCTGCACGACATCGGCAAGGCCGTCCCCGGGGAACTCGAGGGGAGTCACGCCATGATCGGCGCCGAGTTCATCAAGCGGTTCGGCGAGACACCGATCGTGGTCAACGCCGTCGCCGCCCACCACGAGGAGATCCGTCCCGAGACGGTTTATGCGGGTCTCGTGATCCTGGCCGACACGATCTCGGCGGTCCGGCCGGGAGCACGCGCGGAATCCATGACGAGCTACATCCAGCGACTCGGCCGGCTCGAGAAGCTGGCAGTTTCGCTGGAGGGCGTGCAGCAGGCATTTGCGATTCAGGCCGGGCGCGAGATCCGCGTCGTCGTTTCGCCGAACGAGGTCACTGACGACCGCGCGCGGGAGATTGCGAAGGAGCTCCGTCGCCGGATCGAAGCGGAACTGCAATATCCGAGCACGATCAAGATCACGGTCATCCGCGAAAGCCGGTTCACGGAGACGGCCACTTAAACGCGCTTGGCGCGTTTAGGAGTAGTTGGTATTTGGGAACTTGTATTTTGGCAGAGCGTCGACGCTCGAGCCCGCATTCCTGAACCTTGCGCCAAGCGATACGCTCGCCCAACTACCAACGACCAATCGCCAATTACCGCTTACGAAAACTCTCTGCCACCATGTCCGATCCCAAGATCCTCGAGACCTTTCCCAATCCGGCGCCGAAGCGCGATTATGTGATCGAACACACGCATCACGAGTTCACGTCGATGTGCCCGATCACCGGGCACCCGGATTTTGCGACGATCACGGTTCGGTACGTGGCGGACAAGACGTGCGTCGAATTGAAATCGTTGAAGCTGTATTTTCACGCCTATCGCAACGAGGGTATTTTCTTCGAGGCGGTGACGAACAAGATCTGCGACGATCTCGGGACGGTGCTGAAACCGCGAAGCCTGACCGTCATCACCGATTGGAAGGGCCGCGGCGGGATCACGTCGCGGATCACCGCCGATTGGAAGCGACGACGGTAAGAAGGGAAACGGCACAGCGGAGAGCTGGCGAATTGGGGAGTTGGGAATTGGAGAGCAGGGGAGCTGGTTAGCGCTCGATCCTCCTGATCCCCACGCGCGTAGCGAAATGACGAACGAGCGATTCCCAGCCGCCGTTGTCGATGTTCGCCGTTCATCCTGCGAAACGGCCGGCGGTCGGTTCGGGCTGGCTTGGGCAAGTCACTGTGGCATCGTGGCCAGCTTTACCAGCCATGAAGAAAATCCACGCGTTTGTGTTGCTCGTTGCTTTCGCGGCCACCGCCCTCGCGGCATCCGCTGCAGTTCCCGTTTTCAATGCCACCCTCACCGTCGGAAAGGAGAATCGGTTCGTGCTCCTCGGCTCCGACGGCAAGGCCAGCTCCTGGCTCCAGGTCGGTGACACGTTCGAGGGATATTCGGTCAAGGGGTACGATGCGAAGACCGGCACGCTCGAACTCGAGAAGGACGGCAAGGTGACTCCCGTGACGATCGCCGCGGATGCGGCCGTGGCGGCGGCCGAAATGAAGTCGATGGAATCCACCCCGGGTACGATCGAGGACGCGACCGCCGTGCTGGATTCGATGCACTTTGAGCGGATGCTCGACCGGACGATGGCCGGAATGAAAAAGCAGCAGATGGCGATGGTGCAGCAGATGATGGGCCGCCTCGTCAAACCCGGACAAAACAAGGACGCGATCGTCGCCTTTCAGCAGAAGGTGATCGATACGATGATGTCCGCCGTCAACGGAGCGGATGTGAAGGCCGATGTCGCAAAGGTCTACAGCGAGGTGTTCTCGAAGCAGGAATTGCAGGCTCTCGCGAATTTCTATTCCACGCCGGTCGGCCAGGAGTTCTCGGACAAGCAGCCGGAACTCTCGCAGAAGATCAACGCGGTGATCATGCCGCGGATGCTGGCGGTCATGCCGAAAATCCAGCAGATGGGGCAGGAGTTCGCCGCGCAGCAAAAGGCGGCTGCGGCCGCTGCCGCACAACCCGCCGCACAGACTGCTCCGGCGCCCGCCGCCGAGCCGGCCCCGAAGCCATGATGCGGGCCGGAGTAGTTTGTAGTTGGTAATTCGTAGTTAGTCCGGTCGGTCGTGGACTTGCGTGTGCGCGTGACCCGATCTTCGCGCGTGTGACCTACCGCCTGGATTCCGGGTACTCGATTGTTCTGCAAAGGCACGTCGCGGTCGTTGCGGCTGCGACCTTAGTGCGAATTACCAACTTCCAACTACCGACCACTAACTACGCCGTGGCGAGTTGCTCGATCACCAACGCGTGCATCTCGGGATTGGCGGCGACGGTTGACTCGGCGGGGAAGGGCGCGCCTCCCTGCCAGTTCGTGATCACGCCACCCGCGCCGCGGATCACCGGCACGAGGGCGGCGATGTCCCAGGGATTCATGATCGGATCGAGCATGACGTCCGCGAGTCCGGTCGCGACGAGCAGATAGCCGTAGCAATCGCCCCAGGTGCGATAGAGCCGCGCCTGGCGGGTGACCCGATCGCAGGCCGCGCCGTTTTGGTACTTGGAGGGGTTGTGGGGGTCGCTGGTAAGGATCGTCGCGTCGGCCAGCCGGGTGCACGGGCGGACGCGGGTGGGCCGCGCGTTGAGGGTAGTTTCCCGCCCATCGCCGAGGACGAGCTGACCCAGCACCGGCTGATGAATGCAGCCGAGGATCGGCTGACCCTGGTGCAGCAACGCGATCAACGTGCCCCAGAGCGGCACGCCCGTGATGAAGGACTTCGTGCCGTCGATCGGATCGAGCATCCAGACGAACTCGGCGTCCTTGCGCTCGCTGCCAAATTCCTCGCCGATGATTCCGTGCTCGGGGTAACGCTTCTTGATCATCGACCGCATCAACTCCTCGGCGCCGCGGTCCGCGGCGGTGACGGGGGTCTGGTCGGCCTTGGCCTCGACGGCGAGTCCGCGGTGCCCAAACAGCGGTCGAATGAACGCGCCGCTTTCCGCCGCGAGTTCCACCATGAACGTGCGATACCGGTCGAGATTCACGGCTGCATACCTGCCTGCGAAACCCGCGAATGACACGAATTTTCTGCGACAAACCGTCGGGTTGACCGAGACGGGCACGGACGTTGGGTCCCCGGCGGATCGCTCGAAACGGGATTGAAGTTTCGCGTCAATTCGGGTGATTCGCGGGCAGGCATGAGCTGGACCGAGCAGCCGATCTTCTTCGTCGACTTCGAGGGCAACCGCACCTCCGGAGTGCTGGAGTTCGGCGTCGCAACCCTGCAGCGCGGTGCGATCGTCCAGGCAACCACGCGGCTTTGCCAGCCGGCCGGAGCGATCTCGGCCGCCGATACGGCGGTGCATGGACTCGCGGCCCCCGAGCTGGCCGGCGCCCGGTTGTTCGCCGACGAGTGGGAATATTTCGCGGACTTGCGGGAGCGCGGACCCCTCGCCGCGCATTACGCGGGCGTGGAGAACGGACTGCTGAAATCGGTCTGGCCCTATCCGCGCAATTCGCCGGATTTCGCCCGGCCGGGAGCGCGAGTGATGGAATGGGGTCCCTGGATCGACACCGGCAGGCTGTACGCGCAGATCTACCCCAATCTCGAGTCGGGCCGGCTGGAATCGCTGGTGGAGGTGGCAGGTCTGACGGCCGAACTCGATGCGCTGGCGGTCCGGCACTGCCCGGCGCACCGGCGTCATTATCACGCGGCGCTCTACGACGCCCTGGCGGGGGCGCTGCTGCTGGCAGCGCTGGCCCGGGATCCGCACCTGGCGGGACTCACGATGATGCAGATCCTCGCGCTCAGCACGCTCGACCCCCGGAAGCGCGACGACCTGCAACAGGGACAGTTGTTTTAGCCGCCGTCAGTGGCGGAGGAATTGATGGTCAAGAGTTGGTATTTTGTAGTTGGTAATTGGTCATTGCACCGGTCCGCGTCTCGCTTGGACTTTTTGCGCTGTCGCTGCCGGCTGTGGTTACGCCGCCCAAACGCGACGTGCCCCGCGAATGGACTGGGTGGAAACGAATGGACCGGATGGATGCTCCCGCTAGTCGGTCGAGCCCCGGCCGAGCTCGTACCGGCGGGAGCCGAGTTTTTGGGCGACGAGGTGGGCGATGAACAAGGGATTGCCCCGAAGGTAGCGCCAGCCGAGACGGCGCGGTTCCATGCAGACCCGGAAGAGCCATTCGAATCCGCTCCCGCGAATCCAGGACGGCGCCTGGCGAACGCGGCCCGAATGGAAATCAAAGGCGGCGCCGACGCCGATCAGGACTCCGACGTCGAGCTCCTCGCAGTGGGCGGCCATGAAGTGCTCCTGTTTGGGTGAGCCCAGACCGACCCAGATCACATCGGGCTGCGTACGGATGACATCCGCACGCAATGCCTCGACGCCCAGTTCCTCCACGGCCCCAAACGGAGGAGTCATGGTGCCGACAATGTCGACGCCGGGAAACCGGCGGAGGAGGTTTTCGGCGAGGAGGGGAGCGACCCCCGGACGTCCGCCAAAGAGGTAATGCCGAAGACCGATCGAGCGCCCTGCATCGCACACGGCCAGCATGAGGTCGGGACCGTAAACGCGTCCCACCCCCTTCGGTCCCAGCCAGACGAGCGGCATTCCATCCGGCGTGGTCAGCCACGACTCGTTGTAGATCCGCCGCAGCTTCGGGTCGGTCCGCGCTTCGACCAGACCATGCGCCGTCCCACAACACACATACCCGTGCTGGGGACCGCCTTTTGCGCCGAGAATCAGGTCGCGGGCCTGCGGAAGCGTGAGCGCCGACACACCGACTCCCAGCACGTTGTAGCGGGGAGGAGTGGAGTTGCCGGTCAGGGGCGGCGCGACCATGCGGCCGAGCTAGCCAACGGCGACGGGAGGTGACGATCAAAAAGGCGGGAGGAGCAGGAGCAACGCG
>DASZYH010000031.1:0-5079 GCA_035545515.1 Opitutaceae bacterium
ATAAAGCTGCAGGGCGAGGAGCAGCCCAAGCATTCCGGCCGCGAGGGTTCCGCCATACGGGATGAACACGACCAGGGCAGAAACGGCCGCACGCAACGCCAAGGTGTACCGGCAGCCAGGAAAGAGATTTAGCATCCGCGGGAGCCGGCTCCAGAAGCCAAACCGCGCCGGCCCCCGCTGCCAGCCCAGCAGCCGATCATCCCGGAGCTCGGGTGCATTCGCCAGCACTTCGAGCGTCTGGATGCAGATTCCCACCCCGGCGAGACGGGCTGTCAGGCCGAGAAGATTTTGCGGATCAAGCGCCATGGTATTCGCGCCCGGCTGGGAACCGGAGCAAGACGCGCTCCTCAATTCGGGTCGGCCAGCAGCTTGGAGAACCGTCGTGAGGAAACTCGCAAATCGACCGCCGCATGCGCAGTCGGATTTCCCGCGAGGCGCCAGGCGGCCTCGCGCAGGTCGCTCCGAGATATCGCTCCAGCAGCCGTCGGCTTTCGGGTAGCCAGTTCGCCGCCGGCGTGCCGTGCTCCAATCGGAAAGCGACGTCCTGGCCAATGCGGTGGATTCGATCGGCCACCCGGCGTTCCGGCTGCCACAAACCGGAGTGCCACCGCCACGGACGGCCACAACTCGCCTCGATCCACTGCGACGCCTCCGCTTCGGCGGAGTCGCGGTATTCCAAGATGTAGACACAAACCTCCGAGCGCTCCCTCGAGGCACCAAACACTCCCCAATTCGCAAACCACAGTCCCCAGTTCTTCCGAAACAACGCGCGTCGAACACGGCCGCCGGGGAAAGCACAAATCACAGTCCCAATACTCCAGACCACCATCAGGCCGATGAGGCCGAACTCCGGAATGAAGGACCATCGAGTCATGGCGGACCAGGAAATCGCTCAACCCGTCGGCTTCGCGCCCACATATCCATTGAAAAAGTACAGGGCCGGATACGTGGCGACAAACGCCCAAAAAAACGAGGGCAGCCCCATGGTGACGGCAATGATCGCGTGAAAGAGCACTCCCGCCCCTAGCGCGACCAAGAGGGCCGTTTTCGGCAGCAACAGACTAAGCGGAAACAGACATTCGCCGACAATGACGATCCACGCGGCCTGCTTTGCCACGTTCCGACGCATTGAAAAGAAGGCACCGAGCGGTGCGAAACGATGAGGGCTATCTTGGAACACTTCGGCCAGCCGCACGCCGCTGCGCCACTGTGGCGCCCACATTTTTTCGAGGCCGCTGGTCATATAGGCCCACTGCGACTGAAACGCCAAAAATCCGAGGGCGATTGTGCGCAACGCCTCCGAGGTCGCCGGCAACAAGCCGACTGTCACCGCGGCAAGTACGACCAAATTCATGTGATCGGCATTCGTGAGGACAATCGGGAAGCGACGAATAAAATAAAGTTGGCAACCGAGCAACACGGCCAGCAGCCACGGTGCCGAGGCACCGTTCGCCCCCCACACGACGGCGGCCGCTGCCACCGAGCGCCCAAGCAGCACCGCCAACGTCGCCGAGCACGAACAAGCGAACGGCGGAATCATCGCTGTCGCATCGCGTGCGGCCGCCTCGTCTTGCAACGCAAGCAGCCGACGTGGACCAAACTCCCGCCACAGCATGGCAAGCTCGAGGGACTGTAGCACCACGCCACAACACGCGATACGCGCGGCCCACCGAAGTGCGTCTGCGGCATCAATGGCCATGACCATCTGGAGGCCGGGAGAAAACGATCACCACCTCGTCCGGGGCGCCTCCGCCGGGAAACCGCCGCAGCAGGCGGAATTCCGTCGATTTCACGGATGTTTCGGGGGCCACGCGCGCAGCGTAATCGCCAAGGACGCGCGCACGGCTCATCGCTGGTGGCCATGCCGGCGGCGCTTGCGTCAGCGATCATTTGATCTGCCGGCCCAGGTTTTGGATCGCCGCGGCCGGATAACGCTGCGGCCACCAGCAGAAAGATCGCCACGACCACGAGTGCCCACTCGCGACCGTCCTCCACCTCGACGCACCTCCGACAGGATCCGCCTCGCGCGCGACAAGCTCGAAGGTACCGGCCCGACGCAAACGATCGCGGTTGGAGAAAACGCCCCACGTCACGAAAAAACGAAAGCGATTAATGCTGCCCAGCCAACGCTGCATGCGGCGTATCGGCAAAACGAACAGCACGCTGCCGAGAGTCCACATGACAAGGAGAACGGCCAGACCGATTTCGGGAGGGGACATCCGCACGACAGAAACACCGGTTACAGCACAAGGGTGGACATTGTCGAGATCCACGCGCGGACTTCGATCCCGCCCGAAGAATTGGGTCGCGGTGGATGGTTGTATTTCCATCCTGCACGCAAGCGATGGCGCGATGAACACCAACGAGTCCGACGGATTCCTCACGACACCCGAGCCCTCGGACGACCGCATCTATCCGAGCGATTTCCGGCGCATCGGGCCGGACAGTATTGTCACGAAACTGACGGGACACGCTAGCGCATTGCCCGATCGGTTTCATTCCCTGCGATCGTTGGCCGATCTGACGGCCCGCGAGGCGGTCCTGCCGGTGACGGCACTGATTTTTCATTGCAGCCGCTGCGGCTCCACCCTTCTCACTCGGCTGCTGGAACTCGATGCCGGGCGCCGGGTTTTCGCGGAGCCAGTCGCGCTGCCAAAATTTTTGGCCGCCTATGCCCCCGCCCTCATGCGTGGCGAAGCCGAAGCCGAGCTGCGAACCTTCATCCAGGCCTTCGGTTTGAAGCCCTTGCCCCGCGAGCGTGGATTGATCGTAAAGCTGACCTCCCGCTCGATTGCCTATCTACCGGCCTTTCGCGCCGCATTTCCCGAGGTGCCATTTATCTATCTTTTTCGCGAGCCGGTGGAAGTCGTGGCCTCGCTCGAGGTCAATCCTCCACCGTTCTTGAACGATCGCCACCGCCAACTCGTTGCCGCGGAATTCGATTCCGCCCCCCCCGATGTCGCACGTCTCAGCCGAGTCGATTGGCTCGCTTGGTACATCGATCGCAACCTACGTCTCGCGCTTCGGCACAGCGCCGAGTTCACCGAAGCCATCGACTACTCTGCTCATGCCAACGCATACCCCGCGCTCGCCCGTAAGCTCGGCAGCGAATTTTCGCCGGCCGACACGGTGGCAACCACCCGCGTCCTGAGCCGACACTCGAAGCAGCCAGATCTCGCCTTCCGCGCAAATCCAACGAAGCGGCTGACGGCCGAACAGATCGAAACCGTGCAAAGCATGGCGGGGTCTGTCTATGAACTGTGGCGACAGCAGAATAACCATCGCACGTGACCCGCGCGGATCATCACCGCACGATCCGACGCGCTATCCCGTCCCTTAAAATAGTAAGGCGCCCAGAATTGGGCGCCGCGGAAAAAAGCAAATTCTCCTATTCGTCAGGAGGGGCAGGGCGTCATCGGGCCGTTGTCGGGAGCCGTTTCGGAATTAAATCTGCAGTACTTCCCTTGAGCGGAACCGAGATCAAGCGGGATGAGTTTAGGCTCATCCCAGGACTCGAGGCTACGCGCGGGGTTCAAGTCGTTCTTAAAGTGGTCTTCTCCCATCGGATTGACGGAGTTGGTTGGATTCACGGCCTTCTGGTACTGTTGAAACGCAATGGTGAGTCAAGCTTCGGTGTCATCATTCAGGCGGCCCTAGGTGATATCACCCATCGACTCCAGAAACTTTGCCAGCAACACCCCGCGACACAATGGCAGTGCCGGAGCCCAGTCCGCCGACCGGTCGTTCGTGTTCTTTACGACCCACCGCAAATCCGCTTCCAACCGGTCGAGGTCCAAGAACCGCGAAACCGCCGGAACGCGGCGCCATTCCGAGATCCAGCCGGCGACCCGGGCATAGTTCTCAACCAAGCCGCGCCCCAAATCGGGCATCGTCATCCCCTTGTCCCGACGCTGCGCAATCTTCTCCGGCACCCGGCGATGGGCGACCCGGCGCAGGAGTCGACGACTCTGCCACGCATCGCGATGTTGTTGTGGCGGCACAGCCACCGCATATTCGACCACCCGACGATCGAGATAAGGATTGCGAAACTCGACGCCGTGGCTGGCCGAATAGCTCCAGGCATTCACCTGATCGCTCACCACATGCGTCTGCGTCAGGACGTAGATTTGACCGGCGCGCACCGGTGAACGCCACGCCCCGGGAAGGTGCGGTCGAGCGATCCGACGCACATGCTCAACCAATCCGATCTCGTCGCAAAGTGCTTGGGAGAGAGGAATACCGCGTTCTCCGAGGTCGGAGACCCGCTCGCAATACCGGCGATACCTCCATTGAAAATCGATCGGGGCGAACAACCGACTCGAACGCGCCAGCGGGCGCAACATACCGGCAAGATTACGCCAGACCGGACGCCCGCTCGCGACGGCATGTTGCGCGGCCTCGGTATGCAAGGTCCTCCAATCACCCCGCAAAAGACAGCCCAACACATGATCGTTGGGATTATGGCTGGCGATCAGATCGCCGGATGATCCCTCCAGGATAACCCGCACCCCACAGGCGCGTGCCACCTCCAGCGTCGGCACCATCTGACAGTAGTCGATGCGCTGCTCGGGGCCGTTGCCATGGCGCCGCACGACCTCGGGAACGTCCAGGACCCGTGCTGCATTGGAAACGACATAGTGATGATCGATTGGGTATTCGCGTAAAAACGCGTCGATGTACGACCGTTCATCCGGCACAACCCAATCGTCGCCTTCGCGCAACGCCCACGAAAGCGCGCTCAGACGATCGACCGGCTGGCGACCGCCACGCAGTCCCAACGCGAGGCTCGTGGTCGCATCCAATCCGCCGCTCAGCATGAATCCGACCCGTCCGTTCGTGCGCATCCGGGCATCGATTGCGCTTTGCAGAATCTCCTCGAACGCATCGACGTAGTCGTCGTCGCGGGCGAAGCGAATTTCCCGGTGCACGTCGAGTTTCCAGTATTTCCAAATGCGCGTTCCTTTTTCGTCGAGGCATAACGCGCTCGCCGGCTCGAGCATGCGCACCGCTTGGTATGCGGTCTGGTCGTCGAAGCTTTGGAGCCCCGCCAGGCCGATCGCGATCTGTCTGGCGTTCAGA
>DASZYH010000032.1:0-2807 GCA_035545515.1 Opitutaceae bacterium
GGCCTCCCAGCGGCCCTTCTTCGCGCGCGAACTCCGGCTGCGCCGGGAAGAACGCGACGCCGCCGTCCTCGCCAGCGGCTATCCGCCCGACGGCGCCGACATCGAAAGCGTCAGCGAATACCGCCTCGCCAGCTTGATGCAGTACCCGCACTACTGAGCTGTCAGCCGGGTCTACCCCTTTGCGCAGCACGGGGGTGTCGCGCGCAGTGTTGACAGAGGGGCGGCTCCTATCAGGCCGTCCTTCTCACCGCCTCCGCTGCGCCAACTTCCCGCAACAGCGCCACCTTCGCCTCGAGCGTCTCGCGTAACCGCGCATTGCCCACCAGTTCCGGCGCAAAAATCCGGTCCAGTCGCAGATATCCCTCGACCAGGTGCGCCGGATCAATCGCGGCGAACTCCGCGGCCATCGGATCCTGCACCACGATCGGCTTGCCCGATAGATCCGCGCCCCGTGCGTAGATCATCCACGCCGCCACGGCGAGTGCCAGTCGCTCGATCGAACCTCCCGACTTGAGCCGGTCGCCAATCGTCCCCAGCAACCGCTGCGGCAGCTTCTGGCTGCCGTCCATCGCGATCTGGTAGGTCCGGTGCTTCATCGCCGTGTTCGAGTACCGATCGAGCAACCTCGCCGCGTAGTCGTCCGTCTGCATCTTGGGCATTCCCAGCGTGGGGGCGATCTCCTCGTTGAGTTCGTTGCTGACGAATCGCCGGAAGTCGGGCTGCGCAATGACCTCCGCCACGAACTCGTAGCCGCCGAGATATCCCAGATACGCCATCGACGAATGCGTGCCGTTGAGCATCCGGAGCTTCATCCGCTCATAGGGCGCGACGTCGCTCACGAACTCGACGCCGCCGATCTGCAGCGGCGGCCGTGCCCCTGCGAACTGGTCCTCCACCACCCACTGCAGGAACGGTTCCGCCATCACCGGCCAGGCATCGTCCAGCCCCAGCAACGCCGCCACTTCGGCCCGGTCTGCATCGGTCGTCGCCGGAACGATCCGGTCAATCATGGTCCCGGGAAAGGGCACATTCTCCTGAACCCACCGCCCAAGCCCGGCATCGATGGCCTCGGCGAATTCGCTGAACACCCGTCCCGCCACCGCGCCATTGTGCGGAAGGTTATCGCAGCTCAGCACCGTGAAGGGCCCGATGCCCGCCTCGCGCCGCCGCCGCAGCCCCTCGACGATGATCCCTGCCGCCGTCGCCGGCGCCCGCGGCCGCGCGAGATCGGCCACGATGTCGGGGTGGCTCACATCGAGCCCGTCCGTCGCCGCGTTGTAGCAATAGCCCTTCTCGGTGATCGTCAGCGACACGACGCGTGTGGCCGGGTCCGCCATCAGCGCCAGCAGCCGCTCCTTCTCGTTCGGCGCGTCGATGACCTCGAGCACCGAGCCGATCACCCGCACACGCCGGGCCTCGCCGTCCTTGATCAGCACGCTGTAGAGCCCGTCCTGCGGCGCCAGTGCTTGCTTGGTGTCCGGCCGTCTGAGGCTGGCTCCCGTAATCCCCCAGGACGGGTCGCGCGACAGCACGTCGTCGACCACGACTGCCTGGTGCGCGCGGTGGAACGCGCCGATCCCCAGATGCACGATGCCCGGCGTCACCGCCGCCCGGTCATAGCGCGGCACCTCGACGCCCGCTTTCGCCTGCCGAAGCGTTCTGGTCGACAGGCGCGTCACAGCCGGTACGCCTCCTTCGGCAGCCGGTAAGCGAGGTCGCGCGCCACCTCCAGTGCCTCGTCCTCGCCCAGCCGGTGCTCCGTGACCAGCCGTGCCAGGTAGTTGCAGTCGACGCGCCGCGCCACGTCGTGCCGCGCCGGGATCGAGGGAAAGGCCCGCGTGTCGTCGTTGAATCCCGCCGTGTTGTAGAACCCCGCCGTCTCCGTCGCGAGCTCGCGGAAGCGCAGCATGCCTTCCGGGCTGTCGAAGAACCACCAGGGCGGTCCGAGCCTGAGCGCCGGATAGACACCGGCGAGCGGCGCCAGCTCGCGCGCGTAGCTCGACTCATCGAGCGTGAACAGGATGATCCGCAGCTTCGGCTCCATCCCGTAGCGGTCGAGCAGCGGCTTCAGCGCGGCGACATAGTCGGTGCGCCGCGGAATGTCGAAGCCCTTGTCCGGCCCGAACGCCGCAAACATCTGCGGCGAGTGATTGCGCCACGCGCCGGGATGGATCTGCAGCACCAGCCCGTCCTCGACGCTCATCCGCGCCATCTCGGTCAGCATCTGCGCCCGGAACAGCTCGCGCTCGCCGGCGTCGGCCTTGCCGGCGCGCACCTTGTCGAACAGAGCGGCAGCAGCGACTTCGCTCAGATCGGCTGTTAGCGCAGTGGGGTGTCCGTGGTCGCTGGCTGTCGCGCCCATCTGCTTGAAATAGGCCCGCCGCTCCCAGTGCGCATCAAGATAGCCGCTCCAGCGTCCGGTGTCGCATCCGGTCATCTGTCCGAGCCGGTCGAGGTCCGCCGCGAACGTCCCGCGGTCCGGATCGACGATCGCGTCCGGCCGATAGGTCGGAACCACGCGGCCCGTCCAGCCGGACTGGCGGATCTGGGCATGCCACTTGAGCTCGTCGACCGCCGCATCCGTGGTGGCGATGACCTCGAGGTTGAACCGCGAAAACAGCGCCCGCGGCCGGAACGCCTCGGTCGCCAGCGCCGCCGCGATGGTGTCGTAGATGCGATCGGCATTGTCGGGCCCGAGCGTTTCCGTCACGCCGAACAGCTCCTCGAACGTCGTGTCGAGCCATAGCCGCGTCGGCGTGCCGCGGAACAGGTAATAGTGTGCCGCAAATGTCCGCCAGATCGTCCGT
>DASZYH010000033.1:0-14395 GCA_035545515.1 Opitutaceae bacterium
GCCAGTTGCCGATTGAAATCGGAGCGGCGGTGCAGCTGGTCCGGTTTCTCGCTGGGGTGGGCGTCGTGACGACGCGTTGATCGTGTGCGCTTGGCGGGAATGCTACGTGGCGCCGGCGAGTGCGAGCTGACGCAGCAGGCCTTGCGGCCGCGCATTCAGCTCTTCCCATGTTCCAATCTCGGCAATGCGACCGGCGGCGAGTACCGCGATCCGATCCGCAAATCGGATGGTCGAGAGCCGGTGCGCGATGAGCACCAGGGTGATTTCTCCCTGCAACCGTTCGATTGCGTCCTGCACCAGGCGCTCGTTGTGCGTATCCAGCGAACTTGTCGCTTCGTCGAGGATGAGCAGGGTCGGCCGGCGGAGCAGCGCGCGCGCCAAGGCGATGCGTTGGCGTTCGCCGCCGGACAATCGGACACCGCGGTCTCCCACGATGGTGTCGAGCCCGTTCGGCAGCCGCGCAACGAACTCGTCCGCCGCGGCCGTGCGGAGCGCCGCTCGCACGTCGTCCTCGGACGCGTCGGGCTGCGCCCAAAGCAAGTTGTTCCGGACCGTCTCGTGGAAAAGAAACGTGTCTTGCGGCACGTACCCGATCGATTGCCGCCAGTTGTGGAGGCGGTCGCCCGCGAGCGGTTGGCCGTCGATGAGCACGCGGCCGGATTCCGGTATAATGAGGCCGAGCAATGCATCCGCGAGCGTGCTCTTGCCCGCGCCGGACGATCCACATAACGCGGTTACCTCGCGGGCGGGGAGCACAAGATCGATTTCACGCAACGCGTACGCGGGTTGCACTGGATCGTAGCGAAACGAAAGTCCTTCGATGCGGATCGCCGCGTCCAGGTCAATGCGCTTGAAAACGGCGGGCGGCGGCGGTTCGGCGGCCGCTTCAAATCCGGCGCGCATTGCCTCCGTTTCCGCAAACGGTGGCTGCGCCTGTTCGATCTGATGCCAAATACTCTGCAGCGAGGTTACTTGGCTCAGCAATCGGGTGAAAACGTACGCTAGCATCAGCAACGCGGCGCTATCCACATGCTGAACGCGGACGGCGGTCCAGACGAAGAGCGCGAGTGCGCCAACTGCGCCGATTTGAATCCAAACGTTGGTGAGCGCGGCGTTGCGCTGCACACCCATCATGTACTCGGCGATTTCATTCATCGCGCGCTGGAAATGGCGGAAGTGTTGGGTTTCGCGCCCGTGGCCCTTCGCGATCTTCATGCCGGCCAGGTGCTCGTTCACGGCTGCGGCCATTTCGGCGCGTTTGCCGTAGCCCAGTTTCGCGAGGGCAAGCGCACGCTTGCGCAACTGGCGTAATCCGAGCCCAACAACCAAGCCCGAACCGAGCGCCAGCACCGTCATCTCCACCGAAAGGGTGAGTACGACGGCGACCTGAATCAGTGCGATCAAGGCCACGCTGATCAACGCGAGGATCTGCCGCGCTCCGTTTCCGACAGTTGGAAGTTCCGCAATCAGTGCTTGGGTGATATCGGACGATCGCTGACGCGTGAGGTGGAGCCACCCGGCGCCCATCATCGCACGGTAAAATCGATCGCGCAAAAAGCAGACGAATGCGATTTCTAGTTTCTGGTTTAAGGTATCCGCCCATGCCCGCAAAGCAGCCTGGCCGGCTTTGATGGCGAAAAAAGTCGTGAGGATGAGGCCCAACGAGCCCCCGGGGTTGAGGCCACTGAGCGGCGACGCGAGCGATTTGGCCAACCCATGCAGAGTGCCCAGCCGGCTGAAACCGAGCGCATGGAGCAAAGGAACGAGCACGAGCAGCCCGGACCCTTCGAGCATACTGATCACCACCAGCAATCCAACCGACAGCCAAAGCCGCGCGCCGGCGAAGCGCATGAAAGCCCGCCAGTAGGGCGGAGGGGCAAGGGCTCCGGTGGACCTGAACACGTGGGTAAATTTCGATTGAGCGAAAACGTGCGCGCAGGGGCCAGAGAAAACGTGCCTTGGCGGGCGGTGTTTTCCCTTGAACCAGTCGCGCCGCTGCCGTTCATCGCACGGGATGTCCCGACCCCGCTGGATGGCTCCCGCCGCCTTCATCGTGCTGGTGGCTGTCGTGATCGCGGTCCGCATTGGTCCGCTGTTCCGCGCCCCGCTGCTGGAAGAGGGGGACTCGGCGGTGAATGCCTTGCAGATCGATGACGCGAAGCACCTTCACGAGATCTATGGCAATTATTCGCGGTACGAGTTTCATCACCCGGGCCCGGCCTTTTTCTACGTCTATGCCGCGGCGGAAGCTTTGCTCTTTGACGCCTTGCACGTCGTGCCTTCACCTGGCAACGCGCATTTGATCGCGATTATCTGTCTGCAGTCTGCGTTTCTCACCGCGGCGCTGTGGCTGTTGGTCACGCGCTTGTCGTGGCGGCCGCTGGCGCCGCTGGGCTTGCTCGGCGCGACGCTCTGGCTCCGATGGTGTCCGGAACTTATGGTGAGCGTGTGGCCACCCCACGTCATTGCGATCCCGTTTCTATGCTTCCTCGTCGCGTGCACTTGCGTGGCGGCCGGCGACATTGGCGTCCTTCCCGTGGTCGTCGTGGCCGGCGGATTTCTGTTTCACGGGCACGTGGCCCAGTCGTTGTTCGTGGTCACGATTGGGGCGACCGCGATCGCTTTGGGATTGCGTGTCCGACCGACAACGGAGGCGGAGCCAAACAATGCGTTATGGGCCACTTATCGCGGAACGTTTCTCTGGAGCGGCATGATTGCCCTTTTCTTTGCTCTGCCGTTGTTGGTCGATGTAATCGCGCTCGGATCCCGCAGCAATCTCGCCGCGATCTTCGGCAGGTTTTCGGCCAATCTCGAGCAACGTGCCTCATTCCGGCAGTCGATCCTGTTTTTTGTGACCTTCCCGATAGCGTCGCGCGAGCAGGATGCGATGCTCACGGCCAATGCCGGGCCGGCGATGGGCTACTTCGCGCGGCAACACTGGATCGCGATCGCCGCCAGTGTTGCGATTCTCTTCGCGCCCTCGGCTTTGCGGGTGGTGGGCCGACGTCGTATGTCGGCGGACGAGCGGCGCTTTGCTACCTCTGCGCAGGTGCTCCTCGCTGTCGCCGTGCTCGATTGCCTGGTCTGGGGGATGGCGCAAACCGGCGCCGTCCGGCACTACAACGGCGTATCCTATTATGCCGTGTATTTTTATGCGGCGCTTTTCGGACTGGCGATCGCGGCGCGAGCACTGGCGCACCGGTGGCGCGAGGGTGCGGACATCGGCATTGCCGGCCTGTCAGCGATGATTCTCGCGTTTGGCTTGCATGGCCACCCCGCTAGCGCCGCTGAGCGTGGCTTGCCGATCCAACGGGCGGTCGATGCGGCGCTGGCCGAAACGCACAATCAGGCGCCGAAGTTGTTGGTCGTTGCGCGGAGTAACTGGCCGATCGCGGCCGCTGTTGCCGTCGAGCTGCAGCGCCGCGGCGTAGACTTTGTCGTATCGGATTGGTGGAGTTTCATGTTTCAGCGGCAACATCGTTTGCCGCGCGTCGCGACGCCGATGCAGAGCGCCGAAACCTGGTGGATCGCGCCGTCCGGAGACGGCGAAGTCAATCTGACTTCGGGTCTTGCGCTTTACCGTCAACCGGCACCGCTCGATCCCGACGGAGCTCGGATCGATTTCACCACCGGAGGCAACGCGTTTCGTTACGTGGTCACGGGAATTCAGGATGGTGATTTTATGACCCCGACCGCGGCTGGTAACATGACGACCAATGAGCGTCACGTGCGATTTCGCTTCGTGGCACAGCGGGCGAGTCATGACGTGAAGATCACCTTTGTGGCCGCGTCGGCCTTGGACGACCACGCCCTGATGCCGGCGAGAGTCAGGTTGAATGGAGAAGAAGTGGGCCGCGTTGCGGTGCAAAATCGGACCGAGGTCGCGGTGCGCCTGACCCGGAAACAATGGAATCGATTGGCGGATGCCACCTTGGAGCTGTATTTTCCCGACGCCCGGCCGCTTCGGGTGTCGGCGCGTCCCGATTATACCGGCTGGATCGGTTGGCGGCTTTGGTCGATTCGATTCGAGCCGAGCGTGACTCCCGGCGAATCTGCCGGGCGAGTTACCCCGCCGGACCTGGCCGGTGGGCGGGCTCAGTGAGCCACCGCTCTATCCTGATTGCCGTTGGCTGGCTCGACTTGATCAAGATGCCGCCTCGATGGGGCCGCGAAGTGGTTGCGCTCCAGGGTCTTTCCCACAAGGGGTCGAGGGGTTCTGCCAATCGAGGAGGCCGCCGTGTTTCGTCGCTTGACGCCGCTCTGCCGGTTCCTCGCTATGGCCGCTCGAATGAGTGCGCCACCGGTACCGTACGAATATAGGGCGTTTGGCCTCACAATTCACTCGTGCTTGACACTCCCTGGACTGCGGCCCGCGCATCCGCGATCCCCGCCAGATGTGAAAATCATCTACGCCGACGTACCTCGCGCATTAACGGGCGCGTTGGTCCGCGGCGTAAGATATGAATTCACGGATCATCGGATTCTGCTCAGTGTAGATGGGATAGCGCGCTATCTTATCGAGGACGGACGACAAATTGCCATTGCGCGAGATCGTATTGCGGACGATCGGGATATTCGTGTTTTTCTGCTCTCGTCGGTGTTTGGCGCGCTGTTCCATCAGCGGCATGACCTCGTCTTGCAGGGTAGCGCGATCAACTGCGATGGAGATGCGATCGTATTCATCGGGTCTTCGGGGATCGGAAAATCGACGCTAGCCGCTGCGTTTCGAGAGGAGGGGCACGCAGTCTTGGCAGACGATTTCTGTGTCGTACGGCCAGGCGCCGACGGTCGCATGTACGCGTTTCCGGCTTTTCCCGAGGTGAAACTCTGGCCGGACTCGCTCGAGCATCTTGGCATCGCGGCGAACGAACTGCCGCGCGTTCGCGACCGTTTGGAGAAGCGGATAGTTTCGATGGGCGACAATTTTGATGGATCTGCCCTGCCGGTTCGAGGACTCTACGAATTATGCGATGACGATATTCCGGAACCGAAAGTGATCCGGGTCGATGGCGTACAAAAGTTAATTGTGCTGACCAATAATATTCACCGCGTTGGCTTTCTCGCAACGGATGAAGCGAAGGCAAATTCGACCCGGCTCGCAATGAAACTGGCCCAGCAAGCGACGGTTTCGATCGTTCTCAGATCACGCAACGCATTTCGCCTCGCGGCCCTTGTGGCGTCTATTGAGTCCGACCTGCAGAAGCAAAAAACGCGTTCTCATCATTTGGTTCGATGAAGGGTATCGTGTGGTTAGCTTCGTATCCTAAATCCGGGAACACTTGGTTCCGGATGTTTCTGGCCAACTACCTGCGTGACGGAGATCAGCCGATTAATTTCGATGATCTCCAAAGCGGATTGTTGGCGAGTGCGCGGGAGACGTTCGACCAACTCGTCGGATACGATTCAGGCGAGATGACCTTCGACGAGATCGACTCGGTCCGACCCGATGTCTACCGTTATCAAGCTGAACACGCGACCGAGACTCCGTACTGCAAGATTCACGACGCGTTTATCTTATTGCCCGACGGGCGTCCTTTGGTCCCGCTGGATGCGACCGCCTGCGTTCTATATTTTATCCGGAATCCATTGGATGTCGCCGTCTCGTTCGCGCATCATCACGGCCACGATCGGTTCGATCGCATTGTTCGAGCCATGGGAAATGCCGAATATGCCCTTTGCGGGTCCCCGATGGCGCAAGCGAATCAGTTGCGCCAAAAGCTGCTCACGTGGAGCGGCCATGTCACGAGTTGGACGGAAGCACCTGGCCTCCGCGTGCATGTCGTTCGCTTCGAAGACATGAAGCGAGATTCGGTGGAGGCGTTTGGCGGTGCCATACGCTTTCTCGGACTTGGGGAAGACGAGACCCGTTTACGAAAGGCAATTGCGTTCAGCAGATTCGAAGAACTCAAACGGCAGGAGACTTGCAGCGGGTTCCCGGGCAAGTCGCCACAGGCTCGATCGTTCTTTCGGAAAGGTGAGGTCGGTTCCTGGCGCGGGGAGCTGAACCCGGCACACGTTGCGCAATTAGTCGCCGATCATCGTGACGTGATGCGCCGATTTGGATATCTCGGCGCACGAGAGCAGCCGGTGTTCTGAGCCTGGGCGTGCTCCGAGCGATCGGACTACGTTCCCGACCGCACGGCCGATATCGGCATTTGTGCACTCGTCATGTCCGGTTGGTCCCTTATCGTCGGAACCCTTTAATGCGCTTTCGAAATTCGCACGTTACCTGGTGGGCTTCGGCGGCACTGCTCGTCGCATTGTTTTTGGCGCCGGTCTATCGGCCCGCGTCGTTCGCCACACCGCTGTTTGTCGAATACCCCTGGGGGCAGGCGGCGATGCGCGTGCTTCTGCTCGCTCTGATCCCCGCCTGCGGTTGGTGGGCCATGGGTGGGTCGCAATTGCAGCCGGGGGAAAAGCGCGGTGTTTTGTTCCTGGCGCTCGCTTGCGGCTTCGTGGGCGAGGTCATTCATTATTGGGTCGTAGACCACGGTACTTACTTTGCGACCATCTATTTTGCGGACAACACCGCGTGGCAACGGATGATGCACGAGAAAATCGTGGGTCTGAGCCCGGCGCATACGCCGCATTCGTTCCGCTTTCTCCCGGATGCCATTGTGTCCGTCTTTATTTGGCTGACCGGCAAGTTTGTATTTTCACGCGTGGTGTATCGCGCGATCTTCAACGTGATGCTGTTCGTCTGTGTGTATCGCTTTGCGCGGGTCTATTTATCCACTCTGTTTTCCGCCGGCGTCGTGTTGGTTCTCACCATAGTTTATCCCATTTCGATATTGAAATATGCCGGGCAATTCGTCGACCCCGCGTCGCATCTCAGCTTCGCCCTGTGCTATTTCGCCATGGCCCGACAATATGATGCCCCGTTCATTCCCAGCGTCCTGGTCGGAATCTTGTGCAAAGAGTCGATCATCGTAATGCCATTGTGTCGCCTTCTCGCCGGTCCCTGGCGACGGCGCAAGATGCTGGTCGGAGCGTTGGGGCTGACCGCCGCCGTCGCGCTGGCTTTTTGGATCCGATTTTATGTGGCCCGTGGAAATCCTGCATACATGATCGATCACGTACATCCCGGGCACCTGTGGCAAAATCTGCATGCCTATCGGGAATGGGCGCCACTTTACCTGGCCAGCTTCGGGATTCTTCTGCCCGGGACCGTGCTGGGCTGGCGGTTGATGGACCGGAGCTTTCAGATCACGTGCTTGGTGGTGGTGGTGGCGATGATTGTATCTTCCGCCCGATATAGTTGGCTGGCGGAATTGCGCAATCTGGTGCCCGCATTCATCCTGATGGCCGTCGTCAATATGCGTTATCTGGAGGCGATATACGGTGCTCCGACCGGCAGTTCGCGGGCGACCGGTCCGATCGAACGCGGCGAGGGCCCGGAACTCCCGCCGTAATCGGGAGCGGAAACGGCAAGGTGGCGGAAATCACAGCGACCCTCCCGGGGGCGAGGCGATTCCGCCGTGGAATGCCTCGTGCGCCGCTTCGGCCGACGTACGGCGATTTCACGGACCATCGGCCAGCGACAAAACGACCACGTGGCCACCCATCTCGCGTGCGCCGGTGATGATCTTGTCTCCGGACCTGAGCCAGGCGTGCGCCGTCATCGCCGACTCGGTTTCGCGACCGGCTGCGATTCCGAGATACAGCGTGTTTGCGATTCCGCGGCGACGCAGCATCCATTTTGCGGCCAGCGCCTGGGGCAGACACACAAACCGCAATGGCGCATGGCGGGTCGCCGCGCCGATGGCCCAGGCGACATCGAGCGCCGTCCGTTGCGCGTTGACCGTGAGCTCGGACGAACTTTCGGCCTGGGCCTTGCCGAGCCTCGGCGCGAGGCCGCGAAATGGGACGAGGCGGATCAGCAGGCGGGCCCAACAGAGCAGGCCAAAAGCTTCGCAGAACAAGCCGCGCCTGCGCCATCCGTGGCCAAGAAATTTTCCAATGGGTAACGTCACCGATGAACCACGGTATTGGAGCGCGTTGCGGCAAGTCAACGTGCCGAGACCACGACCGTTGGGCGGCGCCGGCGAGCGCCGCACTGATCGTATCGCGGATGCGAGGCGGCACCGTCCACGGACCGGCCGGCAACCCGCTGGTGAGATCTGCCGCTCGAATACTGCGGGGGCGGATGCGAGATGGAGATTGCCTGGGGTGCGCTCTCCCATGTCGGATGGTTCCGATGAACGATATGCCGGTCGATGCCCCCCCGATCTCGCCGCGTCAAGCGAGTGCCCGCCGGTTGGCCGGCAGGCGCGGGCCGCTTGGGGTGTTCCTGCGCCGCTGTGGCTGGTTGGTCTCGCTCAAGCGGGCGGTTGGACGGTGGTGGGGCGGCCCGGCGAACCGATCGGCGCTCGACGTGCTTGGCACATTCCCCATGTATTCACCAAACATGGACGGCCCGTACCGCCCGCGCGCGGCAGTGACGATACACGCGATCCGACGGCTTCCAGCCGCACTGGCCGAGCTCGGTGACATCACCGGTGCGACGAAATGTGAAATTATTGATGCGGAGTCGTTTTGCCGCGGAGCGGGCGAGCGGGCGCGGCTGCTGAAGCTGGTTTTCGACCGTTTCGGGAGCAACAAGGCGAATTTTCACAATTATCATTTCATTTACGCCGCGATCCTGAAAAGGGCGGAGGCGATCGAAACGCTCCTGGAGATCGGGTTAGGGACGAATCATGCCGACGTATTGTCCAACATGGGTCCGAAGGGAGTTCCCGGAGCCTCGCTGCGCGCTTTTCGACACTACTTGAAAACCGCGACAATTTACGGTGCGGACGTCGATCGGCGGATACTGTTCAACGAAGAGCGAATTCGCACCTTCTTCGTGGACCAGACTGAGTGGTCGAGTCTTGAGGCGCTCGGTCGTGAGTTGCCGGAGGCGATCGACATCATCGTGGACGATGGTCTCCATGCCCATCATGCCAACGTGCAGACGCTGCGCTTCGGGTTATCGCGAGTAAAGCGAGGCGGTTGGGTGATCATCGAGGACATACGGCTCAATTCGACGGCAATTTGGAAGGTGGTTTCAGCTCTGATTCCCGCGTCGTTTAAATCGTACTTGATCACGGGCGAATACGGTGCGGTTTTCGCGGTTCAACGGCTGGAATAATGTCGGCCCTCGGCTGATCGGATCGTTGCGGCGGGAACCGTCCCGGCGTGTCCGGTTGGAACATCATTCGGCGCCGGATTTGCCGCGCAGTTGCGCCATCTCGCCGTCGCCCGGTTTGGTTGCGTCACCGGTCGGACGCCGAGCCGGCGTGGAGCCGCACCGAGGGGGGCGCTGGGATCGCTCCAGAGTTCAACTCGAGCGTTGAATGCCCGGAGTCGATGCCCTTGCGTTCCGGCCTCCGCTCGTGTTCGCGCCGATCAAAGCCGCTTTTCAATCGTATCGCCTGTACCGGGCGGCGCGCTTCAGCTGGCATTTCCTGCGAGACCCGATCTTCCGACGTGATCATCTGCTTCTGTGGCGGCGTCCGGCGGGCCTGTTCCAACATCGTTCGATTACGCGGCCCAATCGCTATCCGGCCGTCTTCGAGTTTCTTCGCGACCGACTTGGAAGTGTTCCTGCCCCGCGAGTGTTGTCGTTCGGCTGCGCCACCGGCGAGGAAGTGTTTTCTCTTCGTCATTACCTGCCTCAAGCCGCGATCAAGGGAATCGACATCAACCCGGCGAACCTGCGGGCGTGCGAGGCGCGGCGCCGGGCCGAGGGCGCCCGTGGCAACGTCTGCTTCGCGCAAGGCGCCTCGGCTCTGGCCGAACCAGTGGAATCCTACGATGCGGTGCTTTGCATGGCGGTCTTCGTCCGCTGGTCATTGCGCAACCGTCCCGATGTCGCCACCAGCCTCCCCCACCTCCGTTTTTCGGACTACGAGCGCACCACGACTGAACTCGCGGCGCGGGTGAAACCCGACGGTTATCTCGTCATCCGCCACGCGATGTTTCGGTTCGCCGACACCGCCGCCGCCACCGATTTCGAATGCGTGCTTACGCTCCCCGTGCGCGGAGAGTCTTTTCCGCGATTCGGAGCAGACAACCGACGGTTGCCGGAAGCCACGTTCGAACAGGTCATTTTTCAGAAAAGAGCGTCCGGGCGACCATGAGAGCGCTCGGCGTCTGGCGCGGGCTTCGCTGCCGCGCGACCAGCTTGGTTGTGGACGAAGACGAGGCGGCCGCCGGGTTGCAGGTTGACAGGCACGTCGGCGCGCCGCATCCAGCAAGCGCCATCGGGACGAAACTCATTCGAGATTCCTTTTTGCAGCTGTGACCCGCCAGCCACGCCAACCTCGCGATCGCGTTCCGCCAGCGATCACTCACGTTTCGTTCGACGTGTTCGGCACGTGCCTGATTCGCGCGGTGGGGCGTCCGTCCGGACTGTATCGGGCCATCGGTCGCGAATTGGCCGCGCGTACCGGCGTCGGCGACCAGGCGGAATTCGCCGAAGACTTCATCGAGTGGCGTAACGAGGCGGAGCGGCGAGCCCGGGAACAGTCGCTTCGGGAGGAGGTCCGCCTCGACGATATCTGGCGCGAACTAGTCGCGATGCTCGGCGCCAACCGCTTCGGCGCCGTCGACGGACCCGCGCTCGAGATGGAAATCGAGCGCTCCACGCTCCGGCCGATCGAACCCACACGGGTTAGGATCGACCAGGAGCGCGCTGCGGGTCGCCGCATTCTTTTTATTTCCGATACGGCGCTGCCCGCTCCGTTTCTCACGGGCCTGCTATGCGAACACGGTTTCGCCGTCCCTGGTGATCCAGTCTATGTGTCCAGCGACTCGGGATACACCAAGCGCAAGGGTTCGCTTTTCCGCCACGTCCTCGATTCCAGAAAGCTCGATCCGCGTGAGCTCCGGCACATCGGCGACGACCCGGTGGCCGACGTCGAGAGCCCCGGGCGACTTGGCATCGTGACGGAGTGGTTTACGGCAACCCGCCCCAAAACGATCGAACGGCTCCTGCTCTGGCGCCGACCTAGCGCCGAACGACCGTGGCTCGCCGCATCCCACGCAATCACTGCTGCCCGCGTCGCCCAACCGCCGGCCGTCGCGCCTAAGTCGGACGCGGTCAAATACGTCGAGAAGTTCTTGGGTCCGTTGCTTTGCTGCTTCGGCCATTGGGTTCTCCGCAAAGCCACCGCTGATGGGGCCGAACGCCTCTATTTCGCTTCACGCGACACGCGTCTACTCTGGTCAACGTGCCGGATTCTCAACGGCGCGAATGCGCGCTCGATCGACTTAAGATACCTGCTCGTCTCGCGCCAGGCGCTGCTTCTTCCCTCCATCACCGACGCGTCGCCGGCCGGATTGCCGTGGCTGCTGCGTATCCACGCGGCACCGACGCTGCCCCGTGTCTTGGCGCGCTTGGAAATGGACTATGCCGACTGGGCCGACGACTGGAATCGCTTTCGGCCGCGCTGGTCACCCGAGACTCCGCTTGCGACCACGTTCGATTTGGCGCTGTTTTGGAAATTTCTTTCCTCGCCGCGCGTGCGCTCACATGTGCTGGAGGCCGCCGCTCGGCGGCGGAGTCATGCGCGGGAATTCTTTGCGCATGAAGGCCTCCTCGATGACATTCGCGCGGGGTTTGTCGACGTGGGCTGGTTTCTCACCTGTCAGCTGGGACTCAATCGCCTCCGCGCAATGACGTCGACCGGCAAACCGATCAAAGGCTACTATCTCGGTCTGAAACGCTCGCGACTTGCTCCGGCCGAGGCCGGCGACGCCTCCGCCATCTTCCGCGAAGGCGCCGACGACCTCCCCATACCGAGACATTTGGCCTGGCTGCTCCGCAATTATCTCGTCGAGCAGGTCGTTGGCTTTGCTGGTCACGCTACCGTCAAGTGCTACGGCGAAGGCGGTTCGGTGGAGTTTATGCCCGGTCCGCAAACGCCCGAGGCATCGCGATTCGGAGAGTTGGAGGCCGCGGTGGAATCGTATGCCCGCGTCTACGGCGGCGCATGGGCCGGCGTGGCTGACGACGAGTGTCAGCTAAGGCAATTTCTCGGGACGTTACTCAATGATTTCTTCGAACGTCCGTCTCCCGACTGCGTGCGTATCCTGGAAACAATCATGTTCACGCCCGATCCGGGATGCGAAAATTCCGAGCGCCTGATCGAGCCATATACTTGGCGCGAAGTGCTTCGATCGTTGCGACCAACGCGGGCCAGCGCGGATCCGCGTGAGCGGCCGGATTGGCGCTGGTGGCCGGAAGCAAGCGCGGCATTCACTCCCCCGGTCCGACGATTCCTGCACGCCGCTCCAGGCGTGTTTCGGTCGATCCGCCGAGGCCGAAGAAAATCCGAACTGTAGCGCTCGTCTTTCGGGCGTCGAGTGACGGCCGGGCCGGCAGGAACAACGTCCTGTTGATCGATTCTGCGCCCGGCGACTTCTGGAAGCATGCGCAGGCCGAGAGGCTGCAGCTGAGGCCTCCGGCCGGTGGCAGGGTCATCGCCGTGTCCGTGGTCCTTGCGCCCAGAGAGCTCTCGCGACTTTCCTGCTTTTCGGTGCGCAGGGTCGTTGCATGGTTTTCCACTTTGGCTTCGCAATCTTTTAGCGGGTCCCGATCAACCATTCCCGCCCGAATTCACCGCGCTGGATTCAAGCGTTGCGAAAGCGTTTCTCGCACTCTCAATGCCCGCTTGCCCTATGCTTGCCACGATCACGTTCACCCCGGAGGAACGCCAGTCCGACGCCCCCCACCTCGATACGGTCCGTGCCGCGGCCGCCGCGATGCGGACGTTTGGCTATGTGCTCCTGCACGGCGTGTTCGAAGCTGATTTTATCGATGCGTTGTGTCACGCGCATTTGGTCCGCCACGACGGCCTCGCCTCTGGCGGCAGACCCGCTGGCGCCGGAGAGGTTGGCAACAAGAGATACATGACGGCGCTGGAATTCTCGCCACCCTTCAACACGCCACGCATCTACGCCAACCCGCTGATCCTGCCGGTTCTCGAATCAGTGCTGGGACCTGATTTGATTGTCGGGGCTGCTGGCGTGGTCACGTCCCTCCCGGGCGCGAAGGACCAGCATTGTCACCGCGATGGTTCGCCTTTGTTCAATGAAGCCGTAAACCGGATCAGCCCTCCGCATGCGGTCGATTTTTTCGTTCCTCTGGTCGAGTTCAACGAAACGACGGGGACGACTCGGCTTTTCCCTCGTACTCATTACGGCAATGACGCCGTGCTGAAAGAGACCGCCGGAGTGGAGCCCGTCATCCCGCGAGGTTCGTGCATGTTAATGGATTACCGACTCTTTCACCAAGGGTTGGAAAATCGATCGGAGCGAGCGAGACCTTTGCTTTTCTTCGTGTTCCACAAGCCGTGGTTCAAAGACTATCAAAACCATCGGCGCGGGCCGTTCTTCCGCTTGTCGGATTCCGAATTCGCCGGCATGCGTCCGGAACATCGGCGGCTCTTGGCCTGGATCGAGCACTATCGGACGGGGCTTTACTGACCCGTCGTGCCAGTGGCGCGAGACCAAGTAGCAACGGCGGAAACACGATATAAACTGCTCCTCGACCGCCCGCGGCCACGTGTATAGCGGCGGCTTCGGTTCGGGCGCGTTGGCAAAATAGCCGCTGTGCGCGGAAAAAAGATGATTCGAGGCCAACACCGCCTGTGCCGCAAGCGACGCGCCGACCTGCTCATCGTCGTGGGCAGAAGAAGAAACCAGCCCGCCATGGCCGTACCCAGCAGTACCACGGCGAGCGCAGGGAGAATTCGGCGTGCTCTTCATTCCCAGAATGACAGGAGGTCGAGGTGGCCGGTTCGTATCGAGCGTCTTTCCGTTGGCGGCCGGCGGACAACGACGTGGCCCGCGTTCCGGATTCCACCGGTGCGTTCGTCATCACTGATTTCGAATTCGCTCAACATGGCCGCAGCCTACCTCGTTTGCTGATGCCACGTGCGGATTTCGCTCCTCCCGGCCGCAGTCCATCCACCGGTGTGCTCTGCCATGTCCGATCACGGAACCCGCCACATGAAAATTTGCGAAACGTGCGCTGCGCTGACGCGGACCAACTCGGTTTTGATGGGCGACCAGCCTGGAAAGAAATAGTCATGCGAGACGATGCGCGTGCCCGGCCGTGCGCGCGCGCGGATTCGGTCCTGGAGCGGTGGGTAGAATGCCGGCGCCAGATAAAGGCAAACCAGAGAGGCCGCTTCGAAATCAGCGGCAAAGAGGTCGCCGCAAATGAACGTCACGGATGTGCTGACCCCCGCCGCTTTCGCCCGTGCCTCAGCCGCTGCCAGGAGACTCGGATCGCAATCGATGCCAATGCCTCGTGCTCCGCAGCGGCGCGCCGCGGCGACGACGATCGCACCGTCGCCGCAGCCCAGATCGAGCACCGTGTCATTTGGCCCCGCGTCGGCGAGAGCCA
>DASZYH010000034.1:0-21799 GCA_035545515.1 Opitutaceae bacterium
AGCGACACGGATGAACGCTGATCATCATCGGTCGGTGATTTCGCCCAGCGGTCGTGCAACCGGAGGTTCTGCGAACGTGCGGCGAAACGACACGATTTTGCTCGGTCGCGAGGCGCGGAAGGGACTCCGCGCCCTACCCCCATCCCGTCGAACCTCGAAGGCAGGGCGGCCAGTCTCTTGGCCGCCTCGAATTCCCACGTGGCTGTGCATGGCCGGAAAGGATCGGCCATGCTAGGATCCGGTTTGCTCAAGGGCCTGGCCGTCACCGCGAAGAACCTCGTGGGGAGCTTCCACGATCCCAAGCGGTTCGTGACCACGCAATATCCCGAGCAGCGGACCAAGCTGCCCGAGAACTATCGCAATTTTCCGTTCCTGGTTTTCGACGGCGACAAGGCCATCGATGGGCTGCGCTGCGTCGCGTGCAAGATCTGCGAAAACGAGTGCCCGCCGCAGTGCATTTACATCATCCCGGATCGTGATGAGAAGGGTCGCCCTGCCAAGAAGCCCCGCGTCTTCGATATCGATGTCTCGGTCTGCATGAGCTGCCAGATCTGCGTCGAGGTCTGTCCGTTCGACGCGATCAAGATGGACCAGCACTTCGAAATCGCGGCGGCAAACCGGTTCGACGGACTGCTCCTGCACCGCGAGCAGCTCGCGAAACCCAACGCGTACTTTCACGAACTGCATCCCACCGAGGCCGGCGCGGTCGACTCCCGGCTCGCCGAGGCCAAACGCGCGGCCGAGGAAAAAGCCAAGGCCGCAGCCGCCGCCAAGGCGGCCGCCCCAACCGCGGCCAAACCCGCGCCCGCAGCCGGCGACGGCGGGAAGGCGCCGGTCCCGTCCGCGCCCGGGCCGTCGCCTCAGCCGTCCGCCGCGGCCAAACCCTCCCCATGAATCCCGCCGCCGAATCTTCGCTCGAGCGGGCGCCGATTGCGCTGCGCGAATTCGTCACGGGTCGCCTGCCCGGGCCCTGGCACTGGCTCGCCAACAGCCTGATCACGATCGTGCTCATCCTCGCGATCTTCGGGCTGCTCTTCGCGATCCTGACGCTGGCGGAACGAAAGATCCTCGGCCGCGTGCAGAATCGTCCCGGTCCCAACCGGACCGGTCCGTTCGGCCTGCTCCAGCCGATCGCCGACGGCATCAAGATGCTCACGAAGGAGGACATCGTTCCCCGCGCCGCCGACCACGTCCTGCATTTCCTCGCTCCCGTCACCCTGCTGGCGTTCTCCATCCTGACCTTCGCGGTGATCCCGTTCGGCCGGGAGATTGTGCCGGTCCGGCTGGATGCGGGCGTGCTTTACTTCTTCGCCGCCGGCGCCGCGACCGAACTGGCGATCTTCATGGCCGGCTGGGCCAGCCACAACAAGTACTCGCTGCTCGCGGCGATGCGCGCGCTGGCCCAGCTCATCAGCTACGAACTCCCCCTGCTGCTGGCGATGGTGCCCGTGGTGATGCTGGCGGGCACGCTGTCGACGGTCGGGATCGTCGAGGCGCAGGGCGCGTGGAAATTCGGGCTGGTTCCGCATTGGAACGTCTTCACGCCCTGGGGCTTCGCCGGGTTCGTGATCTTCATGATCGCGGCGCTGGCCGAATCGAATCGCTCCCCCTTCGACCTGCCCGAGGCCGAAAGCGAGCTGATCGCCGGGCATCTCACGGAGTACTCGGGATTCAAATACGCGCTGTTCTTCATGGCGGAATACTTCGGGATGTGCGCCCTGAGCGGCATGGCGGTGACGCTGTTCCTGGGCGGATGGCAGCCGCCGCTGCCGTTCCTGGGTTTCATCCCCTCCTACGTCTGGTTCGCCGCCAAGCTGATCACGCTGCTCCTCGGTTTCATCTGGATTCGCGCCACCTTTCCCCGCCTGCGCATCGACCAGCTCACCCGCCTGGCCTGGAAATTCCTTGTCCCCCTTGCCCTGGTCAACCTGGGAACCGCAACGTTCTGGGGCCTCACCACCGGCTGGGGCGCTGGCGGCCAGGTCGCCCGCTGGGCGGTGGCGCTCGCCTTGGTGATCCTTCCCTTCGTCGCGATCGGAAGGTCGCTCAGCCGCGGCGTCGCCCCGCGAACCTATCGTTACGCCTGATGACCGCCGCCCTGATCCTCATCGCGCTGGTGACCGTCGGCTCCGCCGGGGTGGCCCTCGCCTTGCGCAATCTGATCCACAGCGCGCTGCTGCTGGTCGCGAGCTGGGCGGGCGTCGCGGCATTTTACCTCTGGGCCGGGGCGGAGTTCGTCGCGTTCGCGCAGGTCCTCGTGTACGTCGGCGCGGTCTCGATGATCGTTCTATTCGCGGTCCTGCTGACGCGACGGAGCCGGACGGAACTGACCCTTGACTCCCCTTCTCTGGTGCGGGCGGCGGCGGCCCTGCTGATTGGCGGGGCGCTCGTCGGCATCCTCTTCGGCGCGATCATCGGCACGGGAATCGAAACGCCCGCCGGCGCCGCGCCGCACGTCACCGTGCGTGACCTCGGCACGCAACTGATGACCGTGCATCCCGCCGCCCTGTTGATCGTGGGCGCGATCCTGACGGTGGCGCTGCTGGGCGCGGTCGTGATCGCCGCCACGGAACGAAAGGAAGGGGGCGACTCATGACGAGTTTTCCATCCCCGCGCACGCCGGGCCGCGGCCCGGCGGCCAAGCCACCGCCGGCCGGCTGAGCCATGCCCCTCTCTCCGCTTCAACTCTGCCTCCTGTTTTCGAGCGCGCTGTTCTGCGTGGGCCTGGTGGGCGCGCTCGCCCGCAGCAACGCCATCCTGGTGCTGCTGGGGATCGAGCTGATGCTCAATGCCGCGAATTTGAACTTCATCGCGTTCTGGCGCTATGGGTCCGCGTCCGCTCCCGCCGGCGGCGTCCTTTTCGCGGTGTTCTCGATCGCGGTCGCGGCGGCCGAGGCCGCCGTGGGCCTGGCGCTCATCATCGCGATCTACCGCCACCAGCGGAACGTCCGGCTCGAGGAGGCCAACCGGCTGAAGGGATGACATGAATGCGGAATTCGGATGGCGGATTACGGATTCATGCCGCGCGGCCCCGGTGGCGGCCGTGGCGCGGGGCGAAACGCATTCGGGCGACAGGAGCCAGGGGCCAGCCGCGCTGCGCTGGTGCCGCCGCCGTCCGAACACTCCGCAATCCGCCTTCCCCCTTTCGCAATTCCGATGAGCCTTTCCGTCCAGCATCTCTGGTTGATTCCCGCGCTGCCGCTGCTCGCGGCGGGGATCGGCGCGCTGACGCCGCGCCGGGGACGCCGCTTGTCGGCCGGAGTGGCCATCGCGGCGCTGGCGGTCTCGTTTCTCCTTGCCTGCGGGGCGCTGGCGACGGCCCTGGCCGACCCGTCGGTCCACGCGGTCGCAAACTTCGGCTGGTTCGACCTCGGATCCGGCTCGCTCCGTCTCGGCTGGCTGCTCGATCCGCTGACGGCATTCATGGCCGTGATGGTCACGTTCGTCGGCCTGCTGATCTTCCTCTTCGCGATCGGCTACATGCATGAGGACGCGAACTTCACGCGATTCTTCTGCTTTCTCAGCCTGTTCGCGGCCGCGATGCTCGGGCTCATTGTCGCGAACAGCCTCCTGCTCCTGTTCATCTCCTGGGAGCTGGTTGGCCTGGCGTCCTACCTGCTGATCGGATTCTGGTTTGAACGCCCCGCCGCGGCGGCCGCCGCGAAAAAGGCCTTCATCACCACGCGGATCGGCGACCTCGGGCTGTTGCTCGGCATGATCTGGCTCTACCACTCGACCGGGTCGCTGCTCTTCTACGATGGCGGCTCCGGAGTCCTCGAGACCGCCACGGTCACGAAGCTGGCCATGAGCCTCACCGGCGGCGGCCTGGCCGTGTCGACCGCGATCGGACTCCTGATTTTCTGCGGTGCCATCGGCAAATCGGGCCAGTTTCCGCTGCATGTGTGGCTGCCCGACGCGATGGAAGGTCCCACGCCCGTGTCTGCGCTGATCCACGCCGCCACCATGGTGGCGGCCGGCGTTTTTCTCATCGCCCGCGTTTATCCGCTGATGCTGGCGGACCAACTCCCGGCCGCGCACACGTCGGTGCACGCCCTCACGGTGGTCGCGGCGATCGGCGCGATCACAGCGTTGCTCGGCGCGGTGATCGCCGTCGCGCAGACGGATATCAAGCGGGTCCTCGCGTTTTCCACCGTTTCGCAGCTCGGGTACATGATGCTGGCGCTGGGCGTCGGCTCCTGGGTCGCGGCGATCTTCCACCTGCTGACCCACGCCTTTTTCAAGGCGCTGCTCTTCCTGGGTGCGGGATCGGTGATTCATGCCGCGCACCATGAGCAGGACATTCGCAATCTCGGCGGACTGAGCACCCGGATGCGCGTCACGTTCGCCACCTTCGCGGTCGGCACCCTGGCGCTCGCCGGCTTTCCCTTCCTCTTCTCCGGCTTCTGGAGCAAGGAGGCGATCCTTCACGCGGCCAGCGAATGGAACGTCTCGCAGCTTCCGTTTTACGCCGGGTTGCTCGGGGTCATCCTCACGGCCTTCTACATGACCCGCTTGGTGGCAGAGACGTTCTTCGGTCGGGCGCGTTCCGCGCCGGCGGAGCACGCGCACGAGAGTCCCGCGGTGATGACGATTCCACTCGCGCTCCTGGCGGTCGGATCGGTCCTGCTCGGCTTTCTCGGCACGCCGGCGTGGCCCTGGCTGGAAGCCCGGCTGCTCGGGGAGACAGCGGTGCATGGGCACCCGCTCTCCGAAGGTGGCGGGCTGATGATGTTGTCGATTCTCCTGGTTTGCGTGGGGCTGGGCTCGGGATGGGCGGTGTACTGGCGCCGCACCCGCACCAGCGCCACGGCGCGCGATCCCCTCGAGGTGGCGTCCCCGGGAATCTTCGGCGCCTTGCGGGCCCGGCTGGGGTTCGACGAACTCTACGCCGCCACGGTCTTTCGGCTGAACGCCGCCACGGCCGTCGCGGCGGACGTGATCGACCGCTATGTCTGGGACGCCGCCGTGCGGTTCCTGGCCCGGCTGGGGGAGTTCAGCGGCAGCGTGAACCGCGAGAGCGATGAAGACGTGATCAACGGCGGGTTCGACCGCGTGAGCGAGGGATTCCGCGGCACCGGCCGGGCATACTCCCGGGCCCAAACCGGCGAAGCCCACGCCTACATGCGGTCGGTCGCCCTTGGTTTCGTTGCGCTCGTGCTGCTCATATTCGTACCCGGGATCGTGCTGCTGTTGATCGGAGGTGGTCGGTGAACGCTCATCTCCTCTCGCTGCTGGTTTTCACCCCCTGGATCGGGGCGGCGATCCTCGCGCTGCTGCGCGGGGCCAGGCCGAATGTCCACCGGGTCGTCGCGTTGTTGTTCAGCCTGTCGACGCTGGTCCTGGCCGCGATTCTCTGGCGGGGCTTCGATTCGACGGTGACCGCACCGCAGTTTGTCGAGGATCATCCCTGGATCGCGTCGCTCAACGTCCACTACCACCTCGGACTCGACGGGATGAGCCTCGTGCTCGTGTTGCTCACGGGAATCGTTTCGCCGGCGGCCCTGCTCGCATCCTGGCGGCAGCATCATCATTCGCGGCTGCTCGGAGCCCTTTTTCTCCTCCTGCAGGGCGCCGCGCTCGGGGTGTTCGTGGCCCTCGATTTCTTCCACTGGTTCGTGTTCTGGGAACTCAGCCTCTTCCCCGCCTTCTTCCTCATCAAGTTCTGGGGCGGCCCGGGCGCCACCCGGGCGGCGTACCAGTTCGTGATCTACACCATCGGCGGCAGTGCGTTCATGCTGCTGGCGTTCGCCGCCATTTTCGCGACGACCGGCACGTTGGATTTCAGCCAACTCGCGCCGCTCGCGGCCTCCGGCGAACTCGGGCGCAAGCTGGCGGCGGTCGGCGGTTGGTGGCCTCATGCCGTGTTCCTCGGCGTGTTTCTCGGCCTCGCCGTCAAGGTGCCGCTGTGGCCGTTTCACACCTGGCTGCCTCCGGCGTACGCCGAGGCGCCGACCGGAGCGTCGATGTTCCTGACCGGCGTCATGTCGAAAATGGGCGTGTACGGATTTCTCCGGATTCTCTGGCCGTTGTTTCCGGCGGACCTCCACCGTGCCGCGCCGTGCCTCATCTGGCTCGCCGTGGCGGGGGTTGTTCTCGGGGCGTTTGCGGCCATGCGGCAGACCGACCTGAAACGGATGATCGCCTACTCGTCCGTCAATCACCTGAGCTATTGCCTGCTCGCGCTCTTTGCGGTTGCCGCCGCCACGGCGCCCGGAACGCGACCAGAGTCCACCGTGGCGGCGCTTAGCGGCACGATCTTCCAGATGTTCAACCATGGCATCTCGGCCGCCGCGCTCTTCTTCTGCCTCGGGATCCTGGAGGCACGCGCCGACGGCGCACGCGGATTGAACGACTTCGGCGGCTTGCGTGCGGCGGCGCCGATCTTCGCCGGACTGACGGGAATCGCGATGTTCTCGTCCCTTGGGTTGCCCGGGCTGAACGGCTTCGTGGGCGAATTCCTGATCTTTCGCGGGGTCTTCGGACTCGCCCCTTGGGCGGCCGCCATCTCCTGTCTCGGACTCCTCGCCACGGCGATCTTCCTGCTGACCTTCTGGCAGCGGGTCTTCCACGGCCCGCGGCTGGGTGCGGCGCGAGGCGCGTTCGCCGACGTGCACGGCGCCGAATACGTCGTGCTGGTGCCGTTGGTCGCACTGATGTTCCTCCTCGGGATCCTCCCGCAGCTCCTCGCCGGAATCTTCAATCCCCTCGTCACCGCCTGGGCGGTGCATCTGCCATGAGCGCGCTGCAACCGAGCAACGTTTCGACCCGAGGAGTTGTCCCGTGAACGCGCTGCCCTGCACGATCTACGTTTCCTTCGCCGGCGCGGTCCTAGCGTGGCTCGCCGGACTCCGCTCGGCGGCCGCGGCGCGCTGGGTGGCGCTGATCACGGCGCTGACGGGCTTCGGCCTCGCGCTCCACGCCGGCGCCGGGTTCACCCCGCGGGCGGGGCTGCAGGACCTCGTGAACGTGCCCTGGATCGCCGAGATCGGCGTCCGGTACCACCTCGCGGCCGATGGCATCAGCCTGACGCTCGTCGTCCTGACGGGGCTGGCCGCCACAGCGGGAATCCTGTTCTCCTGGAACATCGAGCAGCGGGTCGGCGAGTTCTTCGCACTCTACCTCGCGCTGATCGGCGGCGTGTACGGGGTCTTCCTGAGCGCGGATGCGTTCGTGCTCTTCGTGTTCTATGAAATCGCCATCGTCCCGAAGTACTTCCTGATCGCGAACTGGGGTTCGACCAACCGCGAGTACGGCGCGATGAAGCTCGTGCTGTATTCGTTCGTCGGCAGCGCGCTCGTGCTGGCCGGCATTCTCTGGGCCTACGCCGCCGGCGGCGGGCAGGGCTTCGGGCTCGGCGAACTCGCCGCCGCCGCGACCCATTTCGACCACGCGCAACAGGTCGGGATGTTCGCCCTCGTCTTCCTCGGCTTCGGCATCCTGGCGGGCCTCTTCCCCTTCCACACCTGGGCGCCCACCGGCCACGTCGCCGCTCCCACCGCCGCCTCGATGCTCCTGGCCGGCGTCGTGATGAAACTCGGCGCCTACGGCTGCCTGCGGGTGGCGATGGCGCTGTTCCCGGCGGGACTCGCCTTCTGGCAGACCACGATCGCAACGCTGGCGATCATCGGGATCATCTACGCCGGCCTCGTCGCGCTGGTGCAGGAGGACTTCAAGTTCGTGATCGGCTATTCCAGCGTCAGCCACATGGGCTTCGTCCTCCTCGGACTCGCCGCGGCCAATGCGCGCGCCGTCGGCGGGGCGGTCCTGCAGATGTTCTCGCACGGCGTCGTCGCCGGGCTGCTGTTCGCCGTGGTCGGGCGAATGGTGTACGATCGCACGCACACCCGGCGGCTGGCGGATCTCCGGGCAATGCCCCTGCACCGCCTGCTCCCGTTTGCGGCGCTCACCTTCGTCCTCGCGGGCATGGCCTCGATGGGCATGCCTGGGTTCAGCGGCTTCCCGGCGGAGTTGACGATCCTGATCGGCGCCTGGAAGGCATCACCACTCTGGACGCTGTTTGCGGCCGTTGGCATCCTGGTCGCCGCGGCCTTCACCCTGCGGGTGATGCAGCTCTCTTTCTTTGGCACGACGGACCGTTCGGCACCGCACTCCGCGCCCCACTCCATCCACGTCCTGCCGCCGATCACCTGGGCCGAGCGGGCGGGAGCGCTGCTGCTGATCGGCGCCACGGTGTATGTCGGGCTGAAGCCTGACGTGCTGCTGGACTGGATCACACCGGCCCTTCAGTCACCGGTGATGCAGGCCGTCTTCGGAGGTGCGCGATGACACCGAATTTTGCCGGACTTTTCCATGCCCTGCTGCCCGAGGCGGCGCTGGTGCTCGGCGCGCTGGTGGCGCTCGCGATCGACCTCGCGTTCGGCCGCGGCCGGACCGATGCCGAACGGATGCAGCTTTCCGCCGTGATCGGCACGTTCGCGCTCTTCCTCGCGGTGTACCATACGCTCGCGGCCGGCGTCTCCGGACCCGTCTTCGGCGGGGTGCTGACGATCGATCCTCTGGCCATGGCGACGAGGCTCGGCGTGCTCGTGCTGGCCGAACTCACGCTGGTCATTTCGAGCGGCTCGGCCCGGCCAAGAAATCCGGCGGAATACGTCGCGGTCCTGCTGTTCGCGACGACCGGTTTCCTGGTCATGGCCGCGGCGCAGCAGCTCCTGCTGGCCTTTCTCGCGCTGGAACTCGCCAGCCTGTCGCTCTACGTCCTCGCCGGGTTCGACAAGACGCGCCCGGAGTGCGCCGAGGCTGCGCTGAAGTACTTCCTGCTCGGCGGAATGTCGGCCGCGTTTCTGCTTTTCGGTTTCAGCCTGCTCTACGGACTGACCGGCTCGATCGAGCTCCCCATCATCGCACGCCAGCTCTCCGCCCAACCGCTGACGCCCCTGCTGGTGGTCGCCCTGGTGATGGTCATGGTTGCATTCGGGTTCAAGGCCGCGGCCGCACCGTTCCATCTCTGGGCTCCCGACGTGTACCAGGGCGCGCCGCCCACATCCGCCGCGCTGATCGCCTCCGCGTCCAAGCTCGCGGGCTTCACGCTGTTCGCGCGGTTGCTCTGGTCGGGCTTCGGTGCCGCCGCCGGGAGCATCGCGCAGAGCTATGTCCTTCCCGGCTGGCTGCCCGTGGTCGCCGCGGTTTCGCTCGCGTCGCTGCTGATCGGGAATTTCGGCGCCCTGGCCCAGACCAACGTGCGCCGGCTGCTCGCCTACTCGGCGATTGCGCACGCCGGGGCCATGCTCCTGGGCCTGATGGCGGCCCGGCGCGCCGGGATGGGCCCGCTCTTTTACTACGCCGCCACGTACGGGCTCGCGACCGTGGGTGCGTTCGGAGTCATCGCCACCGTTGCCCAAACCGGCCCCTGCGAGCGGATCACTGATCTCGCGGGCCTGCACCGCCGGTCGCCGCTTCTCGCCCTCTGTCTTTTCGTGTTCGTACTGTCCTTGGCCGGCATTCCTCCGCTCGCCGGATTCTTCGGCAAGTTCAACGTCTTCGCCGCCGCGCTCCAGATCAACGGCCTCGGCGGTTACATCGGCTGGCTCACGATCCTCGCCATTCTGCTCAGCGCCGTCGGTCTGTACTACTACCTGATCGTGTTGAAGCAGGCGATCGTCGCTCCGCCGGCCAAGGAGGCCCCCCCGATCTCCGTATCCCCGGAGACTGCTGTCGCGCTCATCCTCACCGCCGCGCTGCTCATCGTCCTCGGACTTTTCCCCTCGGTCATCCTTCGCCTGTTCGCGGTGACGCCGTAGCGGAGCCGAATTCGGCGTCGACATTTCCGCCCCGGAGCACCTTCACGCTTCGTGCCGCCTCGATCGGCTTATTCTGTGCAGCGGTAGCGTAAGGGAACGATATACGGCTGCAGCAGGGCAAAATCTGCGCAGCAAAAATGATTCCGCGCGCGGCGGCACTCGCAGGGGCGGGGTATTTTTGTTCGCATGGCAAACTCGTCCGACCGCAACCCCGACAATGTTCCCGGCCGGTACTACGTCGACTCGAGCTGCATCGACTGCGACCAGTGCCGCAACCTCGCCCCTGATTTCTTCGCCCGCAACCCCGACACCGGCCTCGGGTATGTGCAACGACAACCCGTGACCGACGACGAAATCGCGGCGGTCGAGGAAGCCCTGGCCGCGTGTGCCACGAGCTCGATCGGAAACGACGGCGCCTGACGCGTCGCACCATCGACGTCCCACAAATTTATGTTGAACGACCTGATTATCGGCATGGCCGGATCGGGCGGAGATGGAATTGTCTCCGCCGGCGAATCTCTCATGAGCGCCGCGGCCCAGGAGGGCTATTATGCCACCCTGACGAAGAGTTTTGGCTCCCAAATCCGTGGCGGCGAGTCGTCGTGCCGGCTGCGGGTGGCCACCACGCCCGTGCTCAACCCGGGCGGCGTCCTGTCCGTCGCGGTCGCGCTGAACTGGGAGGACTTCCTTCGGTTCGGCGGCGAACTTCCCGTCGGGGCGGACACGGTTGTCATTTACGACCAGAAGACCGGCGTCGACCCGGCGGCGATTCCCCTCGCGGTTCATCCGCGGACGGTGCGCAGCGCGCCGATCGAGGAACTGGCCAAGAAGTCGGCTGGAACCCTCCAGGCGAAGAACAACGTCGTGCTGGGGCTGCTCTCGGGGTGGTTTGGCCTCGGCCGGCAGGCGATTCTCGACGGCATCCGGAAAAAGTTCGCCAAAAAGGGCCCGGAGGTCGTCGCCGGCAATGAGCGCGCCTTCGCGGCCGGACTCGACTACGCCGAGCAGCACCCGATCGAGGCGAATTGCCGCATCGCTCCCGCCACCGCGGCGAAAACGCGCCGGCGGGTCGTCGACGGAAACGAGGTCTGCGCCGAGGCCGCGCTGTTCGCCGGATGCAAATTCTTCGGCGGTTACCCGATCACGCCCGCGACGGAAATCATGCAGCACCTCCAGCGCGACATCTGGAAGCACGGCGGTTCACTCCTGCAGGCCGAGGACGAAATCGCCGGCATCGCGGCGGTGGTGGGCGCCTCCTTCGCCGGCCGGAAGGCCATGACCGCCACCTCCGGCCCGGGATTCTCCCTCAAGTCCGAGGTGCTGGGACTCGCCAGCCAGGCTGAGCTGCCCCTCGTCTGCGTGGATGTCCAGCGCGGCGGCCCCTCGACTGGACTGCCAACGAAACCGGAACAGGCGGACCTGTTCGCTGCGGTGTTTTCGGCCCATGGCGATTCCATCCGCCCCGTTCTCGCCCCCATCAGCGTCGAGGACATGTTCGGCGTCACGGTCGAGGCATTCAACATCGCCGAGCAGTACCAGACGCCCGTCATCGTCCTTTCCGATCAGGAGATCGCACAACGCAAGGACATCATTGATCCGATCGACACCTCGCGCTTCACCCTGGTCGACCGACTTCGCCCGACCGAGCAGGAACTGGCCAACGGCTACATCCGGTTTCGCCTGACCGAGTCCGGCATCAGCCCGATCACGCATCCGGGGATGAAGGGCGGAGCCTATCTCGCCGCGGGCATCGAGCACAACGAGCGCGGCGATCCGACCAGCAGTGGCGAGATGCACGAGAAGATGAACAACAAGCGATTGAAGAAATTCGATCCGCTGAAGGAGCGACGCGACCTTTTCGTGATCGAGGGCGATCCGAACGCCGAACTCGGCGTCATCAGCTGGGGCAGCGTCGCCGGAGTCGCGCTCGAGGCCGTCCGCGCCGCCCGGGCACGCGGGGTCGCGGTGAAGCTGATGATCCCGAAGCTGCTCTACCCGGTGCCCGAGGCCATCTACGCCGAGTTCTTCGCGTCGGTCCGGCAGTGCCTCGTCGTCGAACAATCCCATCAGGGCCAGCTACACCGGCTGATCCGGATGTGGGTCGATGTCCCGCGTGCCTTCATCTCGCTCGCCCGCAGCGGAGCGAACCCGATCGCCCCGTCGGCGGTGGCCGATCAACTCAGCAAACTTGCCGGTCCGGCCGCCCATTCGGTCCGCCAGCCGCTCACTTCCGTCTCCGTTTCGCGATGATCTCCCCTACCACTGAATGCGGCTGCCCGCCGCCCGCCCCGGCCCTTACGCCGAAGGATTTTCGCAGCAGCCTGAAGCCAATCTGGTGCCCCGGCTGCGGCGACTATGGCGTGGTCACCGCCATCTACCGCGCCCTGACCGCGATCGGCCGTCCACCGCACGAGGTCGCCTTCATTTCCGGGATCGGCTGCTCCAGCCGGATTCCCGGTTACACCACCGCCTACGGCTTCAACACCGTCCACGGCCGGGCGCTTCCGGTTGCGCAAGGCATCAAGATGGCGAACCCGGACCTTCTCGTCCTGGTCGCCGGCGGTGATGGCGACGGATTCTCGATCGGCGGCGGTCACGTGCCGCATGCCATCCGACGCAATCTCAACCTGACGTACATCGTGATGGACAATCACATCTACGGACTGACGAAGGGACAGCTCTCGCCGACGACCAAGCGCGGCGCGAAGACGCCGAGCAGCAGCTATGGGAGCATCGAGGAGCCGGTGAATCCCCTGCTCTACACGCTGGCCTACGGCGCCGGCTTCGTCGCGCAGGGGGTCCCCGCCGACCTGGACGGATTGACGAAACTGATCGAGGAGGGAATCCGGTACCCGGGTTTTGCGTTCATCAACATCCAATCCCCCTGCGTCACATTCGGCGACCCCGAGGACCAGGTGAAGGTCCAGAAGGCGAAAATGCGAAACTTGGCCGCGGAAGGCCACGACCCGACGAACCGGCTTCGCGCCATGGACCTCGCCCAGGCCTACGGGACCGAGCTGTACACCGGAATCTTTTATCGGAACCCGAATCCACCGCCGACCTACGACGATCAGATTCGGGCCCGGCAAACCGCCTTGCAGCCGTCGGCGACGACGGCCTAGTCGACCGTTCCACCAAGCTTGCCAGGGCACGGGGCATCTCCCCGTGCCCTTTTTTTGGGGGGATGCGGCATGCGGGTTGCGGCCCGCGACCTCGAGCCTGTCGCCCGTTTCCGCCGATCCGCACCGGCGCGGCCGACGGTAGTCGCGCCGGTGTCCGACCGGACCCTCCGCCCCGAGCCTCCCCGGGCGGGTGGTAAAATCTGCTAACACCGTCAGCGACAATTCATTTCGCTAATGGGGTTTTCCCCGCCGATTCCCGACGCTCCCCGCGCACCACGCCGGCGCGCCACCGGCACGGCGCCGGCGCGACGCCATCGGCCGCCGAGTTTCAGAGGTAAATCGGACCACGCCGACCGCGCGTATTATAGTGCCGGATACCGGGAGCCCGCCCGGCGGTTCGGCGCCGGCGACGGGCCTCCGAGTACAAGAAATGCGGATGGAACGCCAACGCGTGCGATGCCCCACCGCGGCTTTCCTGCGATCCTTGGTCCGCACCCGCGACGCCCGCATCGCTCTCCTTCCCGCCCATGAACGACACCGATCTGATCTACGTTTTCGCCTTCTGCCTCGGCGGGCTGGCGTTCGCGTTCGGACCTTTTGTGGTCGTCTACTTCCTGGCGCCCCGGTGGACCCGAAATACGATCCGGAAGACCGGGCAGGCGATCGAGTGCGGCATGGATCCAATCGGCGACGCCTGGATTCGCTACAGCGCGGTGTACTACCTGTACGCCCTCGTCTTCGTGGCTTTCGCCGTCGACGTCCTTTACCTGATTCCCGTCGCCCTCGTGTACGGCCGGCTGTTCCCGGTCCGCGACTTCGTCGAGCTGGCGCTCTTCGTCGGGATCCTCTCGCTCGTCATCGTCTACGCCTGGAAGAAAGGAGTCTTCGAATGGAAACGCCGGTGAACCCGCCCGCGCCGATCGACGGAGGCACGCCGGCCCAAGCCGCCGCCACGCCGGACGGCATCCCGGTCGAATGCTCGCAGATCGCAAAGTTTGCGATGCTCGACGACCTCCTCGCCCTCGGGCGGGCGAATTCGCTCTGGCCGCTCACCTTCGGGCTCGCGTGCTGCGCGATCGAGATGATGGCCGCCGGCATGGCCCGGTTCGACCTCTCCCGGTTTGGCGCGGAGGTCTTCCGCCCCTCGCCGCGACAGGCGGACGTGATGATCGTCGCCGGCACGGTCAACCGCAAGATGGCCCCCGCGGTGAAGCTCCTGTACGACCAGATGCTCGAGCCGAAGTGGGTCATTGCGATGGGAAATTGCGCGCTGTCGGGCGGACCCTTCAAGTTCGCCGGCCAGTACGGGATCGTCGAGGGGGTGGACAAACTCTTCCCGGTTGACGTGTACGTGCCCGGATGCCCCCCGCGTCCGGAAGCCCTGATCGAGGGGATTCTCAAGCTCGAGGAGAAAATCACCGGGAAACGCCGTTTTCCGGTCGCAAAACTGAAAGAATGAATCCGACCCGCGAGCGGCTCACACAGCGTTTCACCGCACTGATCGGCCCGGAGGCGTTCGCGAAAGCGGAGGCAGCGATCATCGCGGCCAAGCTCGCGGCCGAGGCGGCGGCGAAGCTCGCGGCGGAAAAGGCGGCTGCCGCGGCCAAGGCGGCCGCCGACAAGGCCGCCGCCGGCGCAGCGACCGGCACTGCTCCGGCACCTTCCGCCGCTCCGGCAGCGAAGCCGGCACCCGTCGCCACAGCGTCAGCTGGCGTCACGCCACGTCCCCCGGCACCCGCAGCGGTTCGTCCCGCCACGGCGACTCCCCCGCCACCGCGACCGGTCGTCCCGGCCGCCCCGGCGGCGCCACTTCCGGCACTTCCGCTCCTGTCTGTGGAGCACGCCGCGAAAGGCTACGACCTCGATGCGACGGTCGCATCCGAGCAGGTCGTCGCCGCCGCCCGCCTGCTCGATGAGGACGGCTTCGCCCTCGACGCGATCACCGGCGTCGACTGGCTGGCGCAGAACGAGATGGAGGTCGTCTACGACTATTTTCATCCGACCGTCGCGCTGCGCGTGGTCGTCCGCGCGCGGCTTCCGCGCAGCCATCCCGAGCTTCCGACCCTTGTCTCCGTTTATCCCGGCGCCAACTGGCATGAACGGGAAACACACGACTTCTTCGGCATCCGGTTCAGCGGACACCCGAACTTGAAGCCCTTCCTCCTCCCGGAGGACGCCGATTTTCACCCTCTCCGGAAGGACTACCAGCCGTGATCGCCTCGAAGGAAAGCCTGCCGTCCGCCGCTGGCGCCGGCGACGTCGACCACCCGACGCGCTCGCCGGATGCGCCCCAGGAAACGTTCGTCCTAAATCTCGGGCCGCAGCACCCGGCCGCCCACGGGGTGTTGCGCGTGCTGATGACCATGGACGGCGAGTGGGTGCAGCGCGCCGAGCCCATCATCGGGTACATCCACCGGATGCACGAGAAGATGGGCGAGAACCGCACGTGGGCGAAGTTCCTGCCGAACACGAGCCGGATCGATTACCTGTCCGCGATGCACTACACCCACGCATTCGTGGGAGCCGTGGAGCGCGGTGCCAGGATCGAGGTTCCGGAACGCGCCGAGTACGCCCGGGTGATCACCTCGGAGCTGAACCGCATCTCGAGTCACCTAGTGTGGTGGGGCGCCCTGCTCCTCGACCTCGGGGGATTCACGCCGATCCTCTACGCGTTCGACGACCGGGAGAAGATCCTGGACCTTCTCGAAGGCCTGTGCGGAGCGCGGCTGACCTATTGCTATTATCGTTTCGGTGGCCTCTATAACGACGTCGATGACGCGTTCCTGAAGGGAACACGCGATTTCGTCCGCCACCTCAAGCCGCGCCTGCGGATGTACCGTGACCTCGTCACGGACAATATCATCCTGCGCAAACGCCTCGAAAACATCGGGCCGATCAGCGCGGACATGTGCCGGAAGTACGGGGCGAGCGGACCGGTGATCCGGGGATCGGGCGTGGCCTACGATGTCCGTCGCGCCGAACCGTATTCGGTCTATCCCAAGCTCGACTTCCAGATTCCAACCTACCCCGCCGGCGACTCGATGGCCCGGTATCTCGTGCGGATGGATGAGATGGAGCAGAGCCTGCATATCATCGACCAGGCGCTCGACCTCATTCCGGCCGGCCCGTACCAGGCGGCAAAAGTTCCGCGGGTGCTGAAACTCCCGGCCGGCGACTACAGCTTCGCCGTCGAGGCGGCCCGCGGCCGCTTCATGGTTCGGGTCGTCAGCGACAACAAGGAGGTGCCGTACCGCGTGAAACTCCGCACGCCCTCGTTCTCCAACCTGAGTCTCTTCGAGGAGGCGAGCCGCGGCATGATCCTGCCCGACGCCCTCGCCATGATGGGAAGCCTCGACCTGGTCATTCCCGACATCGACCGCTGAAAGAACCGATGACCACGTTTCTCTCCCTCGAACCGATCCGCGTGCTGCTGTACCTCGTGGGCATCTGCGCCTTCGTCGGCGGCAACGCCGCCTACCTCGTGCTCGCCGAGCGCAAGGGCGCCGGCCGGATCCAGCGCCGCCCGGGACCGAACGAAGCGGGCTGGGCCGGGGTGCTCCAGCCACTGGCCGACGGCCTCAAGCTGCTGGCGAAGCAGGTGCTGGTGCCGCCCGGCAGCGACTCACTCCTCTATCGGATCGCGCCGCTGATGGTGATGGCGCCGCCCCTGATGTGCCTCGTCACGATCCCATTTGGCGACACGGTGGTGGCCCGCAACCTCGACATCGGTCTCCTGTTCGTTTTCGCCTTCGGCTCGATCAACGTGATGGCGCTGATGCTCGGCGGCTGGGCGTCCCGCAACAAGTACTCGATCATGTCGTCGGCACGCGTCGTCTCCCAGAACGTCGCGTACGAGATCCCGATGCTGCTGGTCGTCATCACGCTGCTCATGATGACGGGCACGATGGATCTCCAGGAGATCACCGCCCAGCAATCGGGCGGTTTCTGGAATTGGAACATCATCCGCGGCATCTGGGACTTCAAGGCCGGCCACATCGGCGCCAATCTCCTCATGCCGGTGACGTTCGTGATCTTCTTCACCTGCATGCTGGCCGAGACGAATCGGGCGCCGTTCGACATGGCGGAGGCGGAAAGTGAGCTCGTGGCCGGCGCCTTCACCGAATACGGCGGCATGGGCTTCGGCGTGTTCTTCATGGCCGAATACGCGAACATCGTCGTGGGCTGCAGCGTGGCCACCGTGCTCTTCTTCGGCGGGTGGCAAAGTCCCGTCGGATTCCTCTCCGGCGGGCTTTGGGGTGTCGGCTGGTTCCTGCTCAAGGCGTACGCGCTGATCTTCACCGTCATCTGGGTCCGGTGGACGTTTCCGCGGACGCAGTTCTACAACCTGCTGAACCTGTCCTGGAAGATCCTCATTCCCGTCTCGCTCTTCACGCTGATGCTCACCGGCGTGCTGATCAAGGTGCCCCAATGGCTGCATCACCTGCGTTGAGCCGTGCCCCCGCAACCTCCGCCCGCATGAGTCTGTTCACCGCGATTCGCGAAACGTACACCGGCTTCAAGAGCCTGCTGACCGGCATGCGGATCACGGGCCGGGAGGCGATGCGTCCGGTGATCACGGTGCAATACCCCCGGGAAACCCTGCCGATGCCCGCCCGGTTCCGTGGTCACATCAAGCTCGTGCTCGACCCGGAAACGGGGCGCCCGCGCTGCACGGCCTGCACGCTGTGCGCGAAGGCCTGCCCGAGCGGTTGCATCGAGCTCGATGGCATCAAGCGCGAGGGGGACAAGAAGAAGTCGGTTTCCCGCTACGAGCTCGACTTCACCAAGTGCAGCCTGTGCGGCTCGTGCGTCGAAGTGTGCCCGAGCGAGGCGATTGATTTTTCGAAGGACTACAACGTCGTCAGCCTGAGCCGCGACACGTTCGCGCAGATGGATCTGTACGCGAAGGTCGAAGCCGAGGCCGCCGATTGGGCCCGGCTGCATCCGCCTCCGGCCGTCGCGGAGGCCTCCGCCGACGCGAGCACGGCGGCGGCGCCCGCGGTCGCCAACCCCGCCGCAACCGGGAGGGCGACGCCATGAGCGGGAGTTTTCCATTTTCCTCCTATCTCGTCCTGGCCGTGTTCGCCCTCGCAGCGGGGCTCACGATCGCCGGCGCGCTGATCGCGGCGCTGACCCGGCGGATCATCCGCGGCGTGAGCGGGCTGATGATCGCCTGCATCGGTCTGGCGGGTCTGTACTATTTCCTGAACAGCCCGTTCCTCGCCCTGATGGAGATCCTGATCTACGTCGGCGCCGTCTGCGTGACGATCGTCTTCGGGGTCATGCTCTCCGAGCCGGACGAGCCACCCCGCGCCGGAACCCGCCGCGCCGCCGGCCTCTGGGCGGCGGGGGCGCTCGCGATTTCCGCGGCGATCTTCTGGGGCGTTTCCTTCCTCAGCCTGCGGGGCAACTGGGTTGCCCCGGCCGGACGGGTCTCCGACGGCTCGATCCGGGCGATTGGCGTCGGATTGCTCACCACCTACAGCATGGCCTTCGAACTCATCTCGCTCGTCCTCCTCGTGGCGATTTTGGGCGCGCTGGTAATCGCGCGCTCCGGGAGGGCCAAGGTGTGAACCCGCTCCAGCTTCCCAACCAGCCCGGAGTCTATTTCGTTCTCGCCGCGTTTCTCCTCGCCGCCGGGATCTTCGGGTTCATCCGGCGCCGCACGCTCATCGGCATGCTCATCGCGGGCGAACTGATGTTCTCCGCCGCGTCGCTGAACCTGATGACGGTGAACCGGTTTTTCGCGCCGGATCCCACCGTCGGCCAGATCTTCGTCCTTTTCATCATGGGACTGGCGGCGGCCGAGGTGGCGATCGCCCTCAGCATCATCATCGCGGTGTACCGCAACTACCGCTCGATCCACTCCGAGGACCTCTCGGACCTGAACGGCTGAACCGACATGCAAGCGCCCCAAGACATCCGGCTCCTCCTGGCCATTCTCGCGCCGCTCGTCGGCGCGGGTGCGGTGATGGCCACCGGCAGGCGGCCCAACCTGCGCGAAGCGTGTTCGTTCCTCGCGGCGGTCACCACGTTCGGCCTCATCGCCTCCCTGCTGCCCGCCGTGCTGGCGGGGCACACGCTGCACTTCACGGTCTTCCAGCTGCTGCCCGGCTTGAGCATCTCGCTGCGCGCGGACGCACTGTCGATGATCTTCGCCGCGACGGCTTCCTTCCTCTGGATCCTGACGGTTTTCTACGCGGCCGGTTATATGCGCACGCTCGAGGAGCACGCGCAGACCCGGTTCAACACGTGCTTCGCCCTCGCGCTCTTCGGTGCGATCGGCTGCGCCCTCGCCGACAATCTGCTCACGCTCTACCTCTTCTACGAGATTGTCAGCATCTGCACGTATCCGCTGGTCGCGCATCACCAGGACGAGGAGAGCTACGAGGGGGCGAAGAAGTACATCACCTATCTCACCACCACGGCGAAGGGCCTCATCCTGCCCGCGATGGTGCTGATCTACGTTCTGTCGGGCACCCTGGATTTCGCGACCAACATCCACACCGGCATCCTGCCGGTGGGAGTGCACAACGCCGTCATCGTCGGGCTGTACATCTGCTGCATCCTCGGATTCGCCAAGAATGGGGTGATGCCGCTGCACAACTGGCTGCCGAGCGCGATGGTGGCGCCAACGCCGGTCAGCGCGCTGCTCCACGCCGTCGCGGTCGTGAAGGTCGGCGTCTTCTCGACCGTTCGCGTGATGCTTTACGTGTTCGGCGTCGACACGATGAACCGCGTGCACCTCGGGCTCCCGACCGCGTATTTCGTCGCGATCACGATTCTCGTCGGGTCGATCGTCGCGCTGAGCAAGGACAACCTGAAGGCGCGACTGGCCTATTCGACCGTCAGCCAGCTTTCGTACATCATCCTGGGCGTCGCCCTGCTGACGCCGACCGGCATCGAGGGTGGACTCTTCCACATCGCCGCGCACGCCTTCGCCAAGATCACGCTCTTCTTCTGCGCCGGCGCGATCTACGTCTCCACGCACAAGAAGAACATCTCGGAACTCCGCGGGCTCGGGCGGGCCATGCCGTTCACCTTCGCCGCCTTTGGCCTCGCTGCGCTGAGCATGATTGGCGCGCCGCCCGTCGGCGGCTTCATCAGCAAATTATACCTGCTGGTCGGCGCGCTCGACGCCGGCTCCATCGGGATTGTCCTGATCCTGATCACGAGCACGCTGCTCAACGCCGCCTATTTCGTCCCGATCGTGTACCAGGGCTTCTTCGGCCAGCCGTCCGCGGAGGACGCGCATCACCCCGCGCATGAGGCGCCGCTCGCGATGGTGATTCCCCTGTGCATCACCGCCGTGATCTCGGTGCTGATCGGCATGTTTCCCGACCTATTCCTCAACCTGGCGCAAGCCGTCGTGAAATGAGACTCCTCGCCGTCATCGAATTCTTCCGGAAACACCTCCGGACGACCGTCAAGGTCTGCCTCGGCGTGCTCGCTCTGGTCGCGCTGATCGACGCCCTGCTCGTGAGCAAGGAACACGCGCACACGAAAATCGAGCAGGTGCCGGCATTCTGGTCGGTGTTCGGGTTTCTCGCCTGCGTGCTGATCGTGATCGCATCGAAGGCGTTCGGCCACGCCGGCATCATGACCCGGGAGGATTACTATGATCGGTAACCTCTGGATTCATCCGGCGCTGATCCTGCTCCTCGGCGGACTGTTGCTCCCGCTGATTCCGGCCGGGCTGCGCAAGGCCTGGCTGCTGCTGGTGCCGGTCGCCACTTTCGCGTGGATTGTGGCGATGCCGAAGGGGACCTTCGGCGTCGTCTCCGTGGCCGATTTCACTCTCACGTTCGGCCGGGTTGACCGGTTGAGCGCCGTGTTCGGCTACATCATGGGCCTGATGTGCGTCATCGGCACCCTCTACGGGATGCACGTGAAGCGCACGGTCGAGCACATCGCCGCCTGGACGTATGTCGCGGGCTCGCTCGGGGTGATCTTCGCCGGCGACCTGCTCACGCTCTTCCTTTTTTGGGAGTTGATGGCGTTCTCGTCGGTGTTTCTGGTGTGGTTCCGGGGGCGCGAACAGTCGCTGGCCACCGGTTATCGCTATCTCCTCGTTCACGTTGCCGGCGGTGTCGCGCTTCTGGCGGGCATCGTGCTCCACCACGCGACGGAGCACTCCTTCGCGTTCGACCACTTCAACGTCGAGTCCCCCGGTCTCGGCGAGTGGCTGATGGTGGCCGGATTCATCCTCAATGCCGCGGTCCCGCCGCTGCATGCCTGGCTGCCCGACGCCTACGGCGAGGCGACCTTCAACGGTTCCGTGTTCATGTGCGCGTTCACGACGAAGACCGCCGTGTACGCGCTCATCCGGGGATTCGCCGGACTCCACATCCTCATCGCCCTTGGCGTGGTCATGGCTTTGTACGGCGTGGTCTACGCCGTGCTCGAGAACGACAGCCGGCGCCTGCTGGCCTACCATATCATCAGCCAGGTCGGCTACATGGTCGCGGGCGTGGGCCTGGGCACCGAGCTCGCGATCAACGGCGCCGTGGCGCACGCCTTCGCGCACATTCTCTACAAGGGTCTGCTCTTCATGGGCACTGGTTCGGTGCTGTACATGACGGGTCGGAGCAAGTTCACCGACCTGGGCGGGCTCTACCGAAAGATGCCGTGGACGTTCCTGTTCACGCTCGTCGGCGGGCTCTCGATCTCGGCCTTCCCGCTCTTCAGCGGGTTCGTCAGCAAGTCGATGATCATCCAGGCCGGGTTCGAGGACCACAAGACGTGGGTTGGCTTTCTCCTGCTGCTCGCCTCGGCCGGCACGTTCCTGCACACCGGCCTGAAGGTCCCGTATTTCATCTGGTTTGGAAAAAACCACTGCGACCAGGAGACGTGGGACCGGGCCGCCGAGCCGCCCTGGAACATGATCGCCGCCATGGCCATCACGTCCGTCCTCTG
>DASZYH010000035.1:0-9533 GCA_035545515.1 Opitutaceae bacterium
GCCCGCCAGAGCGCACCTACGCGGGGGCGTTCCGGCTGCACGTGCTGCCGGCGGACCTGACGCGGGCGCTCAAGCAACTCGGGTCGGATCACGAATGCACGTTGTTCACGACGCTGCTGGCCGGGTTCGCCCTGTTCCTGCACCGCCTGAGCGGCCAGGACGATCTCGTGATCGGGATTCCCGCCGCGGCCCAGGTGATGGACGGCCAGGACGAGCTGGTGGGCCACTTTGCGAACCTGCTGCCTGTGCGGAGCCGGATCGCGGGCGAACTTCCGTTCACGGATTTTCTGGTCGAAACCCGCCGGATTCTCGGCGCGGCCCTGGAACATTGGCGGTATCCATTTGGCGAGCTGCTGCAGCGGCTGAACATCGCTCGTGATTCCAGCCGGATGCCGCTCGCGAATGTCGTTTTCAACTCCACGCGACTGCGGGGACGGCTGGACTTTGGCGACCTTCCCGCGGAGGTGGAGGGCAACGCGAAGCGCTTCTCCCACTTCGACCTCAACTTCAATTTTGCCGTGACGGGCGATGCCCTTTCGATCGGCGCGTACTACAGCACGGAGCTGTTCGATGACGCGACGATCGAACGGTGGTTCGGTCATTTCGAGACGCTGCTGCGGGCGATCGTCGGCACGCCCGCGCGCAGCATTCGGCGGCTCCCGCTGCTGAATCCGGACGAGCGGCGCCGGGTGCTGGTGGAATGGAATGACCGGCGCCTGCCGTACGACCGTCGCGCGACGATCGCGCAGTTGTTCGAGGCGCAGGCGGCCCGGTCGCCCGATGCGATCGCCGTGATCGCCGAGTCCGGTGACGTGACCTACCGCGAGCTCGACACCCGGGCGGAACGCCTGGCATCGCGGCTGCGCGCCGCCGGGGTCGGCGCGGACACGCTGGTCGGGGTTTTTGTCGATCGCAGCATCGAGCTGCTGGTGACGATTTTTGGCATCCTGAAGGCGGGGGGCGCCTACGTCCCGCTTGATCCGAAGTATCCTGCGGAGCGCCTGGAATTCATCGTGGGGGATGCGCGGTTGCCGATCGTCGTCACGCGGCAATCGCTCGTGTCGCAACTGCCGGCCGGCGGCTTCGATTTCCTGCTCGTCGACGACGAAACCCCCGGGGCGTCGCGGCTGGGACGCTCGCTGGCCGTGCCAAATCCGACGCAGCCGACAGGCGCGAGCCTCGCCTACGTGCTCTACACGTCCGGCTCCACCGGCCGGCCGAAAGGGGTGGCGATGCCGCAGCGCAGTGTTGCCGCCCTGGTTGCCTGGGCCGCCGACTGCTACCGCCCCGAGGAACTGGATGGCGTGTTGTTCTCGACCTCGGCGTCGTTCGACATCTCGGTTTTCGAGATCTTCTGTCCCCTGTGCCTGGGCGGCCGGATTGTGCTGGCCGAGAACATGCTCGAGCTCGCCGATCGGCCGATTGCCTCCGCGGTCCGGTTCCTCAGCGGCGTGCCGTCGGCGGTGGCGGAGCTGGTCCGGCTGAACCGCGTCCCGGCGTCGGTGACCACGATTGCCCTGGCGGGCGAGCCGTTTCCCCAGCCGCTGGTCGACGCGTTGTACGCGCTTCCGCATGTCCGCCGGGTGTTCGAACTCTACGGGCCCACGGAGACGACGGTTTATTCGACCGGCAGCCTCCGTCGGGCCGCGACGCGGCCGACCCTCGGGACGCCGTTCCCGAACGAACAAATCTACATCCTGGACCGCTGGCTCGAGCCGGTGCCGGTCGGCGTCCCAGGCGAAATCTGCATCGGCGGCGACAAGCTGGCGCGCGGTTACCTGAACCGCCCGGACCTGACGGCGGAGAAATTCCTCGCGAATCCGTTTGCCGGCGGCGGCGACGGGGCGCCGGCTGCCCCCGCGGGGAGCGACAACCGGATTTACCGGTCGGGCGATCTGGCGCGCTGGTGCCCGGATGGCACGATCGAATCCCTGGGGAGGGTCGATCATCAGGTGAAGATCCGGGGATTCCGCATCGAACTCGGCGAAGTCGAAGCGACGCTCGGGCGGCATCCGTTGGTGGCCGAGTGTGCCGTGATCGCGCGGTCCGACGGTTCGGGGCACAACCGCCTGCTCGCCTATGCGGTGCCCCGCGCCGGGCAACCGGTGGAGTCACGCGAATTGCGCGAGCATCTGCAACGCACGCTGCCCGACTACATGGTCCCGGCAGCGGTGACGGTGCTGGCGCACTGGCCGCGCACCGCGACCGGCAAACTCGATCGGAACGCGCTGCCGGATCCCGAACTGCCGGGAGCAGCGGAGTATGCCGCCCCGGGCACGACCACGGAGGAACTGCTGGTCGAGATCTGGCGCGAGGTGCTGGGGATCCCGCGGATCGGCGTGCACGACAATTTCTTCGAGCTCGGCGGACACTCGCTTCTGGCCGCGCAGGTGATCGCGCGGGTGAACGGCGCCCTCGAAGTGGAACTGACGATCCGCCAATTCTTCGCCGCGCCAACCGTTGCCGGTCTGGCCGTGACGATCGAGGCGGCACTGATCCAGGAAATCAAGGCCCAGCCGGCAGCCGGCCGGGCCACCGAAACGCTGACCCCGGCGGAGGAATAAGCATGTCGGTAAAAACCGAGACCATCCCGAATCGCACTGAATTGTCCGGCTCGCAGCGCGCCCTCCTCGAGGAACGGCTGCGGCGGGCGAGGGATCTCGCCGCCCGGAACTCCGAGACGAGGTCGTCCATCCCGCGGCGCCCCGCGGGCGGCGACGTGCCGTTGTCCTTCGCCCAGGAGCGGCTTTGGTTCATCGACCAGCTCGAGCCGGGAACGGCGGTCTACAACGTCTGCCAGGCGGTCCGGCTGCAAGGGCTGCTCGACAGTATCGCGCTCGAACGGACGCTGAATGAAATCGTTCGCCGGCACGAGGTGCTCCGGACGAACTTCGTCGCGCACGACGGACATCCCATCCAGGTCATCCATCCCGACCGCGAGCTGACGCTCGCCTTCGTGGACCTGAGCGGCTGGCAGGACGGGACGGGCGAGGAGGAACTCCAGCGGCGGTTGAAGGAGGAGGCGCGCCGCCCGTTCGACCTGGCGCACGACCTGATGATCCGGGCGCTGCTGATCCGCACGTCCGCGGTCGAGCACACGCTGATGCTGACGATGCATCACATTGTCTCCGACGGCTGGTCGATCGGGATCCTCTTCCGCGAACTGGCGACGTTGTACCCGGCGTTCCGCCGCGGACAACCGGCGGCCGCGCCCGAGCTGCCGATTCAATACGCGGACTACGTGTTTTGGGAGCGCGAAGCCATGCAGGGGCCCGCGGTCGAAAAGCCGCTGGACTTCTGGCGCCGGCAGCTGAAGAGCCCCCTGCCGGTCCTCGAACTGCCGGTCGATCATCCCCGCAGCGTCGCTCCGATGTCACGCGGCGCCGCCCGGACGATCCAGCTTCCCCGGCCGTTGACCCAGGCACTGAAGGCACTCGGGCAGCAGGAGGGCGCCACGTTGTTCATGACCCTGCTGGCGACATTCCAAACGCTGCTTTACCGCTGGACGGGCCAGGAGGACATCGTGGTCGGCTCCGTTGTCGCCGGCCGCCGCAAGGTGGAACTGGAAAAGTTGATCGGATTCTTTGTGAACACCCTGGTGTTCCGCGGCGACCTGGGCGGAAGTCCGACGTTTCGCGAGCTGCTCGGCCGGACGCGCGACACGGCGGTGGCGGCGCTGGCCCACCAGGATCTGCCGTTCGAGCGCCTCGTGAAGGAACTGCGCCCCGACCGGTCGCTCAGCCGGCACCCGCTGTTTCAGGTGATGTTCGTGCTGCAGAACGCGCCGATGGCTCCGACGAACCTGCCGGAACTGCGCCTGGAACCCCTGGATGTCGACACCGGGACGGCCAAGTTCGACCTGACGCTCTCGATGATCGAGACTCCGGAAGGGTTGCGCGCCGCGCTGGAATACAATGCGGACCTGTTCGAGCCGGCGACGATCGGTCGCATGTTGGGCGCGCTGCACACGCTGCTGGTGAGCATTACCGCCGATCCCGACCAGCCCATCGCCCGCCTGGCCCTGCTCACGCCCGCCGAACGGCACCAGCTGCTTTCGGGCTGGAATCAAACCGCGACCGACTATCCGCGGAACGAAACGGTGGTCCGGCTGTTTGCGCAGCAGGCGGCGCGCGCGCCACACGCCGTGGCGGTGCGGTACGAGAGTTCGCGTCTGACCTACCTTGACCTCGATGCGCGCTCGAACCAGCTCGCCCGGTGGCTGCGCTGCCACGGGGTGAACCGGGAGCGCCTCGTCGCGGTGAGCCTCGAGCGTTCGCCCGAGCTGATCGTGGCTCTGGTCGCGATCCTCAAGGCCGGCGGCGCCTACGTTTCACTTGATCCCGGTTACCCGCCCGAGCGGCTCGGGTTCATGCTTCGTGACACGGGTGCGCGCGTGCTGCTCACGCAGAAGCGGCTCCGACCCCGGGTCGACGCCTTCGTGCGGCAGGCGGTGGCCGACCCGGCGGGCGCGTCCGACGCGGCGAGTCCGGAAATCCTGTGCCTTGACTCGCAGTGGGACGAGGTCGCGACGGAAAGCGATGCTCCGGTCGGCGCGGAGATCCTCGCCGAAAGCCTCGCGTACGTCAGTTACACGTCCGGCTCGACCGGCACCCCCAAGGGCGTGGCGGTGCCGCACCGGGGGATCGTGCGGCTGGTGCAGAAGACCGATTTTGCCCGGTTTGGCCCTGACGACGTGTTCCTCCAGTTCGCGCCGATCGCGTTCGACGCGTCGACGCTGGAAATCTGGGGGGCGCTGCTGAACGGCGCCCGGCTCGAGGTGTATCCCCCGGGACCCTCTTCGCTCGCCGACCTGGGCGGGTTCATCGAACGAAATGGAGTGACGACGGCCTGGCTGACCGCGGGACTCTTTCACCAGATGATCGAGGAGCAGATTGACCGTCTCCAGAACGTCCGCCAGCTGCTCGCGGGTGGCGACGTGCTGTCGCCGGCCCACGTGGCTCGCGCGCTGGAATTGCTGCCGCGAACGCAGCTGATCAACGGGTATGGACCGACGGAAAACACGACTTTCACGTGCTGCCATCGGATCACGGCCCCGCCGCTGCCGGGACGTTCCGTTCCGATCGGCCGGCCCATTGCGAACACCCAGGTCTACATCCTCGACCACAATCTCCAGCCGGTGCCGGTGGGCGTGCCGGGAGAACTTTACGCGGGCGGCGACGGCCTGGCGCGCGGATACTGGAACCGTCCCGAACTGACGCGGGAAAAGTTCATTTCGCATCCCTTCAGCCGTGATCCCGAGGCCCGGCTGTACAAGACGGGCGACCGCGCGCGGTGGCTCCCGGACGGCAGCATCGAGTTCCTGGGCCGGATTGACCGGCAGGTGAAGATCCGGGGCTTCCGGGTCGAACCCGCCGAGGTGGAATCGGTGCTGGCGGCGCATCCCGGCGTGAAGGAGTGCGCGGTCGTGGTGCGCGACGACGGGGCGGGGGAAAAGCGCCTGGTCGCGTATCTCGTGGCAAAGGAAACCCCGGCTCCGGCCACGGATGTGTGGCGGGTGCACCTGGAGGAGAAACTGCCGGACTATCTGGTTCCCGCCGCTTTCATCACCCGGGACGCGCTGCCGCTGACGCCCAATGGAAAGCTCGACGTGGCGGCGCTGCCCGTTTCCGACGGGGCCCGCCCGGATCTGCAGGGACACTACGTGGTGCCGCGGGATGACATCGAGCGGCAACTCGTGACCATCTGGGAGAACGTGCTGAATGTCCGGCCCGTCGGCATCCATGACCAGTTCTTCGCGCTGGGCGGACATTCGCTGCTCGCGGTGCGGATGACCGCCCAGTTGGAAAAGACCTTTGGCAAGAAACTGCCGGTGGCCGCGATCTTCCAGCATCGGACCGTGGATCAACTGGCCCGCCTGCTCCGCGATCCGGAGCCGCGTTACGCGCCGGCGACGTCGGTGGTCGAGATCCACGGCCAGGGCACCCGGCCGCGGCTGTATCTGGTGCACGGGGTCGGCGGCGGCATGTTCTGGGGCTATGCGAACCTCGCGCGGCACCTGGGACCGGACCAGCCGCTCTATGCCTTCAAGTCGCGCGGGCTGGACGGCCTGCCGGAGTGGCCGACGATCGAGGACATGGCGGCGACGTACGTCGCCGACCTGCGGGCGCACCAGCCCCGCGGTCCGTACCTGATTGGCGGATACTGTTTCGGCGGCATCGTCGCGTACGAGATGGCGCGGCAGCTCCGGGCCCGCGGCGAGGAGGTGGCGCTCCTGGCGCTGATCAATGGCTCCCCGCCGAACACCCGGTACCAGAAGGACTGGAACCGGTGGTCGCCCCGGTGGCAGTGCCGGTTCCTGGCCAACTTCGGCTACTGGGTCAGCTGCTTCCTCTTCCGGTGGACGTGGCGCGAACGCCGTGAATTCGTCCGCTGGAAACTGCGGCTGCTGCGGAAGCGGACGAACGAGGCGGTGGGACATCCGCACGCCGAGGTGGCCTTGGGCGACATCGACCAGATCGTCGACCTGGCGGCCTACTCGGAGGAGCGCCGCGCCTTGTGGGGCGCGCATGTGCGCGCCCTGATGAACTATCAGCCGGGTCCGTATCCCGGGCGCGTGACGCTGTTTCGTACCCGCGGCCACCCGTTGCTGTGTTCCTTCGACCCCCGGTACGGCTGGGGGGAACTGGCGCGGGGCGGAGTGGAGGTGAAGATCGTGCGCGGCGGCCATGGCAACGTGCTCGCCGAGCCCTTCGTCACGGGCGTGGCGGAGGCGCTGCGCTCCTGCCTTGGTGCCGCGGCCGCCCGTCCGGGCGGGGAGGAACCGTCATGAGCCGCGGAGAACGACTGCGGCGGACGCCGCCGGGGAAGCGCCGCCACGCGGCCGCTGTCATGGCGCGCCGGCGGACGGGCGGCCCCGAGGATCTCTGGTGCCGGCGGCGCGTGGACGTGTGGCGCGCCGCGCTGGATGGCGTCCCCGACCGGCTCCTCGCGGAGTCCGAGGTGCTGCTTTCGGCCGACGAGCGGCACCGCGCCGCGGAATTCTTTTTTGAACGGGACCGCCGCCGGTTCATCGTGGGCCGCGGCATCCTGCGCCTGCTGCTGGCCCGGTATCTCGACCGTCCGGCGGCCGATATTCGGTTCCGCTACGGCCCGAACGGCAAACCCGCCCTCGCCGAAACCCCGCCGCGACCGCTTCATTTCAACCTCGCGCATTCGGACGCGATTGCCGTGTATGCCTTCACCGGGGTCGGCGAGGTTGGCGTCGACGTCGAGCGGGTGCGCGAATTGCCGGATTGGGAGCAGATCGCTGCGACGTATTTCTCCAGGGCAGAGAACGCGCGCCTGCGGGCCGCCCCGCCCGACCGACGCCAGCAGGCGTTCTTCGAGGCCTGGACCCGGCAGGAAGCCTGGCTCAAGGCCGTCGGCGTCGGCCTCGGGGGAAGCCCGGGCGGGCCGACGGACACCGTCGGCGAGCCGGGATTCTCGATTCATCCGCTCGCGATCGACGAGGGTTATGCCGGCGCGGTGGCGGTAAACTCCGCCGCGCGGGAGATCGCGGCTTTCGACTGGGACAACATCACGGCCGGCACACCTGATGGCGCCGGTCTTCGGGTGCGCCAGCTGCGCCTGGAGCAAGGAATGGAACTGGGAGGACAATTTTTATGAATCTGATCCGATTCTTTTTTCGGGGATCGCGCGTAATGATGATCTGCACCTTCGCGGCGGCTCTCGCCAGCGGGGCGGCCAATGCGGGACTGATCGCCGTCGTCAATTCGGCGCTGAATCATTCCGGTCATCCCGCGAAGGTCCTGATCTGGTGCTTCGTGGCGCTGGGAATGGCGCGGCTGCTGACGAACTACTTTGCCCAGGTCACCCTGGCGCATTTCTCGCAGCGCAGCAGCGCGTCCCTCCGCCGCGATCTCGTCGGCAAGATTCTCGCGGTGCCGCTGCGCCAGCTCGAGGAGATCGGCGCACCGCGGCTGATGGTGGCGCTGACGGAGGACGTGCTGAGCCTCACGGAGGCGATGCTCGCCATCCCGACATTCGCGGTGAACGTGGCGATCCTCGTCGGCGGGGCGATCTATCTCGGCTACCTTTCGCCGAGCGTCCTCGGCGTCATGGCCGTGTTCATCCTCTTCGGGGCGGTCGCCTACCGCGTGCTCATCCGCAACGGCTTCCGGCATCTCTACGAGGCCCGCGACGAGCAGGATCGGCTCTTCAAGCACTTCCGCGCCCTGACGGAGGGGATGAAGGAACTGAAGCTGCACCGCGAGCGCCGCGGCGTGTTCTTCGCCGACAACATTCACACGAGCACGGAGCGCTACAAGCGCCACGCGGTCGCCGCGGAAATGCGGTTCATCGTGGCGCACAACTGGAGCCATCTGCTCTTTTTCACGCTCATCGGATTGATCCTGTTCCTGCTGCCGGAACTCCGGAACGTGAGTCCGCACGCGCTCACCGGATATGTCGTGGCGACCCTGTACCTGATGGGACCGCTGTCAGGCGTGCTGGGCAGCCTGTCGCTGTTCGGGCGCGCCAGCGCGGCGCTGCGCAAGATCGACGAGCTCGGCCTGGCGCTATCCCAGAAGGCGGGCGACAACTGCCCGATCACGATGCCGACGCATGCGCCGCGTTTCGAGAAGCTGGAGCTTGTCGGCCTCACGCATTCCTACCACCGCGAGCGGGAGGATGATCATTTCTCGCTCGGGCCGATCAACCTCACGTTCCAGCCCGGCGAGGTGGTTTTCCTCGTGGGCGGCAACGGCAGCGGCAAATCGACGCTCGCCAAGGTGATCACCGGGCTGTACCCGCCGGAACAGGGCACGATCCGGCTGAACGGACGCCTGGTGAACGAGCAGACCCGTGACGACTACCGGCAGTGTTTCTCGGCGGTGTTCGCGGATTTCTACCTGTTCGACAGCCTGCTCGGTCAGCCCGGACGCGACCTCGACCGCCAGGCCCGCGAGTATCTCGAGCAACTGCACCTGAACCACAAGGTGAAGGTCGTCGACGGCGTCCTCTCGACGACGCAGCTCTCGCAGGGCCAGCGCAAGCGGCTCGCGCTGCTCAACGCCTACCTCGAGGACCGGCCGTTCTATCTGTTCGACGAGTGGGCGTCGGACCAGGATCCGCTGTTCAAGGAGGTGTTCTACACCCAGCTCCTCCCCGAACTGAAGGCGAAGAACAAGACGGTCCTCGCGATCACGCACGACGACAAATATTTCCACGTGGCCGACCGGATCATCAAACTCGATTACGGGAAGATCGTTCCGGAAGAGCCGCCCGCGCGCGCCGGCGCCACGGCGTTGCCGTTCAGCGAGCTCATGCCCCGGGTCGATTTGCCCGTCGCCGGCCGCACGTGAGGATCGATCGCGGCGACGTGGGAGCGAGCGGCACGCTTGATCCGTGCTGAGCGGATTCACGGCGCTTCGCGCCGTGGCGGACAGCCTGACGCGAGCTTCGATCCGCGGCGCTCGCTCGCTGTCGGAACGGGTCTCACGCCGCGACGTCGTTCCCACGTCACCGGGGCGGAGCCGTGCCGCACCGGCTCGTTCTTTGTCGCTGGAAAATCG
>DASZYH010000036.1:0-7528 GCA_035545515.1 Opitutaceae bacterium
TTCGTCCCGCGTCGCGTGGTTCGAACACGACAAGTTCGGGCTCTTCATCCACTGGGGCCTGTATTCGATCGCCGGCGGCTACTGGGACGGACGGCGCGTCCCGGGGGCCGGCGAATGGATCATGAAGCGCGGCCAGATTCCTGTCGCCCGCTACGAACGCCTCGCGGCCCAATTCAATCCGCGGGCCTTCGATGCCGACGCCTGGGCTCAGCTCGCCGTCGACAGTGGGATGAAATACGTGGTCATCACCGCAAAGCACCACGAGGGGTTCGCCCTCTTCGCCTCGAAAGCCAGCCGCTACAACAGCGTCGACGCCACGCCGTTTCATCGCGACATCGTCGGCGAACTCGCCGCCGCCTGTCGTCGGCACGGGCTTCGCTTCGGCGTCTACTATTCGCAGGCCCAGGACTGGCATGAGCCCGGTGGCGCCGGCAACGACTGGGACTTTCCGGCCGACGCCGTGAAGGCACGCGACGGCTCCTTCGATGCCTATCTTCGGACAAAATCGGAGCCGCAGGTCCGCGAGCTCCTGACGAATTACGGTCCGCTGGCGCTGCTCTGGTTCGACACGCCGCTGATGATGGCCGGCGCGCGCGCCCATCGGTTCGTCGAACTGGTCCGCACGCTTCAGCCCGGTTGCCTGATCGACGGCCGCCTCGGCGAGGCCGGCGATTACCGCAGCATGCGCGACAACGCGATTCCCGATCACGTGGAGCCCGGCCCGTGGGAGGTTCCCGCCACGTTGAACAACACGTGGGGCTACCGCCGCGACGACGTGAACTGGAAATCTCCCGGCCGGCTCGTCTTCAACCTGGTCGACGTGGTGTCCAAGGGCGGCAACTACCTGCTCAACGTGGGCCCGACCGGCGACGGCGTCATTCCTACGACCTGCCAGGATTCGCTCCGCGCCGTCGGTCGCTGGCTCCACGAAAACGGCGCTGCGATCTACGGCGCCGGGCCCTCGCCTTTCGGCGAGGAGTTCGGGGAATCCAGCCGGACGCTGCGAGACCGGAATGGCGCACCGGTCTTCCTGCCGTTCAAGGGTTGGCGCTGCACGACGAAACCCGGACGGCTCTTTATCACCGTGTTCGAGATGGAACACGTCGGCCAGCAGGGCTACGTGGTGTTTCCCGCGTTCCGGAATCAAATCACCGCCGTGTACGCGCTGGCCGATCCGAAGCACACGCCACTCGACGTCAAGACCACCGCCGACGGCCGACGGTACATCGCGCCCCTGCGCCAGGGCACGAATCCCCTCGGCACCGTCTACGTCGTCGAATACGCCGGCGGACGCCTCGAGCGGTAGGAACGGCGAACAGGTATGGTAGGGGGCGCGGAGTCCCTTCCGCGCCTCGTGAACATCCGGCAGCGATTCGACCATTCCTGTGGCGGCCAAGGGACTGGCCGCCCTACCACTCATGTCGGTTTGACCACGGACGCGACCGCACTCAGTGATGCGGCGTAAGGACAGCATGCCGGTGGAATGCGATGTCCACATCGCGTTGCCCGACCGCCCCAGACCGATGGAGACATCGGTCTCCACCGGCGCGGCGGAAGGCGCGCGACCGCACTCAGCGCCAGGGCTGCTGGCTCAGCCGGTGTTTGCACGGGTCGCGGCTGAGACCGACGCCCGCAAGATCGATGGACTGGATCCCGAGCGCCAGCGCGGGCGAGCCGTCGGCAAACCGAAAATCCCCGTGGGCGGCGTCGCGAAACCGCGGGTCCGCCACGACGCTCGCCCGGTCTGCACCCCACGTTTTCCGCATTCCCTCGACCAGCGCCTCGGCGGCCGCCTGGTCCGGCGCAAAGTAGAGGTTCCGGTCCGCGCGGGGCGGCGTCACGTGGCCGCCGGCCGCGAGGATGTCCGCGAAGTAGTACCCGTTCTTCACGTCGTACCGGCAGAACTCGGTCGTCGGATGGGTGAAGTAGAAAACATTCCGCTCGAGGCGGCACTCGGGATGGTTCGAGATCACCCGTAGCGTGCCGTCGATCAGCACGTTGTTCCAGGCGTCGTTCGCATCCTTGATCACGAGTCCGCTCCCGATGAGGACGTTTTCGGTGATCGACGTCCCCGATTGGTCGTCGTCGGTCCGGATCGCCGCCGAGTCCCCCATCCGGTACACGACATTGCGGTGGACGACGTTGCCCGGGCCGGCGGCCGATAGGTAGATCGCATTGCCGTCGTGCAGCCGGAGCATCACGTCGTGAATCTCGTTGTCGCGAATCACGTTTCCGCGGCTGTGGGCAAACCGGACCACGTCGGCCGCATTCCGCACGATCCCGATTTCATTCCAGCGCATCAGCCGCAGGTTCTCCCGCAACCCCGGCGGAAACGACGGGTGCCCGACTTCCGGCGTGTCGATGCCGAAGAACCGGGGCCGCACACCGTCGATCACGATGCCGTTGTAGGGCAGGTCATGGATCAGGTTGTGCGCGACGAGATTCGTCCCGCTCTGCCACAACATGACCGCCGGCGCATCCCACCACAATTGGCCGAGCCGGCAGAATTCATCCTCGGTGACGCGGTTGTCGTGGTTCACATCCTTCGTGCCCGGTCCGTACCCGCAGAACAGCACGCCGCCGGCGCCCAGATCGCGAAACCGGCAGTCGTGGATCGCGATCCGCTGGGCGAGCAGGTCGCCGCGAACCCCAAAGCCGCCGGCGGCCTCGAACGTGCAGCCGCTTACCTCGCAATCCGTCGCGACGCGGAAGCGCAGACACGCGTCGTCCTTGTCTGCCATCGCCCAGTCGTGCTGCACGCCGGCATCCGTTGCCGCCCAAACCGCGCGCTCGGTCTGCGCGAACGTAAGCCCGACGAACCGGATCCCGCGCACCGGCACATCGGCGCTTCCCTCGGGATCCTCGCGCCCGGCCACCCGCACCAGCGTGCTCAGGACGGGCGCGACGAGGTCGTTGCCGGGCGCGGCACCGCGCGGCCAGAGGTACACCCGGCGTGCCGCCGAATCCAGGACCCACTCCCCCGGTTCATCGAGGGACTCGATCGTGTTCTCGACCCAGAATGGACCGTTGATTCCGTACGTCGCGGGCACCGTCGTCCTCGCGGTCAGATGCGCTGCATCGACGGAGGCGAGCCCGAGGTAATTGACGAGCCAGTCGTGGTTCGGCCGGCAGAAGATCTCGACGTCACGCAGGTTTGGCCACGGCGTCACGCTCCCGGCGGGAAAATCGAGGACGTCGCGCCGCTCCATCCGGCGGGCGAACGGCACGCGTGCGCTCCGCGTCGTGTACTCCGGCGATCGGGCTCGCGGCAACAGCGTCATGCCGTCGTACAGCACGTGGAACCGCCACGGGGCGGCGCCGCGTGCGGGAAGATCGGCGGCCCAAAGGTGCCCGTGCGCCGCGGCCGTGACGCCGGGCGGCTCCTCGGTCGCCGGCAGCCGGCGCCAGTTGCGAATCGGTTCGCCGCCGCTGATGACGACATGCTCCCCCGGTTCGGCGGCGATTGTCAGGGGATCCGCGGGCGAACGACTGTCCGCCGGCCCGAGGACCAGCGTCCGGTCGAGGCGGTACACGCCGCCGTGGACCCAGATCGTCGCGCCCCGACCCGGCCAGCGCTCCCGGGCCAGTTCCACGGCTCGGCGGAGCGTCGCCACCGGCGCGATGGCCGTTCCGGCGGCGGCATCGGAGCCGCCGGGGGCGACGTGGAGCTCCGCCCCCAGGGCCGCCGCCACCGGCAGCAGCAGGATCGCGCCGAGCGCCCTCCGGACGCCTCGGGCCCACGCCCGGCGCGACGGGTGGTTCATGGCTGGACGGGACCGTGCACCGACAGGTCGAGTCCCGCGGTGTGACGCAACCGCTCGCACATCGGCTCGCGCAGCAGTCCGACGTGCCGCGTATCCACCGAAACAATGCCGAGCGCGGCGGCCGGGGAACCCGGTTTGAACCGGAAGTCACCGTGTGCCGGATCCTCGAGCTGCGGATCGGCGACGATACTGGTCCGGTCGTTGCCCCATTTCCGGCGCATGTCCGCCACGAACGCCCGGGCCGCCGCCGGATTGCCGCAGGAAAACACGTTCTCATCGGTGTGCGGCGGGATGATCGGCGGCTGCGCCGGGTTGTAATTGCCGAGCATCGTATCGTCCTTCGCGTTGCCGAAGTAGCTGTTCACGACGTCGACGACGTAGAACTCCGCCGACGGCGCGTAGGCGACATAGACGTTCCGCTCGATTCGCGAATCGATCCGGTCGGAGATGATCCGCAGGCCGCCGTTGATCATGAGATTGTTCCAGGTCTCGTTGTAGTCCTTGACGACGATGCCGGACCCGATGGTCACGTTCTCGGTGATCCGGCAGTAGGACTGGTCGTCGTCCGTCCGGATCGCCGCCGAATGGCCCATGCGGTAGATGACGTTGCGGCGGACGACATTCCCCTTCCCCGCCGCCGAAAGATAGATCGCGTTGCCGTCGTCGAGCACCTGCATCGCGTCGTGGATTTCGTTTTCCGAAATCAGGTTGTCGCGCGTGTGGGCGTATTTCAGCGTTTCGTCGATCGTTCGCGGGTTGCCGATCTCGCGCCACCGCATCGTGCGCATGTCCTCGCGGATGCCCGGCGGATATTTCGGGTTGGGAATCTTGGGCGTCGCCACCCCGAAATGCCGGGGGCGGACCCCGCTGAGGACGATGCCGTTGTAGGGCAGGTCGTGGAGGTAATTGTGCGAAACGCGGTTTCGGCCGCTCTGCCAGAGGAACACCGCCGGGGCGTGCCACCACAGGCGTCCGGTCCGGTAGAATTCGTTGTCCACGACCTCGTTCCCGTGGTTCACGTCCTTCGTCCCGGGACCGTAGCCGCAGAGAAGCACGCCCCCGCTGCCGAGATCGTGAAACGTGCTGCCGCGGATCGAGATGTCCTGGGCGTAAAGGTCGGCGCGCACGCCGAAGCCGCCCGCCGCCACGAAGGTGCAGTCCCGCACCTGGCAGTCGCGGGCGACGCGGAACCGCAGGCACGCGTCGTCCTTGTCCCACATCGCCCAGTCGTGCTGCAGCCCGGCATCGTTCGGGCGCCAGACGTCGCGGTCGGTGTGGGCGAACGTGAGTCCCGTGAACGAGACGCCCGTCACGGGCTGGTCGTGGTCGCCCCAGTCGTCCGGCCGGCCGGCGACCCGGATCAGCGTCGTCAGCCGCGGAGCCAGGATCTGCCCGTCGGGCTGCGGGCCGCGCGGCCAGAGATAAAGCCGGCCTTCGTGCGTGTTCAGCACCCACTCGCCCGGCTCGTCGAGCGCCTCCATCACGTTTTCCACCCAGAACCGGCCGGTCGGTGTGTAGGTCGCCGGGACCGCCGTGCGGAGCGTCAGCGTCGCCTCATCGATCGACGCGATCGGCAGGTAGTTGACGAGCCAGTTGTGATTTGGCCGGCTGAGGATTTCGACATCGTCGAGGTTGCTCCACGGCTTGATCGAACCCGCGGGATATTCGAGGCGGTCACGGTGTTCGAGACGCTCGGCGAGCCCGACGTGCTTGGACCGGGTGAGGTATTCGCGCGAACGCGCGCGCGGCAGGAAGTCGAGGCCGTCGTAAAGCGCATGGAACCGCCAGGCGCCACCCCGCGTCGCCGGAAGGTCCGCGACCCAGAGATGGCCGTGCGCCGCGGTCGTCGTGCCCGCCGGCTCCTCGGCCGCGGGGACGCGCCGCCAGTTCGTGACCGGCACGCCGCCGCTGATGATCGGCGTCTCGCCGGGGAACGCGACGAACGCGAGCCGGCCGGCCTCCTGGTCGGACAGCACCAGCGTCTCGTCGAGCTGGTAGCGTCCACCCCGGAGCACGATTCGGACGTCGTGGCCCGCGTGGCGCAGCGGCTGCGCGAGCTCGACGGCGTGCGACAGGGTCGCCACCGGCGAATCGGGCGTGCCTGGCGCGGCATCGCGGCCCTGGGGCGAAACGTAGATCTCGTCGGCGCGAACCGACGATCCGGCCATCAACAGGACGGCGAACGCCAGAAGCAGCGGCGCGCGCCGGAGGGAAAACAGGTCATGGAGTCGCATCAGCAGGTGGAAAATCCGGGTTGCGACTCAGTGCGGCATCGCCGCCGCTTCGCGGCGCGCCCGCGCCTTGGCCATCGTATCGCGCAGGAGCTGCTCCGCGTGGGCGAACTCCGGGAATGGAACCGGACCGTCGGGCGGCCGGCGGGCGAGCACATCGCCGAGATGATCCCGCTCCCGCACCAGATTGGGCGTCTGATTCGCCGACAGGTCGTGCTGCTGGAGCGGATCTGTCCAGAGGTCGTAGAATTTGCCGGAGTTGTCGTAGATGTAGCGCTGGTCCCGCACCGCCCGGCCGTTGCCGTACTCGGTGAAAACCCAGTCCCGTGGCGGTTCATTCCCGGGGCGTCCCGTCAATTCCGGCACGAGCGAATGGCCATCGAACGTGCCCGGCGCGGGCAGATGTGCCCCGGCGAATTCCACCATCGTCGGGAGCAGGTCCGTGAAGTCCGTGAGCGCGTCCGACACCACGCCGCGGCGGACAATGCCTGGTCCCCAGACGATCAGCGGGACGTGAACGCCGAGATCGGAGAGCCGGTTCTTGGCGGCGGGCATGGGGCGCCCATGGAGGGTGCCGCCGGTTGACGAGCCGTTGTCGCCCGCCAGATAGACGATCGTGTGGTCGCTGAGCCCGAGTTCGTCGAGGGTCCGCAGCAGTTCGGCCACCTGCCGGTCGGTGTAAGTCACCATCCCCGCATAGAGCGCCGCCTCGCCCTTCGGTGGATGCGCGCGATTGAGGGGCGTGGGCTCGTTCGGCGCGTGGACGTTGATCATCGGGTAATAGAGGAAGAAGGGCCGATCGCGGTTGCGCCGGATGAAATCGAGCACGAATCGCTGGACCACGTCGGGTCCGAACTCGCCGGTGTGAGCGCGGCGACGGCCGTCGTGCTCCAGATAGGCGTCCCAATACCGCTTCTCGCTCGCCGGATTGCCCGATTCCACACCGGGCCAGAGGTCGTATTCGTCGAAACCGTGGCGCTGCATGATATGCGGATCCGGCCGGAGGTCGTTGACCTGCCACTTGCCGGCGATCGCCGTCACGTAACCGGCCCGGTGCATGAACATGCCCAGCGTCGTGAACCGGCCCGGATCGAGCCCCACCCCGCCCCAGCGGGGGACGTCGTAGTGTCGCGTCCAGCCGTTGTGATATGGGTATTGCCCGGTAAGCATCGACACCCGCGTCGTCGTGCAGAGCGGGGTGGCCCAGGCGACCTTGAACCGGACGCCGTCGGTCGCGAGCCGGTCAAACGCCGGCGTCGCGTTCGCGGCGCCGTACGCGCCGACCCAGTCGCGCCCCATGTCGTCGACCAGGACGAAGATCTGGTTCGGCGGACGCGGAGCCGAATGCGCGGGTAGGATCGCGGCCAGCGCAAGCGCCGCGAGGAGCGAGGGAAAACGTCGGGGCCTGGGGGGGGGGAACCCGCGGAGTCGCGCGGGCGGCGAACGGCGTACCGGTTCCTCCCGCCTCTGCAACGATCGTTTTACTTAAACATTCAACCGGCCACGCTCCGGCCCCGCGGGCTACGCGCCGGC
>DASZYH010000037.1:0-45882 GCA_035545515.1 Opitutaceae bacterium
CCTGGTCGAAATGCCGGTTCCAGCCGGCGCGATCGTCTCCGAAGGTGGCGTGGCGGCTGCGCGCGCCGTTGGCGTGTCGCCGCGATCGGAGATCGATGGACGGCCGACGTACGAGGTGGGCGCCGGACACTATGAGTTCGAATGCACGTCACCCGCGGGCGGACGCTGACGCCGCCGGAGGTGATTCGAAGCGCAGCACGCCGCCGGTCACGGACGCGGCCGATAGAAGAACTGCTCGCGGATGATTTTCCCGTCCTTCACTTCATACACGCAGACCTCGGAAAGTGTGATTCGCCGGCCCGAGGCCCGTTGCGTCACATCAAGGGACATCGTACAGGCAAAGAACGGATCCGCGACGACGGGATCACTGATCATTCCGCCATGGGCCTCGAAGGTGGTCTCGAAGTCGCGGGTTTTCTGCTGGATTGCGGGAAGCCCGCGAGTCGATTGGGTCGGACTGCCTTCCGGTTCGATGCTCACGGCGTCCGCGGCATACAGCTCGCGTTGCGCGCCGAGATAATCACCACGGCGGCACAGCTCGACGAGTTGGGTGGCTATTTGGGATGTGGTCATGGGAAAAGTGTCAGCCGCGCACCGGCGGGAGGGATGCCGGGTTCATCGAAGCATCGCCGCACGCCAACCGCCCGCCGGGCGTCCCGCGCCGGGTTGTCGCTGGATGCGTGTCGGTCGCCGATGGTCGGTGCTCGCCCGGGAGCGCGATAATCAGGAGGAGTCCGAGAGCCAATCCACACCCGTGGGGCAGGAACGCGATATCAGCGGGATCGTCGGTGTTCATGACGCCCCCATCCTACACCAATCCCGTGACAACCGTATGTCAGGAGCCCGGCCAGCAGGAACGAAACCCGTCCGACACAGCATCGGTACAGACGGGAGGAGGCCGACCGTCACAGTCTCGCGCAACGTCGTTTGACGCGACGCTCCGAAGTCTCGGTCGCTATATCGTCACGACCGGCGGGGCACCGCCCAGCCTACGCCTCGACGCCGAGCTTCTCGAGCAGACGCTGGAGATCCTCGTTGCCGCGATATTCGATCACGATCCGCCCCTTCTTCGGGGTGTGGAGGACCGCCACCCGGGCTCCGAGATGCGACGTGAGCTTCTTCTCGATGCCCGCGACCGCGGCCGCGTCCTGCGGCGAGAGGGAGGACGGACGTCCATTGCGCGCTGCACCCGAGTGGCCCGCCTTGGCCGACGTGGCCAGCTTCTCCGTGACACGGACACTGAGTCCCTCCTCGATGATTCGCCGTGCCAGCACGGTCCGCTGTGCTGCGTCATCAACCCCGAGCAGCACCTTGGCATGGCCGACGCTCAGGAGGTTCTTCGCCACATAGCCCTGGAGTTCGACATCGAGCGAGAGCAGTCGCAGCGCGTTGGCCACGGAGGCCCGGCCCTTCCCCACCCTCTCGGCGGCGGTTTCCTGCGTGAGGTCGAAATCCCGGATCAAGCTGGCATACCCGTGAGCCTCTTCGATCGGGTTCAGCCCCTCGCGCTGCAAGTTCTCGATCAAGCCCAGGGCCGCGGACGACGCGTTGCTCGCCTCGACGACGCGGGCCGGAATGCTCTTGATCTTCAGGAGCTGAAACGCGCGCCAGCGGCGTTCACCGGCGATGAGCTGGAATTTTTCCCCGGTCTTGCGCACGACCACCGGCTGCAGCAGGCCTTCCGACCGGATGCTTTCCGCCAACTCGTTCAATTGGTCGGGCGTGATCTCCCGGCGGGCCTGATAGGGACTCGGCTCGATCAGATGGATGGCGACCTCCTGGTAGCCCGGGGCTCCCGCCGGTGTGGCGGCGGCCGCAGCCGCCGGCGCAGCGGCGCCGGCGGGCGGATGAGCGTCGCTCGCATGCGCGGCGGGTGCGCCCGCCGATGATTTGGCGGCGGCAATCAGGCCGCCGAGTCCACGACCCAGACGAGATTTGGGAGCTGCCGACATGGCTATTTGGCTGCGCCGGTTGGCGGATTTGGAATGAAGAGCGTCTGACCGACCACGATCCGGGAGGGGTCCTGGATCTTGTTCGCATTGATGATATCCTGTTCCCGCGCTCCGATCTTCTTCGCGATGCGCGCGAGCGTGTCCCCCTTCTGCACCGTGTAACTGGTGCCTTCCTTTGCATAGCTGTCCGAAAACGAAGTCTGCACGGCCGGCCGGGCGGCCTGCGCCTTGGCGAGGGAATCAAGCGCGGCGTTCGTCTGCTTCGCCAGTTTCTCCATCTGCGTGGCCACCTGCTGGAGCGTCTCGTTCTTTGACGTCGACACCGCCGTCTGGATCGTCCGGTTGAGGTCGTCGATCGCCGCGTTCAGCTGCGTAAGCGTCACATAATGCTGGTTCCCCGCCGCCAGCCGCTGCCGCAGGTCGCCATTTTCGCGTTCGAGCTGTTCGACGCGGAGCGAAAGATCGCCCACCCGCTGCGTGAGCCCGCGAACGTCCTCGCGAAGATTGGCGAAATCAACCGCCGACGGACCGACCTGGGCCAAGGCGGCGGCGGTCGTCATCCAGCCAATCACGAGAAATCTCCACATGGGTGCCGAGCTTGCGAAAAGCTCCTGCGAAAACAAGCGGCTTGTCATATACCGGAAAATTTCCAGCGGCCGCTGGCGATTCACCATCGAACACGTTCCCTTCATTTCAACACGCTCCGGCCCATCGGCATTCAGGTCCAGGTCACCAGGCCGGGCATGGGGCGTGAGGAGAGGACGGTCCGGAGCGGAATCGGAAAGCCGCGCAGGAATTCCACGGCTTCGAGCATCCTGCCCCCGGGGCGCTGCAGCCGCCGAAGCCTGACCACGCCATCGCCGGTCTGAACCAGCAACCCGACGGAATCGGAACCGAGAACGGTGCCCGGCGGCAGAACCTCAGGGCCCGAAGCGATGGCGTCCGCCAGGCCGAGCTTAACTCCCTGGCCGTTCACCTCGATGGTGCATCCCGGCCAGGGGAACAAACCATTGATCCGCGCCGCGATCGCGACGGCGGACGCGGCAAAATCGATCACCCCGTCCTCCTTGACCAGTTTCCGGCAGTACGTTGCCGCCGAGTCGTCCTGCTCCGAGAACGTCAGCGAGCCGTCCCGAAGCCGGGGAAGCGCGCGACGGAGCAACGGAACACAGGCCGCCGCAAGCTTGCCCTCGACGATGGTGGCAGTGTCGAGCGAATCGATCCGGACCGGCTCCGCATCCGCCACCGGACCCGCGTCGAGCCGGCGGACGATGCGCATGAGCGTGACACCCGTTTCCTGCTCGCCGTTCGCGATCGCGGTCTGGATCGGGGAGGCGCCGCGGTATTTTGGCAGCACGGAGGTGTGGAGATTCAACGTCCCGAGGCGCGGAGTGCCGATGAACTCGTCGCGCAGGATATGCCCGTAGGCCATCACCAGCGACACGTCCGCCTGGAGCGCCGCGAGTTGCGCCCGCACGTCGGGGACGAGCTTTTCCGGCTGGTACACCGGCAACTCGTGGGCGAGCGCCCACGCCTTGATCGCGTTGGCCTGAACCTTCTGGCCGCGGCCGACGGGACGGTCGGGCTGCGTGAATACCGCCACGACCCGGGCGACGGCACCACCCTCGCCCGCAAGCCATTCCAGCAACGGCAGCGCGATCGGATCGGAACCAAGAAACACCAGGCGGAGCGGCGACGACATGCAGCGCCGACGCTAGATTCGGCTCCTGGTGATTGGCGACTTCCGATTGGCGACGGGGCGTCCGGCCAACGGAAAACGTCGCGATCTCGGCTCAGCCAGCCGCGTCAGTCCTCGAGCGTCGGACGTTCCTCGGCCTTCTTCCAGCGCGGCGTGGGGCGGCTGGCGGCCGATTCGCCGCTCGGAATTTCACCCGAACGGTCCTCGCGCTTCTTGCCCTCAAGCTCGAACTGGATGGGGCACCCCGCGAGATCGAACTCCTCGACCAGTCCCGCCTCGAGGTAGCGACGGTAACTCTCGCCCAGCTTCTCTTCACGATTGCAAAACAGGCGGATGCGGAACGGGCGGTTGCCGGTCTGGGTCGCGTAGTAGACCCGGAAGCGTTTTCCACCGATCGCCGGCGGGGGCGTCCGTTCGGTCAGGAACGCGAGCGCCTGGTTCAACTTCGCCGTCGGCAGTTTCTTGTCGAGCGTCCGGTTGATCCTCACCGCGGCGTTGAGCATCCGGTCGACCTCATAGCCGCTCATCGCCGACACGAAAATGACCGGCGAACCGGGCGTGAAGAACAGCCGGTCAAACAGCGCCCGCTCGTATTTCTCCCGGTAATCTCGCTCGCTTTCATACGGTTCGAAACCGCCGCGCTCCTTGAACGCCTTCTGCACGAGGTCCCATTTGTTGACGACGATCACGATCGGTTTCCCCTCCTTCACCGCTTCGCCGGCGATCGCCTTGTCCTGCTGCGTCACGCCTTCGAGTGCGTCGAGGACGAGGAAAACCACGTCCGTCTTCTTGATCGCGTCGAGCGATCGCAGCCGGGAGAAGTACTCGACCGGCGAGGCCAGCTTCGTCGCGGCCTTGATGCCGGCGGTGTCGATCAACCGGAAAGGATGCGATTTGCGGTCTCGCCCGATGAACTCGAACGGCAGTTCGATCGCGTCGCGCGTCGTTCCGGGGACGTCGCTCACGATCAACCGGTCGCTTTGGAGCAGCCGGTTGCTGAGCGACGACTTGCCGACGTTCGGACGACCGATGAAGCAGACGCACAGGGGGTCCTTCGCCGTTTTCGGCGTCTCCCCGATCGACTCCGGGACCGGTCCGAGCGCCTCGATGATCGCGGTCCGGAGCTCCGACTCGCCCCGGCCGTGTTCGGCGGACACGCGCAACGGCTCGCCGAGTCCGAGGCGGTAAGCCTCGTCGAGCGCGACCTTGTCGTCGTCGAAATCGGCCTTGTTGACGACCAGCCGCACCGTCTTCCGGCTTTTGCGCAGCATCTGCGCGATCCGCTCGTCGAGTGCGCTCAGTCCGCTGAGTCCATCGACGACGAACAGGATGAGCGCTGCGGTCGCCATCGCGAATTCCACCTGCTGCTCGGAGGCCTTCGTGAGCGCCGCGGGCGTGTCGTCGCCCTTGTAGCCGATGCCCCCGGTGTCGAGCAGCGTGTAGCCGCCGTCTTCGACCTCCGTGGAGATGACGTCGCGCGTGACGCCCGGCTGGTCATGGACGATCGAGATGCGCCGGCGCGCGAGCCGGTTGAAAAGCCGGCTCTTGCCGACATTGGGTCGGCCGACGATGGCGACGATGCGATTCATGAAAAGGTGGGCGTTGACCAAATGCGATAGCGGGACCGCGGTCGGTCCGCGAACAGAAATCCCGATGGCCGCAAACCGGTCCGCAGACTACCGCGGGCCTCCGGTTGTGTCGACGAAGCGCGCGACGCGGTCGCAGGCCTCGATGATCTGATCGTAGGCGGTCGCGAAACAGGCCCGCACGTGCCCCTGTCCGTTCTCGCCGAAGGCGGTTCCGGGAACGACGGCGACCTTCTCCTGCTGGAGGAGCCCGACCGCGAAGTCCTTCTCACTGAGGCCGGTGCGGGTGACGTCCGGGAACGCGTAGAAGGACCCGCGCGGCAAATGACATGTCAGCCCGATTTCGTTGAACCGGCGGACGATGAGATCGCGGCGACGGTGGTACTGCTCGCGCATCTTGAGGACGGAGTCCCAACCGTGCTTCAGCGCCTCCAGCGCGCCTTCCTGCGCGATGATCGACGCGCACATCATGGCGTACTGGTGCACCTTCATCATCGCGTCGATCAGCACGGCCGGACCGCAGGCGTAACCGATACGCCAGCCCGTCATGGCAAAGGCCTTCGAGAACCCGTGGAGGAAGATGGTTCGTTCCGCCATTCCCGGCAGCGAGGCGATGCTGGTGTGGGTGCCGTCGAACGTCAGCTCGGAGTAGATCTCGTCGCTGAGGACCAGCAGATCCTTTTCACGGCAGAACGCCGCGATCTTCTCGAGCTGCTCGCGGCTGCAGGTGCCACCGGTCGGGTTGCACGGCAGATTGAGCATCAGGATCTTCGCACCCGGCTGCCAGGCGGCCCGCAGGGCCTCCGCCGTCAGCGCAAAGTTGTCCTTGGCATAGGTCGGCACGGCGATGCCCGCCCCGTGCACCAGCGTGATGCTCGGATGATAGCTGACATAGCACGGCTGGTGAAACAGCACCTTGTCGCCGGGATTGCAGAAGGCGCGAAACGCCAGGTCCAGCGCTTCGCTGACACCGACGGTCACGATGATCTCGTCCTCCGGACGGTACGTGACCCCAAAGTGCTCCTCGACGTAGCGCGAGATTTCCTTGCGCAGTTCGGGCATGCCGAGGTTGGACGTGTAGTACGTCTTGCCCTTTTCGAGCGCGTAGATGGCCGCCTCGCGAACGTGCCACGGCGTGACGAAGTCGGGTTCGCCCACGCCGAGCGAGATGACGTCCTGCCCCTTCATTTTCGCGACGAGCTCGAAGAAATCGCGGATGCCACTCTTGGGGAGCGTCGAGACGTGGCGGGCGACAAATTGATGTGGATTCATGGTCGTGGGTACGGTGGCGCCGCCATCCGTGGGGCGATCCGGCGTTCCGGCGCAAGGCCGACAACGCGATCGCCCGGACGGGGCTGGGCGCCTTGGGTATTACTCAGGGCGACACCGCCTGGCGGTGGTTCTGGCCCTCGCCGTTTTCGAGCATGAAACCCTGCTCCTTGTAGCACCGGAGCATGAAATGCGTGGAGGTCGAAAGCACCCCGTCGATCGTCGAGAGTTTCTCCGACACAAACGAGGCCACCTTTTGCAGCGAGGCTCCCTTCACAAACACCAGCAGATCATACCCTCCCGACATCAGGTAACACGATTCGACCTCGTCAAACCGGCTGATGCGATCAGCGTGGCGATTGAATCCACCTCCGCGTTCCGGCGTGATCCGGACTTCGATCACCGCGCGCACGGCGAACCCGGCTGCTGCCTCACGGGAAAGGTCGAGCACGGGACGCCAGCCGAGGAAGATTTTGTCCTTCTTCAACTGTTCCAGGTGCTGATTAACCTCCGCTTCGGTCAGTCCCACGACCGTGGCCATCTGGCTGGTCGTGAGGCTGCCGCCGTCGATCAAGAGCTGCAGAACAGGATTCATAGGGGCGGCGGTTATCCGGCAATCCCCCCGCTTTGACGAGGACGAAATTAGCCGGAGCACGGGTGCAGGTCCCCAAACTTAATACCAAAACAATCCGTCCGGAAAGTTTCTCAACCCGCGGGATATCAAGCCGATTCTAGGGGGGTAACCTCAGTCCAGCCCATGCGCATCCTGGTAGTCGATGACGATGATGCCTGCCGATTCATGCTTCGCGACGCGCTCGCGTCGATCGTCCCGCGCGAGCACATCGCATTCGCCAGCGATGGCGACGAAGCCTGGTGGATCCTGACCGATCCGGATCGTGCTTTCGACCTGCTGATCCTCGATCTGGCCATGCCGCGCGTGAACGGCCTCGAGCTGTTGGCCCGCCTCCGCCAGCATCCGAAGATCTCGGCCCTGCCCATCATCCTCTGCACGGGCACGAGCACGCGGCAAAGCGTGACCGAGGCCGTCCGGCTCAACGTCATGTCGTACGTGGTGAAGCCATTCTCGCCCTCCGCCATTGTGCAGAAGGTCGAGGAGATCATAAACCAGATCAAAAACGGCCGCACGGCGCTGGCGTAAGTCCGGAGGAAGGAATGCCGGGCGCAAGCACGCCCGGGAGTTGCTTCGGCCGGGAAAATGGGCCAACGGTTTCGGCTCCATGTTTGAATCCCTCACCGACAAACTCGGCCAGGCCCTGCGCAATCTTCGCGGCGTCGGCCGGCTCTCCGAGGAGAACATGGCGGATGCGCTCAAGGAAGTGCGCACCGCCCTTCTCTCCGCCGACGTGCATTTCAAGGTCACGCGCGAGTTCGTCGACCGGGTCCAGCAGCAGTGCGTCGGTCAGGAGGTTCTGAAGGGCGTCGCCCCGGGCCAGCAGATCGTCAAGATCATCCATGACGAGCTGGTGAAGCTGCTGGGCGAAGGGGCGAATTCACTTTCGACCGCGCGACCCCTGAAGATCCTGATGGTCGGTCTGCACGGCTCGGGCAAGACGACCTCATCCGCCAAGCTCGGCCGCCTGTTGAAGAAGCGCGGCTACCGGCCGTTCGTTGTGGCCGCGGACATCTATCGCCCCGCCGCCATCGACCAACTCGAGATCCTGGCGAAACAGGAGGAGCTCGGGTTCTATGCGGACCGGGCGTCGAAGGACGTTCCCGCGATCGGAACCGCCGCACTGACGGTCGCCCAGAACGCGGGCGCCGATTGCATCATCTTTGACACGGCCGGACGGCTGCAAATCGACTCCGAACTCATCGAGGAGGTGAAGACCCTCCGCGCCCGGGTACAGCCCGACGAGGTGCTGCTCGTGGCGGACGGAGCGCTGGGTCAGGAGGCGGTAAACGTCGCGAAGACCTTCAACGAGGCCCTGCAACTGACCGGCCTCATTCTCACGAAGCTCGATGGCGACACCCGCGGCGGCGCGGCGCTTTCGATCAAGTCGGTCACCGGGGTGCCAATCAAGTTCATCGGCACCGGCGAAAAGGCGGCGGACTTCGAACCCTTCTATCCCGACCGGCTCGCGTCACGCATTCTCGGCATGGGCGACGTCGTGTCGCTCGTCGAAAAAGCCCAGGAGGCGATCGACCAGAAAGAGGCCGAGAAGATGGCGGAGAAGCTGCGCAAGGCGGAATTCGACCTCGAGGACTTCCTCGCGCAGATGCAGCAGGTCAAGAAGCTCGGATCGATGCAAAGCATCATGAAGATGATGCCCGGAATGGGCGGCATGGAACTTCCCGAGGGGGCGGACAAGCAGATGGACCGCACGGAGGCCATCATCAAGTCGATGACTCCCCAGGAGCGCCACAAGCCCGAGATCCTGAATGGCAGCCGGCGTCAGCGGATCGCGAATGGCGCCGGGGTGAAGATCGTCGAGGTGAACCAGCTTCTGAAGCAGTTCCAGCAGATGCAGAAGATGATGAAGATGTTCAAGGGCGGAGGCGCGCGAAAGATGATGCGCCAGGTCGAAGCCATGCGCGGCAAGGGCGGTTTCCCCGGGATGTAGGCCCGGCGCGGCGTCCCGGTTTCCGCGAAAAGAAACAGCGCCAGTCGATCGACTGGCGCCGGAGACATCACCAAAGGGAGCGGCCCTCTGCCGCCGCGGGACTACGCCCCATCATTTCCGATCGAGGCCGTCGCGCAACCGGCGGAGATTTCCTCGAGCAGATTCACCTCCTCCGCCGTTTCCGGCTGGCGGATGACGTACGAGAAGCCGTCGTCGCTCCGCGCGAAGAACTCGGGGGCCTGGGCGCGGCATTGATCGCAATCGATGCACGACGAGTCGACGTAGTACTTGCCGGCAATGTTGGTGGGTAAGCGGTCGCTAAGATTGGCCATGGAATGATTGGGTTCGGCGAGAATGTACGCACGCCTCCCCGGCCCCGCTCATCACATCTTGACGGGGATTGGCCATTTCTTGCTAAAGGCGGGAGCGCGGCGGGAGGTCCGCCGCCAGCGGCCTCGCGCCTTGCCCGAGGAAATTCCGCGGGCGGCCGCCGCCGTCGGGATTACCTCGTTTTCAACACCAGCACGGTCACCGAATACGGCGCGAGTTCCCGCGTGAAGGTCGGCGAGAGGTCCGTGAGATCCGTCGTCACCGGCACAACCTTCCGCGGTTCGGTGATGGAGTTCGTGTCGTCGGGCGCAGCCGAAGTGAGGACGATCGCGGCTCCGCGTGGATCCACCCCGGCCACCCCTGAGAGCTCCACCCGCACGTTTTCGGGAGTCGCCACCGTGTTCACGAGCTTCAGGTAAACCGTTCCGGTCGCCGATTCACGCGTCGCGTCGCAGAAAACCGCGGGAATCTCCTTCGCGGGAGGAGGCGGCTCGTCCGCGCGCGCTCCCCGGCGGCGCGGCGGCTGCCAGGTGCGGGTGGGATTGTTCTCCAGGTGGGTCGCGAGCACCACGTCGCCCCGATGTGTGCTGAACATCTGCTGCGCATAGTAGGACGGCGACCCGTAACTGTGCAGCGCGTCGTAGCCGATCAGGTTGGTCCGCCACTGCATCGAACCGGTCTTCGGCGTGAGATCGCTCACGTTCACGAACAGCGGCGCGTACGAATGCATCACCACGATGTCCGAATTCCGCTCCATTCCCGTCATCCACGCGGCATCGCTCACGGCGGCCAGCAGGTTCGGGGTCGGGATTCCGATGCGCGTCGCCCATTCGCCGACAAACACCTTCGGTCCCTTGCGATCGTAGCTGTCGTAACGGCTGGCCTCGGACTCGAAGACCTCCGGCCGGCTCGGATAGTAATGCTCGTCGATCACGTCCGGGGTCCGGCTCGACACCTTCATCGTGGCGATGAGCTGGAGCTCAGGATATTTCGCCTTGATCGCGTCGTGGAACTGGGCGAACCGCGCATCGTAGCTGCCCGGCACGCGGTCGAAGAAGTCCTCGTTGCCGATTTCCACGTACGTGAGCTTGAACGGCGCCGGATGCCCATCCTTGGCGCGCACGGCTCCCCATCTGGTCGACGGAGCGCCCGTGACATATTCGATCTCCTCGAGCGCGTCGTCCACGAACGGCTGCAGGTCGGGCCCGGCTTTCGTTGCCACCCCGCGCAGCGTGAATCCGGCGAACACCCCGAGCACCGGCTGCATGTGCAGGTCCTCGCACCACTCGAGAAATTCCAGCAATCCCATCCCGTCGGTCGACCGGTAGCCCCAGTCATCCCAGTGACCGGGACGGTCGGCGAGATCGCCCAGGGTATGCTTCCAGGGGAAACGGGAGGCGAGGGTCCGGCCCTGGAGATAGTTGCCACCCGGAAACCGCAGGAAACTCGGATGCATGTCGGCGAGAAGCTGGATCAAGTCGACGCGGTTGCCGTTGGGCCGATTGTTCCAGGTCGGCGGAAAAACAGAGACCAGGTCGAACCACAGTGTTCCCGCACCTCGGGTCGATATCACAAAGCGCGCCGCCGAGGTTTCCGGCACGTCGCCGGTCTGCAGGACGGTGGAAAAACGCCGCCAGGAACCGCTGATCCCGGTCACGCGCGCCTCGGCAAAAACGTGCCCGCCGTCGGCGCTTTCCAGCGTGAGCGTCACCGGGGCAGCAAAGCCCGGCGCCGCCTTGGCATAGAAGGAGGCCCGATAGCGGGTGTTCGGCTTGATCGGAATTCCCCAGTAACCGTCGTTCGCCACGCCCACCCGGCCGTCCGCCGGAGCCGCAGCGATGTCGACGCGCAGGCTGACCGGCAGGGCGTCGTTCAGCGGTTGGTCCCGATCGAGCCCCATCGCGCCGATCGCGCCGCGGGACTGCACGAGCGACCAATGGAGCGGGACGTTCGGATCATCCTGAAACGAACGGTTGCGGATCGTCTCGGCGTAGAGGCCGCCATCGTAGGAATAATTAATCTCCTCCGTCATCAGGCCGTACAGCGTCGGGCTGATGGGCGTCACGATCTTGCTGGCATCGACCTGAAGCACGATCGGGTTCGCGTCGGCCGCGAACGTCCGTGCGCAAACGGCGGTCAACGTGACAGCGGCAAACAGTGAGGTGGAGCGGAATTTCATGGGGATATTTGGCGACACGTCACGTGCCGGGTTGGATGTAAGGCGCCGATGCGAACAGCCTTCGCTCCGCGCCACGGGGGTCGTCTTCGACCTTCGGCGGCAGATCGAAAATCATCGTCGACCGGTGTTCGACGTTGAAGCGGGGCCACCGCGGCAGCGCCGGCGTATTGGGATTGCCGGTGCGCGCAAAGGCCAGGAGGGCCGAGCTGGCCGCGTCCGCCAGGCGCTGCGCCGCCTCGGGTGCGGCGGCCGTGTAGCGGGACTGGCGCACGTTGTCGAAAACCAGCGGAATATCGATCATGTGCGGCGCGCGCCACTTGCCGCCGTCGAGCGGCGACGGCCAGTTGACGTAGTAGACCCAGGTTGGCGCCCCCTGGCGCGCCCGGCGTTCCGACTCCAGGACCATGCCTTTCCACGACCGTGCGGCCGTCGTGACGGCGAAGAAGACATCGCTCGCCGTGTACGCGGGATACCATTGACGATACTTCGCGATGATCGTCTCGGGCGAGAGCTCCCCGATGAACGGCTTCACGCTTTGGACGATCGCCTGCGGGAGCGTTTCCCACGTCAGGGCGAACATCGCGGGGTTCCCCTGCCCGATCAGGTTCCGGGTTTCATCATGCGTGTTGCCCAGGACCATCGGCACGTCGCGGGAGAGCGGCGACGCATCCGGCGAGAACGGATCCAGCGGGAGAACGTCGCCGTCGACGACCGGCGTCCAGTTAACGCCCCGCATCACCGTGATCAGCTTCTGCATTGGCACGTGGTCGAGTTCGTCGAGATGGTCGGGCGAAATCCCGAGTTCGTGCAGCACGCGACGGGCGTCGGCGGTCGCGTGCTCCCGGGTCCGTCCGGTCAGTTGCTGTCCACTCATCGTCCAGACCCGCTGGAACAGGCCGTGCGCGGCGGGCATGGCCATCAGCGTGGCGCATTTCGCGCCGCCGCCCGACTGACCGAAAATCGTCACGCAGCCGGGATTGCCGCCGAACTCCGCAATGTTGTCGTGAACCCACCGGAGCGCCAGGACCAGGTCGAGCATCCCGGCGTTGCCGGACGCGGCATATTTCGGCCCGCCAATCTCGGCGAGATAAAGAAATCCAAAGCCGTTCAGCCGGTGGTTCACCGTCACAACCACGACGTTGCCCTTCCGGCAGAGGTGCACGCCGTCGTACAGATCCTCGTTCACCGAGCCGCCGCTGTAGGCGCCGCCATGGAAATACACGAGCACCGGGCGCTTGCCGCCGTCCCGCAGTGCGGGCGTCCAGACGTTCAGCCGCAGACAGTCCTCGCTGACGACGGCGTCGGCCGGAGTGGTGGTGACGCCGTGTCGGACGAGCGGTTGGGGGGCGATGGGACCGAATTGCAGCGCATCCCGCACGCCACTCCAAGGCGCCGGCGGACGCGGCGGCTGGAACCGGGTCGTCGCCGTATCGGCACCGTAGGGAATGCCCTTGAACACATCGATTCCGGCGTCGACTGAGCCGCGCACCTTGCCGGCGGTCGTATCTGCAACCGGATGAACGTCCGGCTGCGCGGCCGCGGACGCGACCGCCACGACCGAGAGGAGAACAACGAGAACCACGGCGGCCCGCCACCGCACCTGATCACCGGGGGTTGGGTGTAACTTCATGAAATCGGGCCAGACGCAGGGGGAGCCGCGCCGTTGCGCGAACCGGGGGCAGGACAGCGCGTTGCCCGGATCGCGGACGACCGCCCACCCCGCGCCTTTCGCCGGTCACGGCAGCTTTGCCTGCACCAGCTTGCTCACCGCGCCGAAGTCGATGAGCGCCGCCTCCGGGCGCTTTTTCAGCGCGCCGATGACCTTGCCCATATCCTTTTTCGATTGCGCGCCGGTTTCCTTGATCGCCTCGGCGATCAAGGCCTCGACTTGGGCGGCGGGCAGCCCCTGTGGCAGGTACTTTTCCAGCAATCGCATCTCCGCGTCATTCGCCGCCACCAAGTCGGCCCGGCCGCCCTTTTCGAACTCCACCTTCGCATCGGCGAGGTTCTTGACCGCCTTGCGGAGAGTCGTGATGACGAGGGCCTCGTCGATGTCCTTGTTGGCATCGAGCGCCGCGCGTTTGATCGCCGCATCGGCCGTGCGCAGCGCCGTGGTGGTCGCAGCGTCGCGGTTCTTCATGGCGGTCACGATATCGGCCCGGAGTTTGTCGTACGTAGGAGACATGGCTTCGAACGTAACCAGTTACGCGGACGAGGCCACAAGGAAGATCGGTTCCGCGTGGCGAAGGCCCAGACGCGTCCTCGCCCACCCGCTTCACCCGCCGGCTGGGGCGAGCACCCCATCGTCGAAACCGTCCCGGCGGAGAACAATGGCGCACTCCCATGCCCCTCGGAACCATTCTCCTCCTCGTCCTCCTTCTCCTCCTGGTCGGCGCCTTGCCGACGTGGCCGCATAGCCGCAGCTGGGGCTACTACCCAAGCGGCGGACTCGGCCTCATCCTGATCATCGTCCTGATCATGGTCCTGCTTGGCTACGTCTAAGCCAGAACCAGTGGAGAAACCGCTTACCGAGCGGAGCGACATCAGCCATGGACACGAATTGACACTGATACGGAGGGAACGCCGAGTTTCGGCAAGTGGGCCCCGAACCACCGTTCGGTGCGCAATTCAGCAACGTCGCGGCCGCCATTCCCTATTCGTGTTCATGCGTATCCCTTCGTGGTTCAACTTAATCGTTACGGCTAGGCCCGCGAAGCCCCCAGAACCGCGGCCCGGCCCGCGAGTCTAGCGCGTCGTGCAAGCGGGCGAGCAAAACGAATTCTTCACCTGGTTTGTCCGGCTGGCGACGATCGTCCTCGTCGTGGCGTCGCTGCGCCTGGCGGAGGACGTGCTCCTGCCGATCGCGTTCGCCGCCCTGCTCGCGTTTCTGCTTTCTCCGCTCGTCGTCCGACTCACGCGGATCGGTCTGCCGAAGGCGGCGGCGATCATCGTCACCGTCGTCTTTGCGTTCGCCGTCATCGGCGGCGTCGGCTGGATCGTCACGTCGCAGGCCATCAGCCTCGTCCGCGAACTGCCCAACTACGAACAGAACCTGCATCGGAAGATCCTCGCGTTGAAAGAGCCGCACCGCCCGGTGTTCGTCTCCCGCATCGCGACGATGGCCGAAAATCTGCAGCGCGACCTCGATGCCCCCGTCCACCCCGAGCAGGCAATCCGCCGGCCTCCGCCCACCGAACGGACACCGGTCCCGGTCGAGCTGAAAACCGCGGAGCCCACCCCGTGGGAACTCGCCCGCGAACTCGCGACACCGGCGCTCCGGCCGCTCGGCGTCGCCGGCATCGTGGTCGTCTTCGTGGTCGCGATGCTGTTCCAGCGCGAGGACCTCCGGGACCGGGTCATCAAGGTCGTCAGCGCCGGCCAGTTGAACGTCGCCACCCAGGCACTCGACGACGCGGCCAGCCGCGTCTCCCGCTACCTGGGCATGCAACTGGTGGTCAACGCGGCCTATGGCGTTCCCATCGGGACCGGACTGTTTCTCGTCGGCATTCCGAACGCGCTGCTTTGGGGCCTGCTGGCGACCCTCCTGCGGTTCATTCCCTTTCTCGGCCCCTGGATTGCCGCGGCGTTCCCGGTTTCGCTCGCCGTCGCGGTCGATCCCGGATGGACCCGCGTGCTGTACGTGCTCGGGATTTTCGTGGTGATGGAAATCGTCAGCAGCAACATCGTCGAGGTTCTCGTTTACGGAGCGACAACCGGGATTTCGAATCTCGCCCTGCTAATCGCCGCCGTTTTCTGGACCTGGCTGTGGGGACCGGCGGGCCTCGTCCTTTCCACCCCGCTCACCGTCTGCCTGCTCGTCCTGGGAAAATACGTCCCCGGCCTCAATTTCCTCAAGATGCTGCTCGGCTCCGAACCGGTGCTCGAACCCCCGGCCCAGTTTTATCACCGGATGCTTTCGATGGAATCCGAGGACATGCTGGATCTCGCGTCCCGGTACGTCGCGGAGCACTCGCTCGAGGCGTTTTACGACGAGGTGTTCCTGCCCGCCCTCGTGATGTCCGAACAGGACCGGCACGGCGGCACGCTGCCCGAGACCCGGCAACGTTTCATCTATCAATCGAGTCGCGAACTCATCGAGGAACTCGAACGCCTGGAGGACCCCCTCGATCCCGCCGGGCGCGATGATGCTCCCGCGGGTGAGGCGCCGACGGCAGCGACGCAGCCGGCGGCGCCCGTCGTGCTGGGTCTGCCGGCACGCGACGAGGCGGATGGAATCGTCGCCCTCATGCTGTCACACCTGCTCCGACGGCGCGGCGTCGCCACGGCGGTGCAATCGGTGGACGCCCCGTTCGACACGGTGTTGCAGGCGATCGGCCAGCTCGGCGTGCGCGTCGTGTTCGTTTCGGCGGTGCCGCCCTCGGATGTCGGCGCGGCGCGACAGGCCAGTCGCCGGATCCGGGCGCGGTTTCCTTCCCTTCCGCTGGTCGCCGGCCTCTGGAGAAATCCGGCTGGCCGCACTGAACTTCAGGAGCGGCTCCGCGTCGTCCACGTCGACGAGATTGTAACGACGCTGGCCGGAGCCCTGACGCGCTGTGAAAGCCTCCTCGGACTCGCGCCTCCGGAAAAACCGGTCGACCGTCCACCCGCCTCGACCAACCGCGAAGCCGTGGGATCGCCCTCGCCGGCCACGTCCTAGCGGTGTAATTTGAGTCGTAGCCGGTAGGGCGCGGAGTGGCCCTCCGTAGCGCTCGGGCGAAGGAGGGTCCCTTCGGCGCCATGGTTCGATGCAGGGCGGGTCGCGGAACCCAGTCACGAACCGCGCGACCGCCGGAGTCGACCGGGTCGACACGGTCATGACCGATTGCTCCGAAAGAATCCGGAGGAATCGCCGCCACAACGCCGGTATAGTCGACGCATGCAATCGGCCGAGCCGTTCATGCCTCGACGAGACGTCAGCAACCGCCGCACGCCCGTCGTTGAAATACCCCGGCACGTGGGCACGCTGACAGAGCCTTCCGCCCCGAACGTGTGGCGGTCGGTCGCGCCTTCTCCGTCCCTCTCCTAGCTTCCTCTTCCATGCGACTTTCCCACCATCGGATGTACGAGCGCGTGCTCGCCAACGACGCGACCTACAACGGCCGTTTCTTCACGGGCGTGCTGACGACGGGAATCTACTGCCTGCCCTCGTGCCGCGCCCGCAAACCCAAGGTGGAGAATGTCCGGTTTTTTCCCAGTTGCGAGGCGGCGCGGGCGGCCGGGCTCCGGCCCTGTCGTAAATGCCATCCGGACGATTTTGCCCGCGGTGCCGATCCCGTGCTGGAGGATGTCGAGACGCTCGTCCGTGAAGTGCGCGCAAACCCGGGCGGATTTGCGGACGCGCGGGCGATCGTCCGCCGGTCCGGCTTTGGAACCACCCGGTTGTTCGAATTGTTTCGCCAGCATTTCCACACGACTCCCGCCGACCTCCTCGTTCGCGCGCGTCTCGAACTGGCCAAGCAGCTCCTGCTGGAGCGGGACGACGGTCTCCTGACGGTGGCGCACGCGGTGGGCTTCGAATCGGCCTCCGTGTTTCACGAACAGTTCCGTCGGGCGAACGGGCTGACCCCCGCGGCCTACCGGAGTTTGCCGACGGCCCGGGCGTTTTCCATCACGTTGCCGGAGGACTATCCGCTCGGGTATCTCCGCCGGGCGTTGAGCCGGGATCCCCAGAGCCTCACGGAACGACTCGACGGCGACAGCTATACGGCCGCGGTCGTGCTCAGCACCGGACCCGCGCTCCTGACGCTCCAGCTCTCCCCCGCCCGGATTGACGCCGAAATTGCGGGCGGCAGCGCCGTGGAGGCTCACGGCATCGCCGTGGGTTTGATCGGTCTCGACGAACCGGCGGAGGCCTTTTCCAAACTGGCGCAGAAGCTCGGTCTGGGCCGGTTGGTGGCCGGACGCACGGGGCTGCGCATCAGCCAGACCCCGTCCGTGTTCGACGGCCTGCTGTGGTCCATCATCGGGCAGCAGATCAACTTTGCATTCGCCTGCCAGCTGAAGCGCCGGCTGATCGAGAAGACCGGAACGCAGGTCGGACCCGGTCTCATCGCGCCGCCCGCGCCCGCCGACGTCGCCCGACTCGCACCTGCCGACTTGATCCCCCTTCAGTTCTCCCGGCAGAAGGCGGACTACGTCGTGGCGACGGCGCGGCTTGCCGCCGAGGGCAAGCTGGACCTCGAGGCCCTGCGCACCATGTCAGCGACACGGGCCGAACGCACGCTCCTGGCGGTTCGCGGGCTCGGTCCCTGGTCAGTGAACTATCTCATGATGCGGTCGCTCGGGTTCGCCGACTGCCTCCCGTTGGGTGACACCGGGGTGACCAGCGGTCTCCAGGCGCTGTTCAAGCTCGAGCAGCGTCCGGACGCGGACGCCACCCGGCGCCTGATGGCAGCTTTTTCACCCTACCGCAGTTTTGCGACGACTCATCTCTGGCAGTTTCAGAAACCAATCCCATGAAGACGATCTACCACACGACGTTTCCCACAAAATTTGGCGAGTTCTCCGTCGCGGTGAATGAGGCGGGCGCCGTCCTCGCGACGTCATTCGGTGATGCCACCGCGCTCCGGCGCCGCGTCCGCGCCGCCGCAAATCCGACCACGGAATGGCAAACAGACCCGAAACTGACGGCGGCCGCGCGGACCCAGGTACGGGACTATCTCGCGGGAAGGGCGAGCGCCTTCACGCTGGATCTGGCCCCCGACGGAACCGCCTTTCAAAAACGCGTTTGGAATGAGTTGGGCCGGATCCCGTTCGGGACGACGCGCTCCTATGCGGATCTCGCCCGCCGGTTGCGCAGTTCTCCGCGGGCGGTAGGCCGCGCTAACGCGACGAATCCGATCTGTGTGATCGTGCCGTGCCACCGCGTTATCGGGGCCGACGGCTCGCTGACGGGCTTCGCCTTTGGTACCGAGGTGAAGCAGCGCCTCCTGGCGCTCGAATCCGGAACGGTTCAAGCCTGGACGTCCAGGCGGATCCGGTCGGAGCCGGCGGCACCCTGATCCCGCCGCGCGACGCGCGTTCGGGAGGAAAGCAGCGACGAGTCGGGAGTTATTCCGGCTGCGTACCGGGAGTAATCCTCACGCGATCGCGAATCCTCACGTGGTTACATTACGTAACGGATCGATTGAGGTCAGCGTGCTCAAGTCGATCGACGCTCGCGCCGAAATTGGCTTGTTCCGCCCTCCTCGTGGGCGGCCCTACTCTTTGCCCAGCCATGCCCGTTACTGCCGTTTTGGCGGCGCCCCAGCTATTTGTCAGCGTCGCGGATCTTCGTTTTTCGAACCATCCGCAGGCGATCCTCAGCACAGTTGCGCTCGGCTCCTGCCTTGGCGTAACCTGCTACGACCCGATCGCCAAGATCGGCGCGTTGCTTCACGCCATGCTGCCGTACTCGCACAAATATCAGGACCTGGCACCAAACGATGCCCGGTGCCTTGATACCGGCATTCCGGCCGTGCTCGAGGGGGTCCTGCGCGCGGGAGCGAACCGGCGGATGCTCGAGTTCAAGGTCTTCGGCGGTGCGCAGATCCTGGCGGCCAACGAATATTTCAGCATCGGGCGTCAAAACGTGGACGCGATGAAGGCGTTGGTCGCCGAATACGGGTTGAACGTCCGGGTATGGGACGTGGGCGGCGGCCTGAACCGGTCAATCAAGCTCCATCTGGCAACCGGCCGGGTGCACCTGCGGATGCCGAATCGAATGGAGGTCGCGGTTTGAACACGGCGACAGTGTCGCTTTCGGAAGTCGTCGACCGGGCGCGGAGTCTCCCGGCGGCACCGTGGCTGCTGCCCAAGCTCATGACCCTGCTCGCCGACCCCGACGCGGCGGCCGACCAGGTCGAGGAACTGATCCGGATGGATTCCGGACTCGCCAGCGGGACGCTGCGCCTAGCGAATTCGGCGTATTTCAACGGGGCGGCGCCCTGCGAATCGCTGACGGAGGCGATTGTGCGGCTGGGATTCCGCGAGGTCTACCGGCTGGCGACCACGACCATCGCGGGCGGCTGGCTCAACAAACAGGTCGACGGTTACGGTTGGGAACCGGGAGATTTGTACCGTCATTCGCTCACCGTGGCGGTCGCGGCGGACCTGCTGGCAAAACAGACGCAGTTGGTGAACGCTGAAACCGCCTACACCGCCGGCCTGCTCCACGACGTCGGCAAGCTGGCGCTCGCGTATGCCTGCGGCGGTCAGTTCGATCGCATCCGCCGCGTGCAATACGAACGGGAGAACCCCTGGCGCGAAGCCGAACATGAAGTGCTTGGGTTCGATCACACCGACGTCGCCGGGGAGCTGCTCGTCACCTGGAAGTTCCCGCCCAGTCTCGTTCAGGTCGTGCGCTTTTACCCGCAGCCGCGTCGGGCGGACGACGAGCATCGTCCACTGGTGACGCACGTGCATGCGGCAAAGCACATCGCCCTGTGTCTCGGGACCGGCGTCGGCGAAGAGGGATTTCAGTCGGAGATCGACGAGCACGCGTTGCACGAGGCCGGGATCACCCCGGAGATAACCGAGGCCCTGCTCCCGGCCGTGTTCGATCTGTCGACAAAATTGCTGCAGGGCGAAATGCCCGGCTGAGCCGGCGTTCGCCGCGGCGACATCGGTTGCGGACCCACCCGCGGAGTAGCGCCAGACCCCGGAATCAATACTTTGGAGTACCGGTCCGTACGCGGGTGAATCCCACGCCAATTCAAGTTCTGATCACGACCCTCGACCACGCGATCGATATCCTTGCGGACCATCGCACTCCGGACTACCTCTGCGTCGCGGCGTTCGACACGCTGAAGCAGGCCCGCGCGCTGGTCGTCCGCGCGTTCGAGCGCGAAATCGGCCCGCGCGAACGCCACCCCCTGCTCTACGAGGATGAGCCGCTCCCGCTGCGCCGCGGATTTTGACCCCCGGGCCGGCAGTCCGCTCGCCGTCGGCGGCCGGATGTTCTCAGCCGTTCCGCTGCTTCGCCGGACCGCTCCGGCCGGTGCCGAGGAGCCGGGCCGCCTTGGCTTCGTCGCCCTCGAGGCGCAGGGCGCGCGCGTGGAGTTCCTGCTCAACCCGCGGCAACAGCGGCTCGCCGGTCGTCCGAAGCTGCTCGAAGATGAAATCGAGCGCCACGTCCAGGGTCATTCCAGCGGTCGGTTGCGTCCCAGCAGCCGCCTCGGCGTCGGACGCGACGGTTGGCGGCGGCGCCCCATCCGCGACGTTGCCGCCCCGGATTTCGGCGGGAAGATCCTTGACCAGAATCGCATCACCCTGGGCGATCACTGCGCTGCGATAGACGACATTCTCGAGTTCGCGGACGTTGCCGGGCCAGCGATGCCGTGTGAGGACGGCCATTGCTTCCGGAGAAACCTTGCTGACCCGAACCTTCTTCTGCTTGTGGAGATTCTGGAGGCAGTAATCGACAATCTGCGGGATGTCCTCCGTGCGCTCGCGCAACGGCGGCATCCGAATCCGGACCACATTCAGCCGGTAGTACAGGTCCTCACGAAACGTCTTCGACTTCACCATCTCCTCGAGATCCTTGTTCGTGGCCGCGATGATCCGCACGTCGACCTTGATCGTCTCGCTGCCGCCCACGCGCTGGATTTCGCCGGCCTGAAGGACGCGAAGAATCTTCGTCTGGGTCTGAAGCGCCATGTCGCCGATCTCGTCGAGGAAGATCGTGCCGCCGTCGCACAATTCGAATTTTCCGATGCGCTGGGCGGTTGCGCCCGTAAACGAACCCTTTTCGTGCCCGAAGAGCTCGCTCTCGATCAGATTGTCGGGAATTGCGGCACAATTCACCGCGATGAACGGCTTCGTGGCCCGGTGACTGTGCTTCCAGATGGAGCGGGCCACGAGTTCCTTCCCGGTGCCGCTCTCACCTGTGATCATCACGGTGACATCGCTCGCCGTGACCTGTCCGATGGTCTTGAACACGTCCTGCATGACCGGCGAGCTGCCCACGATACCCTCGCGGTAGTCCTCGATGTTGATCGTCGGCTTGTAGTCGGTCACCGCCCGCAGATCCGCGTGGGCCTTGAGCGCGTTCTCCGTCAGCGCGAGCACCTTCGCCGGGTCGAACGGCTTCATCACGTAGTCAAACGCGCCGTACTTCATCGCCTCGATCGCGGTTTGCGCCGTTCCGAACGCGGTCATCAGGATCACCAGCTGCTTCGGATTGGCCGACCGGACATGCTGCAACGTCTCGATCCCGCTGATCCCGCTCATCCGGACATCGAGAAAGATCAAATCCGGCGGCGGCCCCTTCTTGACCAGCGCAACCCCCTGCTCCCCGTTTGGCGCCTCGATCACCTGGTACTTTCGCGCGGACAGGACGCGCGACAGCGAGTACCGAATTTCGGCGTCATCATCGATCACGAGGATCGTGGGAGGTTTGGCAGTGATTTCGGCCATGAGAGGGATCGGAGCGTGGTCAGATGTCCGCGTCCCGCAAATTTGCGATGAAACGGCGACGTGGGGCCGCAAAAAACATGCCGGAACTTGTTTTTGTCTCGATTCTTTTCACCCTTGGACGTGGTGCTTCAGCCATGCAGTCGATTCGATTTTCGCTCAGAAGCGGCCCGGCTGTCACTCCTCTAATCGGCACTTTCATTTCCCATTCTCCTTCCAGGACTTTCTGATGCTTAGCTGGTCGTTGAAGCTCTTCCGGGTGCGTGGCATCCAACTCGCCATCCACTCCTCGTTCTTCCTGCTGCTCGCTTATGTCGCGTGGCAGGGGTGGCTGCCCGACCCGTCGGATCCGACGGCCGGCGGGTGGCTCGGCGCATTCTGGAACGTCGTCATCCTGTTGGCGTTCTTCACCTGCGTCGTTCTGCACGAGCTCGGCCATTCCTTCACCGCCATGCACTTCGGCGTCGGCGTGCGCCGGATCCTGCTGATGCCGATCGGCGGGATGGCGGAATTCGATTCGATTCCGCGGCAGCCGGCCCGCGAATTGCTGATCACGCTCGCTGGCCCGGCGGTCAACTTCGTCATTGCCGGCGTGCTTTGGCTTTGCGTCGGGCTCCCTCATGGCTGGCCGTTGGGCAAGTACGACTTCATGGCCAACGCGCGGGGATTTGCGCAACTGCTGGTGCACTGGAACCTGATCATGGGCTGCTTCAACCTCGTCCCGGTCTTTCCGATGGACGGCGGCCGGATCTTTCGCGCCATCCTCGCCACCCGTCTGCCCTACCTTCGTGCCACCCGGATTGCCGCGATCGTTGGCAAGGTTCTGGCGCTCGCCGGGATCGTTATCGCCATGTTCGTGCTGCCTCATCCAAGCGTCCTGATGGCAATTCTCTTCGCGTTCATCTTCTTTGCCGGCGAGATGGAATACCGCGCCGTCGTGCGCCGGGAGCGGGACGATGCGCACTGGCGGGAAACGCTGGCGCGCTTCTACGCCAACCAACGGCCGGTCGACGAACCTCCGGTTCTGTCGCCCTGATACCGCCGCCACGCTCCCGCCGTCATTGCACGCTTCATCCGCAGACACCGTGTTACCACCATCCCCGATGACGCACCTTGATTTGATCTCGTTCCGCCCGTCGCACGGCGTCCAGTGGTGACTCGGGCGGTCAACGCGATTCTCCATGCCGGTCAAAGACGAGTTCCCCCTGTTCCTGGTCGAAGACAGCGATGATGATCTTTTCCTGTTTCGGCGACTGCTGACCAAAGCGGAGGTCAGGAATCCGCTGATGATCGCGACCAATGGCCAGGCGGCGATCGACCAACTCGCCCGCCTTGCCCCGGATGGGCCGGCGGATGGCATCCCGGCGTTGATGTTCCTCGATTTGAAGCTGCCCCTGCGCAGCGGATTCGAAGTGCTGCAGTGGGTCCGGAGCGAGCCGCGTTTCACCCAGACGGCCGTCATCGTCCTCTCGTCCTCCGCCGAAGCGCGCGACGTGAAACGCGCCTACGATCTCGGCGCCCAGAGCTACCTCGTGAAATACCCCGGACCACAAGTTTTCCGCGAAGTGATCGACACGGTCGGCCACCGGCCGCCGGACGTTCCGCTGGCCTGCCTCAGGTTCCCGGGCGTTCCGCGGCCGTAGCCCGCCGCGGCGGCGAACCCGAATGCCGGCCGGGTCAGGCGCGCGGCCCGTCGAACACCTCGCGCACAGCGGCGAAAGCGAGCTTGGAGCGCCGGTATTCGTCGAACGTCCCCTTGTTGTTGAACGTCCGCGGCCGCTTGAGCGACAGCCCGCCCCCATAGGTTCGTGTGTCGCAGAATTGCCAGAGGGCAATGCCGCTGCAGCGAGGGTTGTCGACCGCCTCCCGGCATGCGCGCCGGAGATACTCCGCCTGGTACTCTTCCGTGAAGAAGTCGCGATGCGCATCGCGCCATCCGTACAACGCCTCCGCGCCGATTTCGGAGATGAAAACAGGCTTGTCGCGCCCCCCGTTCGCGTCGATGTGTTCGAAACAGCGGCGGATGAACGGAACGATCTCTTCCAACGGCGCGGCCGCCCCCTCGCAGTTGTACCAGCCCGGGTAGAGATTCACGCTGATCACGTCGACGAGGTCGAAATGCCGGTCGGTCAGGGGAAACATGCTGGCGTAGCTGATCAGCCGGCTCGGATCCAGTCGGCGCAGCGTCGCCGCCGTCTCCTCGAACAACGGCCGCACATAGTCCGCGTCGGTTCCGGCCTCGTTGAGAAAGCCCCAGATGATGACCGAGGGATGATTGCAGCTTGCCCGGACCATCGCGGCGAGCGACTCCGCGTGGTCCCGCTTGAACTTCGCGCTGGCGAAGGTCGGTTCGCGCTGTCCCCACCCCAGATTCTCCTCCCACACGAGGAAACCCAGCTCATCGCACAGGTCGAGGAACCGCTGGTCCTGAGGGTAATGGCAGCCGCGGACGAAGTTGCAGCCCAGTTCCCGAAGCAGCTCCAGGTCCGCGACCATCTGCAGCGTCGGCACGCAGGGGCCGAAATTCGGATGCCACTCGTGACGGTTGTACCCGCGCAAACGCAGGGGCTCGCCGTTCAACCACAGTCCGCCGTCCCGCGCCTCGATCCGGCGCAGGCCGAATCGCACTTCGGTATCATCGAGCGGGGCGCCGAGTCCGGGATCGTCGATCGTCACGCGGAGAACATGAAGATGCGGTGACTCCGGCGACCACACGCGCGGGGACGGCACGGTGAGCGCGAGCGTCGTTTCGCCGGTCGCGGAAACCCGACACTCGTGCCGGGTCACGGGACCGTCGTCGATCCGGCTGCTGAGCAGCATCGTCCTTCCCGCGGCGGCGCCCAATTCGACCCGCACCCCGATCCGACCGGAGCGGTAGTCCGGGGTCGGCATGACCTGAACCAATTCGAAAAAGGGCGCCGACGTCGGCAGCAGATGGAGCGCAACGTCGCGGATGATTCCGCCGTACTGGTAGAAATCGAATCGCTCCTCGTGCATGGGACTGCGCTCGAAATCGAACCGGTTGTCCACCAGCACCACGATTTCGCGCCCGGGGTGCTCCGCCACCGGGACCGGCACCGTGAACGGCGCATACCCGCAGGCATGCTCGCGCAGGAGCCGGCCGTCGACGTACACCCGCGCCCAGATCGACACGGCGCCAAATTCGAGCCGGGCGGGCCGGCCCGGGGGCACCGTGCAGCGCGTGCGGTACGCCGCCAAGCCACGGCGCCCAGCCTCGGCGGGGAGCGCGTCAAACGCGGAGGGCACCGGCAGCTTCCGATCGCACCGCAGGTCGAGCGGCGAGAAGGCGTCTGGCGCAATGTCGCCAAGAAAGGCAAATTCCCAGAGCCCGTTGAGCGAGGTGACGGAGCGAATGACGTGTTTCACGAGGATGAGTCAGCAGGGCGACGCCCGAACACCTCCGGGTGGGCCGTCAGCGGCGACGGAGCCTGGGCTCGGGTCCAACCGAACGCATTCATGCCGGCCCGCCTCCCGCGGGTTCAAGGCGCTCCACGTCGCTGGTCCGATACAACCGCCGGTCGCTGAAGATGTCCGTCCAGGTCACATCGTCGGCAAACTCATCCGGGAGGAGCTGCTGCAGCCCGCCGAATGTCCCGATCGCTGCCAGTACCTGGTGCGGATGCAGGGCGAACAGCTCACGGGCCTGTGCGCCGTAGTAGGGCCGGACGAGTTTCCCGTAGCGCGCCGCCGCCGCGGCGATGTCGGCCCGGCGGTAATCCGGCGCCAGCTTCCGCATCAGCGCCAGCGCGTACAACGCATCCAACTCGAGGTAGTGCATCACATGAACCGACTCCGCCGCGCTGCGCGGTTCGAGCCACCGTCCATCCGCACGCTGAAGGGCCAGCACGCTGTCGATCACGCGTTCCGGCAGGGGAAAACGGCGGCCATGATGTTCGAACAGGGGAAGCAGATGGGCCGCCCCCCCGAGTCCCTGGTGCCGGTCGGAAAGCGCCGCGCCTCGCCGCCACCATCCGGTTGCAGGATCCAGGTTGCGCTCGAGCCAGCCGAACACCGCGTCGAGCCAGTCCGCGCCCGCCCGCGCACTGAAGCTGAAACAATGCACGCCACCCCAGAAGAGATGGGACGCCCGCCAAGCCCCCGACCAATCGAGCGACTCCAGCCAGGGCCCGACCGATTCCGGCTGCGCAAACGCATCGTACAGGCTCACCGGATGCGCCTGCCGCCCACCAAGCACCCCGAGCGCTCCGATCACCATCCCGTTCGCATGCAGCGGCGAGTGCCCGAAACGGTCGCCATAACTGCCGTCGGACGGCGCTCCAAATTCGTGATTCGCAAAGCTGTTGATGTGCTCGCACCACTCCGTCCGCTCGCGCTCCGGCACGACCCGGGCGAGATCCTCGCCGAGCAGCGTCCGCATGATCGCCAGATCGCACGAGGCATACAGATCGCACCGTCCGCGGCGCCCGGTGCGGTAGGCGCCGTAACGCCCGTCGCGGTCCCGGAGTCCTTCCGCGTAGTCCCCGGCGGCTGCGCGGACGGCCGCGAGGTCAAACGCACCCCGCGGTCGCGGACGCGTCCCGCCACCGGCTCCCGCACGCTGGTCAGGTCGCGCCAATGATGTCGGCGATATCGAGGACATACATCTGGCGCGAACCTTCGTGGATCGAGTCGATGCAGACATGGCGACCGTCGGGACTCCAGCGCGGATGGAGATCGCAGCGGATCTGCCAGTCGACCGACGGGGACAGAAACCGGCCGATATCGACCCGCCGTCCCGTCGGCACATGGAACAGCAGGAGCGTGCGATGCTGCTCCCGGTCCGGATACGTGTCGGTCAGGATCCACCGCCGATCGGGCGAGTAGGAGCAATGACCGTCACAGGTGAGGACGCCTTCACCCACCGGCGACGCGGACCCGGTCTCGTCGAACAGGAAGTAGCGATCCCGGCCGCAATGCGTCGCCCAGGCGAGCACCCGTCGGTCGTCGCACCAGTCGTAGTGGGAGACGAGGCCCTCGTCCGCGAGACAGCGCAAATCCGAACCATCGGAGTCCATCGTCAGCAGCCGCGTGTGCCCCACCTCCTCGTCGGGCGTTTTCCAGCGGTGAAGGCACGCGAAACGGACGCCACCCGGGCTGAATTGCGCGTGATTGAAGCGGTGCATCCGGTCGGCAAATTCCGGGCGGGGGTCGCGAGCGGCCGCGGCCGCAACGCTCAGGATCAGGCGACTGGCGCCCGTCCGCAGGTCGACGGCATGCAGCCCGTCATCGGACGGCGCCAGGGTGCCCGCCCATGCGTCCGGGACGCCGGGATACCCATAGCCGGGACGTTGGTGTTGCAGGCGGGAAAAATTGAGCGACACCGCCACCGTCCCGAGCGCGTTCACCCCGTAAACCGGGCGATCGATGAGCTGCTCCGTTCCGTTGCGGACGTCGATGATGCGGCTGACGAAACGGCCGTCGCGCCGATCGTTGAAGATGATCCTCCCCTCGCGCCCTCCGTTGAGCCATTGCAGCATGCAGCCCTGCTGCCAGTTCCACGCGCGGGTCTCCGCCAACGGCTGCCAGCCGGCATCGCCGCAGAGGTCGACGATTCCAATCTGGAGCGGATCCTGTTCGGTCGGCGGCCGGTCCATGAAATCGGCCTGCATGCCGAGGAGGTAACGCCCGGAAAAATCCCACGGTGATTTATCGTAATATCCGAAGAAATGATGCTTCGGCCCGCGTGTCGCCGCGCGAGGCAACGGGTATGCGCACCGGGATTGAGCGGCTGGTGTCATCGCGCACAAGACCGTCAGGCAAGGTCCGTCGCGCCAACCGGAGCCCTTCTCATACAGATAAGGCCGGCGCGCCGAAGCCGCCCGCCGCCCGTCGTCGGCGCGGGCAGGCGAACCGAGGGCGGATGGCGACCGCTTCCCGGTATCCTTCGCGCGGAGACGTCAGGCATCGGCGGCGTCGGCCGGCCACCGCCGGGAGTCCCAACTTATTCGTATAAGCTCGCCTCGCCTCGCCACCGCCGTCATCGCCTGCATTCCCATGAGCGCACCTGTCCCAACCCCGTCGATGCCCGCCGCCCGTCCCACCCAGAAGGATGTCGCCCGGAAGGCGGGCGTCACGCAGGCGACGGTGTCGCTCGCCCTCCGCAACCATCCCGACGTCTCGGGCGAGACCTGCGCGCGCATCCAGGAGATTGCGCGGAAACTCGGCTACTCGCCCGACCCGTATCTCGCGGGGCTGTCGGCCTACCGCAAGACGCGCCGCCCGGTGAAATTCCAGGCGTCACTCGCCTGGCTCTCGAATTACCCGGACGGCGAAACCTGGCGGAACTTCCCGGCATTTCGCGGCTATTTCGACGGCGCGACCACGCGCGCCCGCGAACTCGGCTACCGCTTCGAGGAGTTCCGGCTCGTCGGCCGCGGGATGACCGCGGGGCGGATGGGGCAGATCCTGGCGGCGCGCAATATCGGCGGCATCCTGGTGGCGCCGCAGCCGCGCGCCGGGATGAAGCTCGACTTTCCGTTCGAGCGCTTCTCCGCGGTCACCTTCGGCTACACGCTGACCGACCCGCAACTGCACCTGACGGCGCTGCATATCTACCGCTCGATGGAGACCGCGTTCCGGCGGCTGATCGCGCTCGGCTATCGTCGGCCCGGCCTCGCGATCGCGAGCGAGAGCGACCGCCGCGCCGATCGCAATTGGTCGGCTGCATTTTGGAGCGAACAGCGCGAATTGCCGGAAAGGAACCGCCTGCCGCTCCTGCTCGGCCAGCCGCTCGACCGGGCAACGTTCCTCGCCTGGTACCGGCGTCACGAGCCGGACGTGGTGCTGGCCATCTGGCCCGAGGTTTGCGACTGGCTCCGCGAGGCCGGCATCGCGGTCCCGGCCAAAGCGGGTTTCGCGCTGCTCACCGTGCCGGATGGCGGCGCGGTTTACTCCGGAATCTGGGAGAATCCCAACCTGATCGGCGCCAAGGCCGTCGAATTCCTGATCGACCTGATGCATCGCAGCGAGCGCGGCGTCCCCGAGGTGCCGTTGAGCATGCTCGTCGCCGGAACCTGGGTCGACGGCAGGACCGTCCGCTCGATGCCACCCTGACCGCCGCGGCGGGAATCCGCCCTCTCAGAGGAGGGACACCACCCAGCCCGTGCGGGCGGACTCCTGCGCGGCCAGGGCCGCCGCCAGCGAGGGACGTGCGTCCGCCAGCGAATCCGGCGAGGGTCTCCCCTCCCGGACGCAGGCAAAAAACTGGTCGAGGGCAACGCCGTGGTCTTTGGCATCGCGCACCGCAACCAACTCGTCGTCTCCGGCACCCTCCGCGTGAAAACGGAGCTGCGTGTGCTCGCGCTCTCCCGTCAGCACCGCCGATCCGGCGGATCCGATGATCTGCGTGTAGTGATCCCGAATGCCGCAGACGGAATCGCTGACGTGACCGATCGCGCCGTTGGCGAACGTCACGACCGCCTGAACGACCTCCTCGGAACCATTCGCCGCCGTGGTGGCGGTTCCGGCCGAAATGCTCCGAAACGCACCGTTCAGCCAATAGAGCAGGTCGAGTCCATGACAGGCGTGATGCACCGTCCAGCCGCCGGACACGTCGGGAGCCACGACGGCCGGATGGCGGGCTCCCGCCCCGTATAATCCGAATCCGCGGGTGCGCGCATGGCTGACGGAAAGGATCCGGCCGAATCTTCCATCACGCACCCAGGTCCGCAGCACCCGATACGCCTCGATGTAGCGCAACGAGTAGTTCACCTGCGCGACGACGCCCGCACGCTCGACGGCCCCGATCGCGCGGTCGGCATCGGCGAGAGTCAGCGCGATCGGCTTCTCGCACAGCACGTGGCATCCGGCCTCGGCCGCCGCGATGACCTGGCCGGCGTGAACGGACGAGATCGAAGCGATGATCACAAGATCCGGCCGCAGCGTGAGCACACCGTCGATTGTTTCCGACGCGGGAAGGCCAAATTCATCCTGCGCCATCCGACGGGCCTCCGGATTCGGGTCGCAGGCGCCCACGAGCCGGGTCTCATGACCACGCTTCGTCTGGAGAAACCGGGCGAACATCCGCCCGATATTGCCGAAACCCACGAGGCCGGCGCGCAATGGGCGGTGCCCCGGGGCGGAATCGTTCGTCGCTGCAGGAGTCATCAGTGCAAAGGAATGGGGCGCGGATCCCGGGAGAGGACAAGTTCTCCGCGAATCGTGCCGGGAAAAGCACAATGGGGGAGTTGGGCCGGCGCGCCCCCCGGCGCGCCGGTCCCCTCCCCCAATGATCACACCACCGGTCAGTACGCGACCGTCACGCTGAACCGGACTTCGCGCGGGTTCGTGAAGTAGTACCCCAGGTCACCCTTGCCGCCGGCCACGGTCTCGTCGTGGAACACATTGCGACAGTTGATCTGAAACGTGGTCTTGTAGCCGGCGATCTTCCGCCCGTACGTCAGCACCGCCTGGGCGTTGAACTGCGCCTTTGCCGTGTTCGGGATGCCGCTGGCGCTCGACGAGGAATACCCCCGGATCGCCTTGCCCTGCCAGGTTGGTCCAACGCCGATCGACCAGTTGCGGAGCTGGCGCGGCGCGTACTTGACCCACAGCGCGGCCCGATTCCGGTAAAAGGGAGTCACCTTGCGGCCGACGAGGTAGGGAGCCTTGTCATGCAGGATTTCCGTATCGTTGTAGGCGTAACTGCCCACAAACTGGAGGCCCTCGAAGGGTTTGTAGTAGGCGCTGAGATCGACGCCCTTCGACTGGGTCTCGCCTGTCGCGACGTTGGCGCCGAGCGGCAGGTTGGGATCGGCGGTGGGATTCTGCGCATTGGGCGCGGTCGGATCGAAAATGACGCGGCCTTCCTGGCGGATGTCATAGATGCTCACCGTGCCCGAGAGCGTGCGCGTCGGATTATCGAACTTGGCGCCGTACTCGAAGCTCTTGCCCTTCACCGGCGGGAAAATCTCGCCGAAGCCGCCGGTCGCCCCACCGGGTTGCGGATACAGCGACGTCGCATAGAGGGCGTAGAGCGAAAGCCAGTTGATCGGACGGACCACCACGCCCGCCTGCGGCGTGACCTTGGAGGCCGAGTATCGCTGCTGCTCCCCGTCGAAGGCACGAATGTAATCGTCGATGCTGCTGTAGAACACGCCGGCCAGGGTGATGATGTGATCGTTCAACATCCGGCCCTGGTGGGTCAGATACGCGGAGGCCACCGTGTTCTCCTCACGCCGGGACGAGGTCGAGAGCTTCGTCTGGAAGATGTAGCCCACGTCGGAGGGCTTGCTCAGGTTCGGGTTTGGATTCGTCAGGTCCCAATACCGCCACACGTAAGTGTTCTTCGCCGTGTCCCAGTCGTACCAGCGCGGGGAATAGAACTTGTCGACGCCCACCTGTCCTCCGGCGAGGATCTGGTTTTTCACCGGTCCGGTATCGAACCGGAACAGGGCATCGGTCGCCGCGCTCTGCATGCGATTGTTGAGGATGTAGTACCGCCACGTGCCCTCGACGACCGGAGTGTTCTTCGGAATGCCCTCGGCATTGCCGGCCGGCGCCTTCGTGGTGCCGATGCCCATGTATTCCTCACTCGACTTCTGCTCGTGCTGGTTGAACACGAAGCGAATCGTGGCGTTGCGGCTGAACGCGTGCTCGAGCGAGATGAAGCCCGTGCGGGTGACCTCGCCGTAGTGGTTGTCCGGCCCCTCGTAGTTCCAGTTCTGCGGAATGCCGAAGCCGCCCTCGCTCTTGGGCGCCTGGATGGGCACGGAGTTGTAGGTGAGGTAACCGGAATTGAAGTGATGCCGGAAATTCGTCCATTCGAAATCGGCGACCAGCTTGGTGTCCTTGTTGATCTGCCACACCAGCGTCGGGCTCAGCGTGCGGAAGTAACTGCCGCTGTAATTCACGCTGGAGTCGTCGTGATCGTACGCGCCGACCAGAAGCAGCGACACATTGTTGCTGAGCCGGTAATTGAAATTCCCCTCCATCCGTTCGTGGTCCTGGGTCGAGTAGGTCTCGCGGATCCAGCCGGAATTCGTGCCGTTCGGCTGCTTGGTGATGACGTTGATGATGCCACCCGGCTGGGTGATGCCGTAAAGGACGGCGGCCGGTCCGCTGATCGTCTCGATGCGGGCGACCTTGGTGGAATCCGTGCGCTTGTAGTAGCGAAAGCCATTCCGGAGCTGCCAGTCGCTCGAGAATCCGCGAATGGTCGCCTGGTAGTCGTTGGAACTCACCACCACCGACGCGTTGTACGCCATTGCCTCGCTGAGATCGAAGGCCCCGATGTCGTTGATGAAGTCCGAGGTCACGACCTGGATGTTCATCGGGATGTTGCGCAGTTCGGTGCGCACCTTCGTGCCGGAAAGCGACTCGCTCGGAGCGTACCCCTCGTCCTGCGAGGCGGAAACCTCGAACGGGGTGAGCTGAACGGTTTGGTTGTCATCCGTGCCGGCGGGAACGGTGGGCTGGACGGTTTGCGCGCGAAGCGACACCAGCGTCAGTGCCATTGCCGCGGCGGCGGCTCTGGCGATTGGCAAACGGGGTGAGGTCATAAGGAATCGGGTTTGGGTGGGTAACCGCATCCCCTGGGGTTCAGCGGTTGGGCGATGTCGGACGTGACTCACGTCAATCCACCCGTGAGGTGCAAAGCGGGCATGACTTATACAGATCAGTATGGTGGGTTTTGGCGTCGGGGAGGCGGCCGCCACCGCAGTTTTTCCGCCGCGCAACGTTCGGTCGGGCAGAAATCTCCGCCGCCGTCACCGGGAGCGGGCATCGAGCACGGCCGGCGAATATGGGGCGTTGGCGACGGCGATCGCGTCGATTTCCGTCCCGCGCACCCGCGCCCCGATCGCGATCTGGTGCCGCCCGGCCGCGAAGGGAAATGCGCCGTCGACTTCCGCCGCGGGCGCAGCCCGCACCCACCTCCACGTGCCGCTGGTGACGCCGAACAATTTCCAGGCCATGGTTGCGCCACCGTCGAGGCCGAGGTTCACCGAGTCCTCGGTCGAGACCGCGGACAGCGGGCCCGCCGCTCGCACGCGCGCGAGCACAAAGTAGCGACCGGCGGCCGGCAGATCGAACGCGGCGATCAGCGCCCCGGACTGTGACGTCGACGTCACGCGCACATAGGCTCCGCCTTTGGCGTTGGACGCCGACACGGTTTCGAAACCCGGGCCCGGTGAAAGGCGCTCCGCCTCGAAACGCCGCACCACGGGATGTGCCGGCGTCACCTCCACGAGCAGCGGCACGCTGCGAAGACGGCCCTCGGCCGTGCGAACACTGACAAACGTGCGGTGCGGTCCGGGCGCAAGTGTGGTCGCGTCCACGCGCACCACGAGGGTACCCGGTCCGGTGAATCTGCCCCGCGGGACACGGCAGGTTGTCCACGTCTCGCCGGCCCGAGCCTGCCAGCGCAGACCACTCGCCACCTTCGTGACGTCGAGCCGCACTTCGGCCACCGTCCCCTGGCGGAGCCACACGACCGGCCGCGCGGGGCGGATGTCCGGAGTATCACGGCGCAGCGGCCAATCAGCCCAGCCGCGGTCCTGGATCGCCCCGAGGTCGGAGCCGGCGGCAACCAGATTCGGCACGGCGATTCCCGCGTACCGTCCGGGAGAATCTTCCCGCAGGCGAAAGTCCCCCGTATCCGGCGCGACGAACGACGGAAGGGCAAACAACCCGGCGCGCTCGAAGGTGATTCCCGGATCCAGCGTGCCGACAAGGCCCCCCGGAGGGACGAGGTCGTGATCGAGGTCGCCCATCACGGACCAGTCGCACCGCAATTTGCCCAACCCCGCCGCCGGCCCGGCGAACACGTTGTTGCGGGACACGATCGCGGAGGAAACCTTTCCATAGTGGCCGCTCGTCAGCCCGAAGTTGCCGACGTAAACGGTATTGTTGAGCAGGAACGTCGTTCCCGTCGTCCCGCCCATTTTGAAACCGGCGCCGCAGGCACCGCGTTCATCGCCGTCGCTCTCGACCAGGTTCCGAAAGACGTACGAGGGGCCGCGCAGGTTCGGGGCACAGCTCACGCCGCACAAGCCACCCTCGATCCAGTTTCCCCAATAGCGGACATTGATTTGACCGCCATCCAGCTCGGTGCCGTCGTCATTCGCCCCCACCAGGAGGTTGCTGCAGATGTCGGTGTCGCGATACGGGCCACCGGTGACGTGACTGTTGTACTCGGACGCGATGGCGTCATTCCACCGATGTCCATCGCCGACGATGATGTCGTTGTTGCGGACGACATTGTTGCCGCCGGTTTCCGAGAGCACGATTCCCTCCGGACCATGCGGGTGCTGGAAAGCCCAGCAGTTTGCCGTCCCGCGCGGATGATGGATCAGGTTCTCCTCAACCACCACCCGCGTGCTGCCCGCTCCCTGGACCCGCACGCCCTCCTGATGGTCGATCATCCGGCCGGCCGCATCGAGGTACGCCCACTGCTTGTGTTTCTTGCCGTCGTAAAATCCCCAGCGTCCGGGATCGCCCCACCCCGAGATATCGCAACCACGCACCCGCACATCATGCGAATCGGTCACACAGACCGCATCGCTCGTCCCTCCACGGACGACCAGTCCGTCGACCAGCACGTAGGCGGCGTGGTCGAGCACGATCGCGTGCGGAGCGCTTGTCCCCACATCGATCACTGTTCCAGCCGGAGCGCCGCGATAAACGATCCATCCCTCCGCGGTGCCATGATCGCGAATCACTAGTGGTTCGGACCTCACGCCGGACGGAAGCGTGATCACCCGCGCAACGCGGACCCGGTCGGGCCAGGTTCTCACGGTTTTCCGAAGATCCACCAGCGACCGGCCCGCGCGTCGGATCCGCGCCTTGATCTCGTAGGCTGTCCCAGGTTGCAGGAGCAATACGCTGCCGCGAAACACGTGTTCCGAGGGGCAGGCCACCGGCGTCAGTGCCGGATCCCAATTCGCCGCCCCCACGGTGCGATAGGTCAGCTCCGGATCGAGTCCGTCAAACGCCCCCCGCACCCCGATCGATACGCCAATGCTGTTGAATGTTGGCACCAGATCCAGGGAAGCCTCGGAATCCGCCCGCTCATTGGCCAAAGCCCCGCCGGCGACAGCGAACAAAACAACCGACAAAACGAGACGGATACGTGCAATCATGACAAACAGGGCGCGTGCGCGGCGCGACGAGACCGTGGTCGTTTCACGTCGTGCCGCAATTTTTACCCAATTTATTCCCGACGGCCCGGGGTTCGCTCCGCCGACGGGCTCACGGGTCGCTCAGTGTCGCACCAGCGTTTACCGTGAGACGGTCGCAGATCACCGATCCAACCAGTTTGCTGCCGCCGTTGATGATCACGGCACCCGCTGGGGCAAGGACGTTGCCGGCGAAGCTGACTCCGCCGTTCAACGTCACGCCGCCCGTCGCGACCTGCAGTTCGAGCCACTCCGGGTGCGTCGACGTCCCGGCCGAGCCATTGAAGGTGACCGGGTTTCCGACGACGACCACCACCGGCCCGACGACCTGGATCACGGCACCCCCGTTCAGCGTGAGACCCCGCAGGTTGTACACGGACGGTTCCGTGGCACCAGCGACGCCAAGCTGGAATCCACTGCCGCCGTTGGCCGTGAGTTGGCCGTAACTCCCCGGCGGAACCGACACGACGCCCACCTGGCCATTCAACGTGAGATTCCGGACCGTCGTAAAGTCACCGGCGCCCTGCCCTGCGTGGTCGAGCGTCACATCCCGCGTACCCACGGGGGATGGCGGAGCTGCGACCGTCGCCATGGTGACGGGATCAACCCGACGCACGATGTGCCGCAACGAGACCCCGCCGTTGAGCATGATCTGATAACTGCCCGGACTCTCGAGTCCCGAGGCGTCGATCACACCGTCAAACGTGGGATGACCATTAACTCGAACCGACGGCGTCCCCGCGGCCAGGAGATCGCCGCTGATCGAGGCCCCGCCGTTCAGGGCGACGTTCTCGCCCTCGATCACCTGCACCGATCCGTCGACCGCACCGTTGATCGTGGGTGCGTGTCGGACGAGAGCCGTGGTCGTGATCGTCAAAATGCCGCTGGTCGTTCCGACGTGGTTCGCATCACCGGATGTCACCGTCACCGCGTAGGTGCCGGGGAAGGTTGGAGCGGTCGCGCTGCCATCATAGAGGATGGTGCCGGCAATCCCGGCCGGCGTCGCCGCCACCGTCACCGGTTTGGGTGATCCGTCATAGCGTTGCGTGAGATCTTCCAACGCAAATTGAACCTCTGCCGGGGCGATCGTCAGCGTCCCCGAAGCCGAACCCGTGTAGTCAGGATCGTCGACGGTTGCAGTCACCGCATAGGTTCCGGCGTCGGTCGGCGGCGCGGCACCACCGTCATAGGTCACGACCACCGGAAGCCCGGCCGGCACGGTGGAAACGTCGATCGCATGAGGAGAGCCATCGTAGGTGAACGAACCACTCCCCAGCGTGACCGTGGCTGCCGCGGGATTCACGGTCAGCTGGACCGGCTGGCTGGTGATCTCCCCTGCGCTGTTCGAGGCGACAACCGCATACGAGCCCGCCGAGGAGGTGGTCACGCCTGCCAGTGTCAGGCTCGATCCGGTCGCGCCCGGAAGGTCGACGCCATCCTTCTGCCATTGGTACGTCGGCGAAGGCGAGCCGGTCGCCGAGGCGGAAAACACGACCGTGTCCCCCACCGTCGCGGCCTGCGAAACGGGAGTGCTCGAGAACTGGGGGGCGGTGGTGGAGGGAACGCGTGTGCTTTCGGCCGGACCCTCCCCGGTGGGAGGCGTGGAACTGGTCGACACCACAAGCTTGTCGATGACGATGCCGTCCTCGCGCATCCACACGGAAATCGTGTGCAGCCCGTCCCCGAGCGCGAGCGAGCCGCCGGACGTTTTCCAGCCGAGGGACCGGGCCGCCGTCACTACCTGCGAGGGCGTCGTGGCGCCATCGATCGAAACGTAGAGCGAATCGTCGTTCGAGGTCGCACCGACATCCCGCACATGCACGTAGTAGTTGCCCCCGGTGCCCGCCGGGACGTCGACCAGATAGTCGAGGCGAGGTGCCGCCGGGTTGAGGGTGGGATAGCCCGTACCGACGTTCGGCAGGGCCTGCAGGGCGTTGTTCGACGCGGGTCCGCTCGCCCCTGCCTCGGTGATGGGTACCCAGGACTGGCTGCCCGGGGCGGATTGCGCCGTGAAATCCTCGGCTTCCATCACGAAGTTACCGTTGCTCGGCAGAAAGGCACCGTCAGCGGGTTGGATGGTGTACGTGCCGGTCGTGAGGGTGCTCAACGAGCCGTCGGAGCGATACGCGACCGCCTGAAGCGTCGCGGAGGACGTGATCGTCACGGGTCCGGTGTAGGCGATCCCCGTGGTTGAGGTGGGCGTGGTGCCGTCCAGCGTGTAGCGGATGGCGGCATCGGACGTCGTGGTCGTGATCGCCACGGTCGCCGCGCTGACATAGGTCCCGCCCGGCGGATCGAATACGGGCGGAACCACCGGTGCCGGTCCGCCGGCCGAGCCGGACCCGGTCGCGCTTTCCGCCGGGCCGACACCGGTCGGCGGCACGGAGCTGGCGCTCAAGACGAGCTTGTCGATTTCGATTCCGTCCTCCCGTTCCCAGATCGTGATCGTGTGCAGACCGGCCGGCACGGAGAGCGCCGCCGATGAGGTCTTCCAATCCAGCGTTCGACCGGCGGTGACCGTGACCATTCCGGTCGAACCGTCATCGAGCGAGGCGTAGACCGAATCGTCGCTCGAGGTGGCGCCGTAGTCGCGCAGGTGCAGGAAATACGATCCGGCGGTGGGAACATCGATCTGATAGTCGATGCGCGCGGCGCTCGGATCAAAGGAGGGATACGCCGTCCCGTCGTTCGGCAGGCACTGCACGGCATTGCCCGGAGCCGTTCCGCTCGCACCGGTGTCGGTGACCAGGTTCCACTGATCCGTGCCGGCGACCGTGGAAAGATAGTGCTCCGCCTCGACCACCACCTGCCCGCTCGACATCTGGTATGCCGCAGTGATCACATACGCGGCACTCGTCACCGGGCTGTCATTCATCCCGCTCGCATATGCGATGGCCTGTGCGGTTCGTGAGGACGTGACCGGGAACGGTCCGGCATAGACGGTTCCATTGGTCTCGGTCGGCGCGCTGCCATCGGTCGTGTAGCGGATCGTCGCCCCGGGGGTGGCGCTGCTGAGCGTGATTGTCTGGGCCGCATCATAGGTTCCGGCCGCCGGCGTGAACTCCGGCGCAGCCGTTGGCGGGAGATCAAGCGTGTAGGTCGCGCTTCCGATGTCGCTGTCCGCGTAGCCACCTCCGTACGCGATCGCCCGCAGGGTTGTCGTTCCACTCACGGCAATCGGTCCCGAATAGACCGTGCCGTTGCTCTCGCTCGGCGTGCTGCCGTCGGTTGTGTAGCGGATCGTCGCTCCCGTCGTTGTCGTGGTGAGCGTCACCGTCTGTGGCGCGGTATAGGTTCCTCCGGCCGGCGTGAAGGCGGGCGCCGCCGCCTTGAGCCGGTAAGCTCCCGTCGCAACCGCGCTGTCCATCCGGCCCGCGGCAAAGGCGATCGCATTCAACGTGGTGTTGGCGGCGATCGTGACCGGACCCGAGTAGAGCGTGCCCGTCGTCTTCGTTGGGCTGGAACCGTCGACCGTGTAGCGGATGCTGGCCCCCGGTGTCGCGCTCGTGATCGACACCGTCTGCGGGCCGGAATACGTGCCGGGCAGCGGACTGAACGCGGGCTCGATGGTCCCCAGCGTGTAATCAGCCGTCGTGACCGAGCTGTCCACCCAGCCACTGCGAAATGCCACCGCTTTCAGGGTCGTTGCGCCCCCGATGGCCAGCGGACCGGTGTAGACGGTGCCACTCGTCTCGCTGGGATCACTCCCATCGGTCGTGTACCGGATCGTCACGCCGTCCGTCGCGCTCGCGATCGTGACCGTCGGCGCCGTGAAGTAGGTGCCGCCTCCCGGCGCGAACGACGGAGCCGCGACCTGGGGTGAATCTCCGCTGAAGGCATAATAATCGCCCATGATGTCGCTCCGTTCCATCTGGTCCTCGTACGCCACGGCGCGGAGGAACGTGGTGGTCGCCAGCGACACCGGCCCGGTGTAAACGATGCCGTGGGTCGGCGTCGGTGCACTCCCGTCGGTGGTGTAGCGGATGCTCGCGCCCGGAGTGGCGGTCGCAAGGGTGATTGACTGTGGCGCGGAGTAGCTTCCGCCGGGCGGGCTGAAGGTCGGCGTCGCGACGCGCGGCGGATACGGGTTGTTGCTGACCAGCAGCAGGTCGAGCTGCAGGCCGGACTCGCGCTTGATCACGTCGATCGTGTGCGTCCCGGACCCGAGATAGATCGGCCCGGTGACATCGCTGGTGATCGGTGACGACACGAGGCGCGCCGTATCCCAGCTCCAACTCGTGCCGAGGCCCGCCATGTCCCATTCGAGGTCGGGGCCTCCGTCCAGGCTGACATCCAGCGAGTTTTCGCTCTCGAGCAGCGAACTGGGGCCGTCGGCCCGGACCCGCGCGTGCAGGTAATAGTACCCCGCCGTGTCGACGTTGATCGTCTGCCGAATTGACCCGCTCGCCCCCGGATACGCGTGGGCATAGGCCCCGCCACTCGCCGTCGGGTCGTCGACCCGCTCGAAGCCCGTCGATGGCAGGCCGTCCTCCGCCTCCATCACGTAGGTTGCATCGGTCGCTGGAGCCACCTCGACATCCAGCAGGGCCGTCCGCAATGCCCCGGTGTCGGTGCGAAACGACACGAAGGTGCGGTGCGTCCCGACCGCAAGGCTCGCCGCATCGATCGTGCAGGAGATGAACTGGGCGGCGGGACCGGTCGCTCCACCCGTGGCCGACAGCGTTACCCACGGCGCATCCGGCGTGGCGGTCCACGTGCTGCCGGTCTCTGTCGGCGCCTGCAGTTCCAGCGTCGTCACGGCGCTGGTTCCCGCCCGGACCCGCACCGCGGCACGCCCCGGGAAGACATCCGGGGTCGCGGAACGCGGGGGAAAGGAACGGGCCGCCGCCGTTACGCTGACGGCACCCATGTCCGGGTTCGTGACGCCCGTCGGGGTGAGGTTCGGCACCGGCACGCCCGCCCCGACGCCGGGTGACCCCGGAAGCAACAGGAACGAGCGTCGGCCGGCATCGTCAAAATTTGGATACCCCTCGACGCGGTTCGGCTCCTTCGAACTCGGATCGATCGCATTGATCCCGTTGACGGGAATCAGGTCATGGTCGATGTCGCCGGTGATCGTCCACGAACCGGACTTGTCGAACTTGATCAGGCCGTTGCCGGGCACCGGGCCGCTGAAGATGTTGTTCCGCATGTACGCATCCGTCGTCGGCCCTTCCGAATGCCCGCCGGAGAATCCGTAGTTCTGCGAGTACACCGTGTTGTTGACGAAGTTCACCGTCCCGTACGCCCCGCCCATCTTGAACCCGTCCTCCGTCGTCCCGCGTTCGTCGCCGCCGACGAACACGTTGTCGAATACGTAGGACGGCCCCTGCAGCACCGGCGCGGTGCTGATCTGCGAGTGGGTCCCGTCCACCCAGTTGTGCCAGTACCGCACGTTCTTCTGCCCTCCATCCAGCTCCGTGCCGTCATCATTCGAGGCCGACAGCAGATTGCCGGAAATGTCGGTATCCAGCGAGGGCCCGCCCGTCACATCACCGTTCTGGTTCCCTTCGATCACGTCATTGAACCGATGCCCGTCACCGGCGATGATGTCGTTGTCGCGGACCACATTGTTGCCGCTGGTCTCGTCCAGGATGATGCCCGAGGGGCCCGCGGGATGATTGTCGTTCGCGTTGTTGTCGTCGATCGCCCAGCTCGCCGACTTGCCCTGCGGATCGTGGATCAGGTTGCGCTCGATCACCACCTGGTGGCTCCCCGAACCGGTGAGGTGCACCCCTGCCCGCTCGATGATCAGCGTTCCACCCGATCCGGACGTGTACGGGCTGCCCGTGAAGTACCCGTACTTCACGTCCGACCCCGAGGTGGTGTTCTTTCCGAACTCGCCCGGCACGCTCCAGCCCGAGATGTCGCAATTGCGCAGCCGGATGTGGTTCGAGTTGTAGATGTACACCGCGTTGATCCGCCCTCCCTTGATCGTCAGCCCGTCCACCTCCACGTACGACGAGTTCACAATGTACAGCGCGTAGTCCGCGTTCGATCCCACGTCGATCGTGCTCCCGCCACTCGCCGCGTAGTAATGCGCCCACGCGCCCGCCGTCCCGTTCACCCCGCTGATCGTCAGCGTCGTGCTCGATGACGCCGGCTGCGGGTGCGGACTCGAATCGTAGGTCTCATGGTCGTCCCACGTCGTCACGCTCGCCGTCTTCGTGTCGAGCACCGTCCCGTTCAGCTTCAGCACCGCCTGCACGTCGTAACTCGTGTTCGGCTGCAGCAGCATCACGCTGCCCCGAAACTCGTTGTCGACCGTCGCCCGCTCCGGCGCCATCGCGCTCAGCCACGGCGTCGTGCCCGTCGGCCGATATGAGATCTCCACCGTGTGATCCGATGTGAGCGCACCGTCGACCGGCGCGTACACGCTCACACTCTCGAAGGTCGAAACGAGTGACAGCGTGCCAAGGGTCGAATGGGAACCATCGAGCAATTCCGCGCCGGCGAATTTCGCCAACTGGCCGGCCGTCGCGTTCATCTTGTACCGCAGCAGCACCTGCACGTCGTCGATGACCTGGCCGCTGGGCCCCGGATTCGTGTCGAATCCCACCGTCACCTGCGACCAGCTTGTACCCGATGTGCTGCTCGTCAGGCGATCGACCTCCACCCCGGCGCTAAACCGCTTCACCTGGAGTTCCGCCTGACCGCTCGCACTGCTTTTGAGCCAGACGCGCGCGGCATAGTAGCTGTTCGGCGCCAAGGGAGCGCCCGAGCTGGCCACCGCCAGATCCTGCTGCACGTAGCCAAGGGTCGACCCGCCCCCGGAGGGCATCGCCACGCTCAGCGACTGCGCATAGCCGGTGGGATGGTCCGCCGTGTCGATCGAGACAATGCTCGAATCCTCCATGGTCCAATCGAGCGGCTTCCCGTTTCCATCGAGCTGGGAAAAGTCTCCGTTGGTGAGAAGGTTCTGCCCGAGCGCCGTAAGCGCCAGGGCAAAAAAGATGACCAGCGAGCAGGAACGACGCGCCCTGGCGACGGCCAGGCGCGGACACACGGCGGGGAACGGGGTCATGGGAATCAGGGGTTGGGGGAAGCCGGACCCTCCATTGACTCACCTCCCGGCACAAACCCGCTGAAACCGATACGAATAAGGGAACTGCCATCCGCGTGGAGCAGGGTCGCAGCTTATTCGTATCAACCAGCGGCGCCTTTCGGGTCGCCGCCGACTCCCGCACGGTGGCGGGGATTTTCCCCTTCGAAATGACCACGAAACCGAGTTCCGGACATCGGGTAAGCCTTTCCGCGGAAATCAGCCGGCCGGATGACTCCGCCAACACCAACAGTCCCGCCGGGCCAACGCCGTCCCCCGCGGCCGGGGCGGAGTGGCAATCGGACGCCGAACTTTTCGCAGTGATGGGGCGCGAACTCTACACGCCCGTCGTGGGCGACATTCTCGACGCCCTCGGGCAGTACCACCGGTTCCTTCCGGCCGGCATTCAGCCGATGCGGGAGTCGATGTTCATCGCCGGGCGGGCCATGCCGGTCCTGATGATCGACGTGCACGGTCCGCAGGTGAAACCCTTCGGCCTCCTGACCGAGGCGCTCGACGACCTCCGTCCCGGCGAAGTGTATGTCTGCGGCGGTGGGGCGATGCGCTGTGCGTACTGGGGCGAACTCCTGACCGCCACCGCCCGCACGCTCGGCGCCGTCGGCGCCGTCATCGACGGCTACCATCGCGACACGCCCCAGGTGCTCGAGCAGGGGTGGCCGGTATTCAGTCGCGGCCGCTATGCCCAGGATTCCTCGGTGCGGACCGCCGTGGCCGCGTTTCGCTGCCCAATCGAAATCGCCGGCGTCTGGATCGAGCCCGGCGACCTGGTGTTTGGCGACCTCGACGGCGTCGTGATCGTGCCCCGCGTGCTCGAAACCGAAGTCATTCGCCGAGCCCTGGCGAAAGCGCGGGGCGAAAAGGTCGTCCGCCGGGCCATCGAAGGAGGCATGAGCGCGACCGCGGCATTCCGGGAATTCGGCATTCTCTAGCGAACCCAGCCGCGAACTTGAACTGACCGCCTTCCCGACGACAAACCCGCCATCCTGCATGAGTCCGCGAGCCTATCTCATCGCTCCCGGCGACAACGTCGCCACGCTGCTGGACGATGCTCCCGCTGGAACCACGCTCCTGTGCGTGGGCGCGGCGGGGCTCCCGGCCCCGCTCGTAACAGGGGAGGCGATCGCCCACGGGCACAAGATCGCGGTCGCCGCGATCGCAGCGCATGCGGCGGTCACCAAGTTCGGCGTGCGGATCGGGCACGCCACCGCGGACATCCCGGGGGGAGCCTGGGTCCACCTCCACAATCTCGCCAGCGACCTTGACGAGCGTTCCGCCACGCTCGATCTCGCCTCCGGCGCACCCACCGACACGAACTCGGCCTATGTCTAGCCGACCGCCTACCCCGCCCTCGGCCGCCCCCTCGTCCGCCACCTGGTCCGGTTACCTCCGTCCGGACGGCCGGAAGGGCATCCGCAATCTCGTGCTCGTCGTCTACACCGTCGAATGTGCGCAACATGTCGCGCATGCAATCGCCGCCGGCGAGGAGGACACGCACGTGATCGGTTTCTCCGGCTGCTACGACAACGCGTACGCCATCCGCCTCCTGCTCGCGCTTGCCCGGCATCCGAACGTGGGCGCGGTGCTCGCCGTCGGTCTCGGCTGCGAATACACGCAACCGGAAAAAATCGCCACCGTCGTCCGGGACTCGGGACGCCCGGCCGAATGGTTCTTCATTCAGCAGGCGGGAGGCACCTCCCGGTCCATCGCCCGCGGCCAGGAAACGGTTCGCCGGCTCCGCGCCCAAATCCGGACGGAGACCCCGCGCGTGGCGATGGGCTTTGCGGACCTCACGATCGGCGCCGAATGCGGCGGCTCCGATGGCACGTCGGGCCTTGCCGGGAACCCGGTCGTCGGGGCCTTCTTCGACCGGCTTGTCGACGCCGGAGGCCGGGCGGTTTTCGAGGAAACGGTCGAGATGATCGGGCTCCGCGACCACCTGCTCCGCCGGGCGGCCACTGCTTCCGCGGCGGCCCAGCTCGCCGCGGCTTACGAGAAGGCGGTGCGTTACTGCCGGGAGGTGCGGCAATATTCGGTCTCGCCCGGCAATTTCGCCGGCGGGCTCACCACGATCGAGGAAAAGAGCCTCGGCGCCTTCGCAAAGGGTGGCAGCCGTCCGATCCAGGGTGTGATCCGCGTGGCCGAGGCGCCGCGGGGCCCGGGGCTCTGGATCCTCGATAGCGTGCCCGACCCGCATTTCATGCAGTTCGGCTACACGAACCCGAACGACACCGAGGGCATCATGGATCTCATCAGCGCGGGAGCCCAGGTCGTCCTGTTCGTCACCGGCCGGGGCAGCGTGATCGGCAGCCCGGTCGCACCCCTGCTCAAGGTGACGGGCAACAGCGCCACCTTTCGCGCCCTGTCCGAGGACATGGACTTTGACGCGAGCCGCGTCCTGACGGGCGAAGCCACCCTCGCCAGTGCCGCCGACGAGCTGGCAACACTCGTGGCCTGGATCGCGGGGGGCGAACCCAGCAAGCCCGAGCGGCTGGCACACCGCGAATATTTCATCATGTACAAGCACCAGGAAACCCTGTCGCTCACCACGGGCTGCCGCGCATGACCCCGCCTGCCGCCGCCGCGTTCGATCTCCAGGGCCAGACCGCCCTCATCACGGGGGGCGGCACCGGCCTGGGCCTCGGCATGGCCCGCTGCCTGGTCGCCTGCGGGGCCGCGGTGATCCTCGTCGGGCGCCGGGAGGACGAACTTGCGCGGGCCTGCGCGATCCTGGGCGAAAAGGCCCACGCACTTCCCGGCGACATTACCCGGCTCGAGACCGCCGCCGCGCTGGTCGATGCGGCGGAGAAACGCGCCGGGCCATTGACCCTCCTGATCAACAATGCCGGCGTCCACCTGAAGAAGCCCGCGTTGGACACCGCCGACGCGGAGTTCGCCGGGGTCATGCAGACCCACGTGTTCGGCGCCTTTGCCCTCACGCGCGAGGTTGGCCGACGCATGGTCGCGCGGCGTTCCGGCGCCGTGCTTTTCACGACGTCGATGACGGCCTTCATCGGCATGCCGTCCGTCATTGCGTACTCCGCGGCGAAGAGCGCCTATGTCGGGATGGTGCGCGCCCTCTCAACCGAATGGGGACCGCACGGCGTGCGGGTCAACGCGATCGCCCCGGGCTGGATCGCGTCGGAAATGCTGGATCGGGCGCTCGCGGGCGATCCGGCCCGCAAGGCCAGGATCCTCGGCCGAACCCCGCTCGCCCGCTTCGGCGAGCCGGACGACATTGGCTGGGCGGCCGTGTACCTCGCCTCACCCGCCGCCCGTTTTGTCACCGGGGTCGTGCTGCCGGTCGACGGCGGCGCCGTGGACAGTTTCTGAGTCGAGCACCACGAACGCACGCGCGGTCGCCTTGGAACCAGGACGTCCTCGCGTTTTCGGAGGGAAGATCAGCCCGGGATCGGGCGACCAAGGGCGGCCCTTCCTTATCCGTATAAGCTACGGTCCCCTTTTGTCGTTCGGCAAAGCCCGGATCATGCGGATCGCCTCGCCCCTGCCGGCCATACCTGACTCGCTGACGAACGCCTTTCATGTCCTCCCATCCCGGTTCCCACCTTTCAGCTTCCGCGCGCGCCGTTTACGACGTTCGCGACTTTGGCGCCCGGGGTGATGGCCGCACCCTCGACACGGATGCCATTCACGCGGCGATCGCCGCGGCTCATGCGGCCGGCGGAGGCATCGTTCA
>DASZYH010000038.1:0-23414 GCA_035545515.1 Opitutaceae bacterium
GACGGATCCCAGGAAGGCGGGCGAGCTCGCCGGCCAGTTTTACGGCAAGCCGTTGATGGCGGACCGCGCGCGTGCGGGCCTCGAGCAGTTGCTCGCGACCGGGATGGTTGACCCCTCCCGGGTCGCCGCGATCGGCTACTGTTTCGGCGGCGCCACAGTCCAAGCGTTGGCGTGGAGCGGGGCACCGCTGGCCGGAATTGTCAGCTTCCACGGCAGCCTGATTCCACCGCCCGCGAATGCGGCCGAAACCGTGAAGGCGAAAATCCTGATCTGCCACGGCGCGCTCGATCCGTTCGAGAAGCCGGCCGACATCGACGCGTTCAAGCATGCGCTCGATGCGGCCAAGCTCGACTACCAGTTCAACATCTACTCCGGCGCGGTCCACGCGTTCACCAATCCGCAGGCGGACGAAATTGCCCGCGTCTCCGGCCTCAAGGGCATCGGGTACAACGCGGAAGCCGACCATCGCTCCTGGCGCGCGATGCGCGATTTCTTCACGGAGATCTTCGCGACCCGGCAGTGAGCCGCGCCGCCGTTGGCACCGGCTGCGTCTGCGCCGGATTGCTGCTCGCAGTGGCCGACTTGAGCGGTTGCCTCGCGTACCGCGTGGTTTCGGCTCCGGTGAAGGTCGCCGCGACGGCGGTGATCGTGACCGGCGAGGCGGCCACCGCGGCGGTCAAGGCGACGGGAAAGGTCGCCGTGAGCGCATTCGATGCCGCGGGTAATGTCGGCGGCGGCGGAATCGATTCGGCCGCGCGCCTGACGCAGGCCGGCATGGTGACCTTCGTCGATTCCGCCGATGGCACCGTGGTGCGCGTACCCTGGCGCCAGGGTTTCACCCTTGCCTCCGCCGGTGACCAGGCGCGACTGGCCCTCGCTCGGCGGGCACTCGACGTCGTTCGCGGGGGCGCCATCGTGTACAGCGCGAGTCACCTGGAGGGGAAAGGTGCCGACCTGTTGGGTGGCGACGTTGTCCGGCTGCGCGGCGGGACCACCTCGGCAGTCCCGGCCTCGGCGGACACGACTGCCGCCGCGGTCCTGAACAAAACGTGAATTGCACGGTCCGCGCCGGCGCGCCGGTTGGGCAGGGCGTCGCCGGCTTGCGTTGAGCGTTGGATTGGCCTTTCTCGCGGGCATGGATCTCCCGACCGCCCGCACGCATATTCAGAACCACCTGGAACGGATGCGCGCTTCCTATCGTCAGCCGCTCTTCGACGAATGGGCGATCCTGGCGCTGGCGGGGAAATCGGGGTCGGTGCTCGCGTACCAGGGGCCGAGGGCCGCTCTATTTCAGCGGAATATCGCCACCGATGCGGAACCGCTCCGGGTGGGCACCGCCGGGAGGCAGTACGCCGAGGGAGACCTCGAGTTTGCATCCGACGCCGCGGGGACCCGGTACGATGCGTTCCTGAAGATTGGAGCGGCGAGTTATCTGGTGCTGAACCACACGGCAAAAACGCTGGCCGAGATTCGCGGCGACCCGAAATGGCTCGCCGCCCAAGCCATCCTCTTCGAGCTGAGCGAGAAATTTCGCGCCGACCCGCTCGTTGTCGAGTGACGCGTTCACCAGCCCGATCCAGCCGAAATCCGCCGTCACATCAGCCCGGCGGCGAGAAACCAGGCGTACGCCCCCAGCAGCGGCCAGCCCATCCAGCGGGGTAATCCGTCCGCACTGATGACGCACGTTCCGTGCACCACGGCGGCGCCGATCAGAATCATCAGGCCCATCTCGAAGAAGCCGGGCACCGCGATCGGGTGGATGATCGCGCTGAGTCCGATGCACAGCGGAATGCAGATGTGGCCGTCGCCGACCTGCGAGGCATAGGCGATGTCGGCCCGCCGGCGGGCCGCATAGAAGAACGCGAGCAAGGCGTTCGGAATCACCATCAGCCAGCCGGTCAGCCATCCAAGATGGGCGGCGTTCACAAACGCGCCTTGTTGCGCGCCGAGCCAGGTGACAATCCAGTCCAGGCTGGCGTACACCCCGTAGGCGCCGATCAGCACGATGAAAACGTCCAGGTAGAACATCGGGCTGAAGGAGTGGCGCTGCCGGACGTTGTGTTTCAAGACGTCGAACACCTGGAAGCACTGCCAGAACAGGAACAGGCCGATGAGGACCAGGCCGTCGCTGACGTCGAGCGTGCCATCGGCGGCGAGGGCCCAGGTCGCGCCGCTGAAGAAAATCACCGCGGCGAGCGTGAGCAAAAGCGACAGCCGGTTGAGCTGGCGCTCGGTGTCCCGGCCGGCGCCGCCTTTCTTCTTGCCGGCGGAGCTCTTGCCGCCAGGCGCGAGCTGCAGTCCCCAGAAAAGGGCGGGAAGACCGAGGACCAGCGTGAGGTTGGTGACGTTGTTGACGAGGCAGTTGGTCAGGACCTCGCGTCCGGGACCGTGCCGGGCGGCCATGATCGCCACGAACAGCAGGTTGCCGAGCCCCGAGCAGTAGGGCATCACGATCGTTCCCAGCGCGGTGCCTTCCAGGCCGTGATCGAGCAGGGCCTCGAGCCGCCAAATCATGATGAGCGACGCCAGGACGAAGACGCCGAGATAGGTCCAGACACTCGTCAGACCGAACGCGTCGATGGTGTCGGGCAGCGGGTTCACGAACGCGCGAACGCCAGCTGGTACCGATCATGACGCCGCGCCAGTCGGAGCGGTGCGCCGAAGGTCCGCGAGAGATTGGCGGTGGTGAGCACGCGGTCGCGCGGTCCGGCGGCGACGACCGCGCCCCGCCGCAGGAGCAGCGCGTGGGTGAACGCGGGCACGATCTCCTCGACGTGATGGGTGACGAGCACGAGCGCCGGCGCGCCGCGGCGGCGGGCAAGCTGCTGGAGGAAACGCAGGAATTTCTCGCGCGCCACGGGATCAAGACCGGCGCAGGGTTCGTCGAGGATGAGGAGCTTCGGGCGCGTCATCAGCGCGCGGGCGATCAGGGTTCGCTGGCGTTCGCCTTGCGAGAGGTAAGCCCACTCGCGTTCGGCGATGGCACCGAGCCCCACGAAACGCAGAAGCCGGCCCGCCGACGCGCGGTCGGAGGCGGACACGCGATGCCAGAGATCGAGCTGCGCGAATTTCCCGCTGATCACCGTGTCGAGGGTGACCTCGGCCGGCGGAATCGCGGCGGCGAACGCGCTGGTGACCACGCCGACATGAAGCCGGAGGTCGCGCCAGTCCGTCGCGCCATACTCCCCGCCCAGCAGTGAGAGGGATCCGGATGTCGGAGTCATGTATCCGGTCAGCGTCTTCAGGAGCGACGTCTTGCCGGAGCCATTGGCCCCCAGGATGACCCAGTTTTCGCCGTGGGCGCAGCGCCAGGAAACGTCGCGCAGGATTGACGTGCGTCCGCGCGTCACGCGGAGGCTGGATACCTCGAGCAAAGGCCGCATGGGGCCGCGAGCATGGGAGGGCCGATCCGGCCTCGTCAAATGGGGAGCGCGTTTTTTTCCGTGGGGTGAGGACCCCTTGCACACTGCAAGCCGGGGCGGTTCCCGGAAAAAAGAATCCGCGAATGTGCAACGCCGCCGCGCCAGCCGGCACTAAGGCCTCCGAACAACTCGGGAGGTCCCCAATGAACTATTCCATCACTCGGTTACTAGCAGTCGCCGGGGCAGCCGTGATCGCGGCGGCCCCCACCGTATTTGCCGAAACTCACAATCGCGCGAGCGCGCCGACCATCATCACCCCGCCGGCCGTCCCGGACGGGAGCAACATGAGCCGCGCGCCGTTTCCGGCCGCGCGGCCGTTCAACGACGTGCTGCCGCCCAGCGGGCATGCCATCCCCCAGGACATGCCGCCGAACACGCCCTCCACCAACCCTGATCCCATCGCGCCGCCTCCGCCCGCCTTCGCGATTCTCCAGCCGCGCGAAGCCCCGGGGCTGATGCCGACCGGTCGTCCCTCGACCGGCGCGTCGGTGGCACTCGATCCCGCCCACATGGAACCGGCGATTCGCAGCAGCAGCTTCGCCTCCCGCGACGATATCGTGGACAGCGTTCGCGTCCGGATGCGCCAGAGCGAGGTCACCATGCTGGAATTCCGTCGCACGGAGAGCGACATGAGCCCGGAAGGACGCACCCAATTCCGGACCGCGGACGACGAAGTGCGCGCCCGCGGAAAGCAGCTCGAGCACAGCCTCCGCGCCGCCGCGCGGGCTTCGAGCGAAAACTGGGACGCCGCCCGCGCTCAGCTCGCGGCTGACTACGACGCCTACGCCGATGCCCTGGCGAGTGTGGATACGGCGGTCGGCGTCGCGCCGGCGCGTCGTTGAACGCACTCCGACTGGATACCTGACACCGATCTCCGCGGCGTTCGCGTCGCGGAGATTTTTTGTCGAGCGGAAGCGCGCGTTCCGCCCCGCTTGACGCGAAATTTGATTTTCGGCTGCCCGGCCGTGAGCATTGTCGCCGGGCATGCCGCTGAAAATCTACACGCTTTCAACCTGCGACACCTGCCGCCGGGCGCTCCAGTGGCTCCGGCAACACGAGGTCGCGGTTGACGAGCAGCCGATCCGCGAACATCCGCCAACCACCGCGGAACTGCGAGCGATGCTGGCCGCCCAGGCGGGCGTCGTGCGCCGCTTGTTCAACACGAGCGGGCGTGACTATCGGGCGCTCGGAATCGGTGAGCGGCTGGATTCCATGCCGGTCGAGGAAGCAATCAAACTCCTCTCGACGAACGGCAACCTGGTGAAGCGGCCTTTCCTCATCGGGCCGGGCGTCGCCCTTGTCGGCTTCGATGAGGTGGCCTGGCGTGCGGCCTTGTCTGATTCGTGAGATGGGTGCCGGCACGGGGGCCCGATCGGCACCGCTTCCGATCCGGGCGGGCAGAGACGCTGGGATGTTTCGGGGGAGTGATATGCTGTAACTTTCCGCCGCTCCCGGGGTTTTGCTCGTACACCCATCACACGCATGAAATTGCTTTCTCATTTTGCGGCCGTCGCCATGGCGGCCGCTGCTGTGTCGTCGTATGCGACGATCGATCGAACGGTCGACAAGACGTTTACGGTTTCCGGGGCAGGAACGCTCCGGCTCGAAACGCAAGGCGGCGGCATCACGGTCAATCCCGGTCCCGATGGCGTCGTGAAGATCACCGCCCGGGAACGGATTCGCGCCAGTTCTGACGCGCAAGCCGACGAACTCCTGAAGGATCTCGACCTGGCGTTCGACCAATCGGGGAACGACGTTCGCGCGATCGCCAAATATGGAGGGCACCGTCCTTCATTTCACTTTGGATCGTGGCCGCCGGTGAACGTGGATTTCACCGTGACCGTGCCCGCTGCGTATGCCCTCGACCTGCACACGTCGGGAGGCGGCATCACCGTCGGTGACATTGCCGGACCGGTGTTCGCGCGCACGTCGGGCGGAGGCATTCACCTCGGCAAGCTCGGCGGCAAGGTCGATGCCCACACCTCCGGCGGGGGCATTCATCTGGATGAGGCGCGGGGCGAGGCGAAGCTCGACACGTCTGGTGGCAGCATTGACGTGGGGCGGGTTGCGGGGCCGGCCGACCTCTCGACCTCCGGCGGTGGCATTCGCATCGACGCCGTGATGGAGTCCCTCCGCGCGCACACGAGCGGAGGGAGCGTTCGCGCGAAGATCGTGGGTCCGCTGAAGGGCGATTGCTCGCTCTCGACCTCGGGTGGCGGCATCCGGGTGTCGGTCGGGAAGACGGCGGCATTCCGCCTTGATGCCTCGACGAGCGGAGGTGGCGTGGATGCGAACGGACTGAGCATCACGCTCGAGGGCGGAAACCATGGCCGCAACCGGCTGGCTGGGGCTGTCAATGGCGGTGGTCCGTTGCTGAAGCTGCGCACGAGCGGCGGCAATATTCGGATCGATACCGAATAAGCCCGCGCCGGACGCCATCAGTTCAAAAAAAACGCCCGCGCCAAATCAGGCGCGGGCGCGTTTTTTAGAAGGGCGACGGACGGTCAGCGCCAGAATCCGCGGACGTAAACGTAGCCGTGTTCGCGGTGCTCCCAGCGGGGAGCAACCCAGTGGTGATAACCATGCGGCGGGCGTTCCCAGTGGCCGCCGACCCAGAGGCGGCGCCCATGCTCCCAGCCCCAGTACCCGCCGACCCAGATGAATCCGGGCCCCGGCGCCGCGACGACGACCTCATTGACCGGAGCAGGCGGCGGTTCGGCGACGACGACCTCCTGACCGGGAGGTGGGGCGGAAGGCGTGGTCACCACCGGCGGGGGTGGCGGCGGCGCGACGATCCAGTGCGACTCGACCCATTGCTGGGTTCGTGGGTCCCAGTGGCCGCCGACCCACGAAGCGCCGGGTTGCGGGGGCACGACCCACATTCCGCCGATCCAGAGCCATCGGTTTCCGCCCCAGGTATAGTGCCCAGGGACCCAAACGTAACCGGGCCCGGGAGCCACCACGACACGTTCGACGCGGACCGGAGGCGGCGCGCGGCGCACGATGATCGGTGCGGGAGCGCCGAAGTTGATGCCGATGCCGATGTGAGTGCCGGCAAACGCGGCGCTGGCCGCAACGCAGCATGCGCCAATGGCGAAAAGCAGGGATTTTTTCATTGGACTTGGATGACCCGCGGATAGACGCAGGAGGAAAATTCGCGTTACACGGGTCCGGGATGTGACCGGGAGCCCCGGTGAATGTTTCCGGCGCCCCCCGGGCGTGTCGCTGATTCTCAACGAGTTCGCCGCGACCAAAACGTAATTGTTTCCCGGTGAAAATCTGCCTGAGTGGCGGCGCCTCCATGAGAATCACCGGACTCGCCATTGTCCCGCCCCCGTCCGCCGCCGACCTGCCCAAAGTGACGCCGGAGTTGCTTGCCTCGGTGCTCGCACGGTACTCGCGCAGCAACGAGGGACTGGCGTCGATCCTCGCCAAGGTCGATGTGGCGAATCCCGATGCCTCCATCGACCGGATCCTGAAATTCGTCGATTACGGACACGCCTCGATTGGCGGACTGACGGGCGGCCTGGCCATCGCCCTCGACGGCGTGTCGATGTGGCTCGCGTATAAAATCTTTGAAATTGCGCAGATGGCCGATGGGCAGGAATCGAGCACGCGGTACATCGCAATGGATGCGACCAACGTGCCGACAGCGGATGAACTCGGAATTCCATCCGATCTCGCGTCGCGCTGGACCGACGCATTGGGCCGCGCCTTTGCCGCGTATCACGCCGAGTACGACCGGCTCGATGCGCTGGCCACGGCGGAACCGCAGCGCGTCCGCGTCCCCGCCGACGCCAAGCCCGCGGTGGTGACGCGGCTGAGGAAAAACTACGCGCTGGACCGCGCCCGCTACTTCATCCCGCTCGCGACGCGCACCAATCTCGGACTGGTGCAGAGCTCCCGGATGTGGGCGACCACGGTCAAGCACCTCGATTCGCTCCCGCAGCCGGAAGCGCGCCGCGCGGCGAAATTGATCCGCGATGAACTGCTGAAGCAGTCGCCGCGTCTCATGCGGCACAGTTCCGCCGAGCGATCGTACGAGGAGCAGGCGCGACAGGAATTGGCGGCGTCGATTGCGCTCGGGCGGCAACGGCTTTCCGCGGAGGCGCTGCCGGACCAGACGTGGGTGCACGTGGACCGGTCGACTCCGCCGTGGCTTCCCGAGGCGCAGCCGGTCGCCGAGGCGCTGCGGCACCGGGCCAACCGTTACGGTCAGCAGGGGTGCGCGACCCGCCGCATGCGCGTGACGTTCGCGTGGAACAACCTCGCGATCGCCGAGCTGCGGGATCTGAACCGCCATCGCACCGGCAATCGGCACACGCCCCTGATCCAAGCCGGCTTCTATCTGCCGCCGGAAATCGACCGCGCGCCGCATGCCAGCCTCCTGAACGACCAACTGGCGCTCACCCGCGAACTGCTCGACCGCGGCTCGGGTTCGTATGTGTATTCGCTGCTGCTCGGGGCGCAGACGCCGTTCGAACACAGCACGCACGCGGACAAGTTCATCTACGAGGCGGAACTCCGGACCGGCATGGGCGCGCACTTCCGCTATGCCGAGCACCTGAGCGCGGCGCTCCGCGAATTCCTCCGGCAGGTGCCGGAAGCACGCGATTGGGTCGTCGAAGGCACCGCCGAACCCGAGTAGCGGGCCGGGGCCAAAAACGCAGCGGCGTGGCCGGCGGCCGCGGGAGCCTGGTCGCGCACGGACCGACGGGATTTCCTCGTGTCATGGCGGGCCGAATAGGATTGCGACCCGTCCACCTCCGCGTTTCCTTCCGCACACCTGCCATGACGCTGAACGGCTTGCCCGTCGAAACAGCGAGTCACGCCCGCCGGTGGCACGTAAGCCCGATGCAGCGAGTTCCCCTCCGTCCAGCCCGGGGCAGTGGTGAGTGCGACGGTTTGCCATGAACCGGTTTCGGGTCGTCCAGTTCAACATGCAGTTCGGACAGGGTTGGGATCACGCCGATCCCGATGCCGCGCCTGTGCGCCTGGATGCGACGCTGGCGGAGATCCGGGCGCATGACGGCGACATCATCCTGCTTCAGGAGGTGGAGCAGGCACTCGCCGGTGGCACGCAGGTCCAGCCGCCGCCCAACTTCACCCGCATCCGCCATGAACTCGCGGGCTACGACGGCTGCTTTGCCTACCCGCGGGCAGACCCACGCGAACTCCCGTTCGGAATCGGCCTCGCCATCTTCTCCCGCACGCCGCTGCGCGACGTCCGCCAGATCGACCTGCCTTCGCCGCCAATCGAGTTCGAGTTCCAGGGGCGGCGGATGACGCCAACGGACCGGGCCCTGCTCGCGGCGCACACCACCGTCCTGGGACGGGAATTGCGGTTGTTGAACACGCACCTCCTCGCCTTCTTCATGCTCGGGGCGAGCAGCAGCGATCATCCGGAGCAGCGGGAGCAGATCGCCCGTGAACTGGCGGCCAGCGCGGCACCGACGATCCTGGCCGGGGATTTCAATGTCCGTCGCCATCGCGCGTTGGTCGAACAGTTCGCGCCGCACGGCTTCGCGACCGTCCAGGACCGGGAGGTGACGTGGCGCCGCCAGCCCTACGTCCTGGATCACATCTTCTACAACGCCCCGCTGCGTTGTGTGGCGCGCCGGGTCATTCCCACCCTGGCCAGCGATCATCACGTCCTGGTCGCTGATTTCGAATTCGCCTGAAGGGCGGCGGACCCCCGCCGGGTCGCCGGCCAATCGGCCCCGGCCTGACTACCTGCTCCGGCGCAGCGGGTTGGGGCGGCGCCCGTGCGCGATGCCGCAGATTCGGTTTGCGCCCGACCTGAAAATCACGAGTTTCCGCGGGTCTGGCGCGAACAAGATCGCGACCGGACATTCGATATTAACCATCCCGTTCCTCGGACCCGAGGCTTCATCGCCATGCGACAAGCACCCAAGTCCCGCACCGCCTGCCGGCAGGTTTTCCGATCCCGGGAAACTGACGAGGCAAGGTGAAGACCATTCTGGAATTTGCGCGCGCCAAGCGCGAACAGCAGCCGATTGTGATGCTCACCGCGTACGACGCGCTGATGGCGCGCCTCGTGGCGCGAAGCGAGGCCGACGCGATTCTCGTTGGTGACAGTGTCGCGATGGTGGTCCACGGCTTTCCGTCGACCCTCCATGCCACCACCGAGATGATGTGTCTGCACGTGGCCGCGGCCCGCCGGGGAGCGCCGGAGATGGTGATCGTGGCCGACATGCCTTTTCTCACCGTGCGGCAGGGCAAGGCCGCCGCCGCCGAAGCCGCCGGCGCCCTGATGCGGGCCGGCGCGACCGCGGTCAAGATCGAGGGTGTCACGGGACACGAGGACGTCATTCCCCACCTGATCGGCAGCGGGATTCCCGTCATGGGCCACCTCGGCCTGACGCCGCAGTCGGTGAACCAGTTTGGCGGATACAAGCTTCAGGGACGCAGCACCGCGGACGCCGAACGGCTCATGACGGAGGCGCGCGTGACGGAGGAACTCGGCGCGTTTGCCCTCGTGCTCGAATGTGTGCCGGCGGCGCTGGCCGGCGCGATCACCGCCGAGCGGAGCATCCCCACGATCGGGATCGGGGCGGGCGCGGCCACGTCGGGCCAGGTGCTCGTCATCAGCGACCTGCTCGGGCTCGATCCGCAGTTTCAGCCGCGGTTCGCGCGCCGGTACCTGTCCGGGCACGAGGCCGTCGGCGAGGCGATCAACCGTTTCGCACGGGACGTGCGTTCGGCACAATTCCCGGCGCGCGAGGAGGTGCTCGCGTGAGCCGCGTGTTTTCGGACCTCCGCGCCTGGCGCGAACTGCGCCAATCGGCCGACTGGGCGGGACGAACGGTCGGGCTGGTGCCGACGATGGGTGCGCTTCACGCCGGCCACGCCTCGCTGCTCGCGCGGGCCCGGGCGGAAAACGAGCGGGTGGTCCTCACCGTGTTCGTGAACCCGACGCAATTCAACGACCCGAACGATCTCGCGAAGTATCCCCGGACGCTCGAGGCCGACGTGGCGCTGGCCGAGCCCTATGTTGATGCGGTGATCGCGCCGCCCGCCGATGCCTTTTATCCCGACCACTATCGATTCCGCGTGACGGAGAATGAACTCAGTCGTCGCTGGGAGGGAGCGCATCGTCCCGGGCACTTCGATGGCGTGCTCACGATCGTGCTGAAGCTGTTCAACGTGGTCGCGCCGACCCGCGCCTATTTCGGGGAGAAGGACTGGCAGCAATTGCAGCTCGTCCGCGGCATGGCTGAGGCGCTGCTGCTGCCGCTGGAAATCGTTCCCTGCCCGACGGTGCGCGAACCGGATGGTCTCGCGATGAGCTCGCGCAATCAGCGGCTGTCGCCGGGCGCCCGGTTGAAGGCGCCCGAGTTCTCGCGGGCGCTGTTCGAGTCGCCGGACGCCGCCGGCGCCGCCGCGCGATTGCGCGCGGCCGGTTTCGACGTCGATTACGTCGAGGATGCCGACGGACGGCGCCTCGGGGCGGTCCGTCTCGATGGGGTTCGCCTGATCGACAACGTGCCGCTGGCGCGAACCTGACGCGACGTCGGTTTCCCAACGCCTCCTCCAGCCACTCTCTGCGCAATCCGCCGATCCGATCGCTACCTGCTCCCAGCCGATGTCCAACGTGCTTTTCATCCTCACCGGTTCCATCGCTTGCGGCAAGGCCTGCGACGCGATTTCGCAACTGGTGCAGCGTGGGCACCACGTGCGGACGGTGGCGACCGCCGCGGCGTTGAAGTTCGTCGGGGTCGCGACGCTCGAGGGACTCACCCGGGAAAAGGTCGCGACCGACCTCTTCGCCCCCGGCGAGGCTTTGGATCACATCAACCTTTCGCGGTGGGCCGACCTCGTGATCGTGTGCCCGGCGACCGCCCACACCGTGAACCGCATGGCGGCGGGACTGGCGGACGATCTGGCCGGCGCGCTGCTGCTGGCCCACGAAGGGAAGAAACCGCTGCTCGTGGCACCGGCGATGAACCCGGCGATGTGGGCGCACCCCGCGACGGTGGCGTCCGTCGACCGGCTGCGGCGCTGGGGCGTTCGATTTGTCCAACCCGGCGCCGGACGAACGGCGTGCGGCGAGGTGGGCGAGGGACGGCTGGCGGAGCCGGACGAACTGGTCGCGGCCGTCGAGGCGGCGTTGAAGCCGCCGTCGCGGCGGCTCAGGGTGCTCGTGACGAGCGGCGGAACGTCCGAGCCGATCGACGGCGTCCGGGTGCTTTCCAACACAAGCACCGGTGCGACGGGGGCGTTGATTGCCGATGAACTGATGCGCGCCGGCCACGACGTCCTGCTCGTTCGCGCCGAGTCGGCCTCGCGCGCGAGTCTCGCCCCGGCCGAGGAGACGTTCGTCACGTTTGCCGATCTCGACGCGGTGCTCGCCCGGCGGCTGGGAGGGGAGGACTTCGACGCGATCATCCATGCGGCGGCGGTGTCGGATTTCAGCGTCGCGTCGATCGAAGTGAACGGAACCGCCTGGGTTCCCGGCGAGGGCAAGATTCCCTCCGCGGGTGAGCCCGTCCTGAGGCTCCGGCGCAACCCGAAGCTGCTCGATGCCCTGCGGGCGCGCAGCCGGAATCGTGGAATCCGGGTGGTCGGCTTCAAATTGACCCGTGGCGCCGATGACGCGGCCGCGCGCGCGGCGGTGGCTTCGCTGTTTGCACGCGGGGCCGTCGATTTCGTCGTTCACAACGACCTCTCGCTGCGTCCCGACGCCGGCGCATTCCCGGCCGACATCTGGCAGGCGGACGGCACGGTCGCGGTCCACTGCGCGGACCGGCTCGCCCTCGCGGTTGAGCTTGAACGACTCCTGACGCGTGCGGCTCAGACCGGGGCGGCCGCGAGCCAGGTTCGGAGCTGATCCGCGCGGGCACACCCACTTCCAGTCTTTTCCTCCATGCTTCTCTGTCTCGACATCGGCAACTCGCAGCTCCACGGCGGCGTTTTCGAGGGCGAAAACCTGCGGGTGCAGTTTCGCAAGACCACGCATCCGCTCGGTTCCTCGGACGAATTCGGCGTATTTTTCACCTCCGTCCTGCGGGAAAACGGCGTCGATCCCCGCACGGTATCGCAGGTCGCGCTTTGCTCCGTCGTGCCGCCGGCCGTCTATCCGATTCGCAGCGCCTGTGTGAAATACTTCCAATCGGAACCGTTCATTCTCCAGGCCGGCGTGAAGACCGGCCTTCGGATCCGGTATCGGAATCCCCACGAGGTCGGCGCCGACCGGATCGCCGGTGCCATCGGTGCGTCGCTCCGGCACCCGGCCAGCAACCTGATCGTCGTCGATTGCGGGACGGCGACCACGTTCGATGTCGTCACGGGGGAGGGCGACTATCTTGGCGGCGCGATTCTCCCCGGCATCGGAATTTCGGTCGATACGCTGGCAGGACGGACGGCGAAGCTGCCGTCGGTGGAGATTGCGCGCCCCGCGGCGGCCCTCGGGCGTTCGACGGTCGAGAGCATCCAGGCCGGCATCTACCACGCACACGTCGGCGCGATCCGGCACCTCGTCGCCGAACTCAGTCGCGAGGCGTTCAAAGGCGAGCGTCCGTCGGTCGTCGGCACCGGCGGTTTCGCCCGGCTCCTCCTGACCGAAAACCTTTTCGACGAAGTTGTCCCCGAACTGGTGCTGCTTGGACTCAAGCGCGCCGCGGAACTGAACCGCGAAGGATAGACCATGCGACTGACATTGCTGAAGGCCAAGCTCCACCGCGCCACCGTCACGGCAGCGGACCTGAATTACGAGGGCTCGATCGCGCTCGGACCGGACCTGAGAAAGGCGGCCGGGCTGCTGGAATACGAGCGCGTCGAGATCTACAACTGCAACAACGGCGAGCGTTTCGCGACCTACGTGATCGCCGGCACCCGCCGCGGCGAGGTCATGCTCAACGGCGCCGCGGCCCGCCTCGTTCAACCCGGCGACCAGGTGATCATCGCCGCCTACGCGGATTTCACCCCGGAGGAGGCGAGCGGGCATCGCCCCACCGTCGTTCTCCTGGATTCAAAGAACCGGCCGAAGATCAAGCGGTAGTCTGGCGGCCGCCGAGCCGCGCCGCCGCGTGCGCGATGTGCCGCCGCCGGTCGGCGGGTGGGGAATCGACGGCCCCCGACCTCGTGCCGCTCTGGCGCGGTCCGCCGGTCGCGCGCGCCAGCGTGTCATGGGGTGGCACATACATGCGCCGCTTGCCGGGGCAACGTCCCCTGAGTAGGTTGGCCCGTTCCCTGCGAAAGGGATCCGATTATGGATTTTGCCAAACTCACCCAAATGTCGCGCGAGGCGGTGACCGAGGCGCAGAACATCGCCCGCCGTCGTTCGAACAACGAAGTCGATACCTGGCACCTGCTGGCGGCGCTGGTCGCGCAGGAGGACGGGATCGTGCCGGGGTTGTTGAACAAGCTGAATGTGCCCCCGAGCGCGGTGCAGCTTGCCGTCGAGCGCGAGCTCGAGCGGCTGCCGAAGGTGTCGGGCAGCGTCGACACGTCCAAGGTCTATGTGACGCAGGCGGTGAACGAGGCGCTGACCCGGGCCGAGGCGGAAGCCGAAAAGCTGAAGGACGACTACGTGTCCGTGGAGCACCTGTTCCTCGGGCTGCTCGATGTCGCGAAGCCGGATTCCCTGAAGAAGCTGTTCAAGAGCTTCGACCTCGATCGGGCGAGGGTGCTCGCGGCGATGAAGGAGGTTCGCGGTTCGCAGCGGGTCACGACCGACAACCCCGAAACCACGTACCAGGCACTCGAGAAGTACGGGCTTGATCTGGTCGCACAGGCGCGGAAGGGCAAGATGGACCCCGTGATCGGGCGCGATGACGAGATCCGCCGCACGGTGCGGATCCTCTCCCGCAAGACCAAGAACAACCCCGTCCTCATCGGTGAACCCGGGGTGGGCAAGACCGCCATTGTCGAGGGGCTGGCGCAGCGGATCCTGCGCGGCGACGTCCCCGAGGGCTTGAAGGACAAGACGATCTTCGCGCTCGACATGGGCGCGCTGGTGGCCGGCGCGAAGTACCGGGGCGAGTTCGAGGAGCGGCTGAAGGCCGTGCTCCAGGAAATCAAGCAGAGCGAGGGCCGGATCCTCCTGTTCATCGACGAACTGCACGTGATCGTCGGCGCGGGGAAAACGGAGGGCGCGATGGACGCGGGCAACCTGCTGAAGCCGATGCTCGCTCGCGGCGAACTGCATTGCATCGGGGCGACGACGCTCGACGAATACCGAAAGCACATCGAGAAGGACGCGGCGCTCGAGCGGCGCTTCCAGCCCGTGCTCGTCGACCAGCCGACGGTCGAGGACGCCATCTCGATCCTGCGCGGATTGAAGGAGCGCTTCGAGCTCCACCACGGCGTGCACATCCAGGACAACGCGCTGGTCAGCGCCGTGACGCTGTCGAACCGTTACATTTCCGACCGATTCCTGCCCGACAAGGCGATCGATCTCGTCGACGAGGCGTGCGCGATGGTGCGCACCGAGATGGATTCGATGCCGCAGGAGCTCGACGAGCTCACCCGCCGGGTGCTCCGGCTCGAAATCGAGGAGACGGCGCTCGCGAAGGAGAAGGACGAGGCCAGCGCCCGCCGGCTCGACGCGCTCCGGAAGGAGCTGGCCGAAGCCCGCGAGCAGGCCAATGCGCTCCGGCTCCAGTGGGAAAAAGAGAAATCCTCGATCCAGAAGACCCGGAAGATCCGCGAGGACATCGAGGCGGCGCGCCTCGAGATGGAGAAGGCGGAGCGGGGATACGATCTGAACAAGGTGGCGGAGCTTCGCCATGGACGCATCCCGCAGCTCGAGGCCGAATTGAAGCGGCTGGAAAAGAAGAGCCGCGACCAGGCCGCCTCGCTCTTCAAGGAGGAGGTGTCGCAGGAGGAAATCACCGAGGTGGTGGCAAAGTGGACCGGCGTGCCGGTCACGCGGCTGATGGAAGGCGAAAAGGAAAAGCTGCTCCGGCTGGAGGACGTGCTGCACGAGCGTGTCATCGGCCAGGACGAGGCGGTGTCCCTCGTCACCGAGGCCATCCTGCGCGCCCGCAGCGGGATCAAGGATCCGCGGCGTCCCGTGGGCAGCTTCCTGTTTCTCGGGCCGACGGGCGTCGGCAAGACCGAGCTGGCCAAGACCCTGGCCGAGACGCTCTTCGACACCGAGGCGGCGATGGTGCGCATCGACATGTCGGAATACATGGAGAAGCACAGCGTCGCGCGGCTGATCGGGGCGCCGCCCGGATATGTCGGCTACGAGGAGGGCGGCCAGTTGACCGAGGCGATCCGGCGGAAGCCGTATGCCGTCGTCCTGTTCGATGAAATCGAGAAGGCGCACCCGGATGTCTTCAACGTCCTGCTCCAGGTGCTCGACGACGGCCGGATCACCGACGCCCAAGGACGGACGGTCGATTTCAAGAACACGATCATCATCATGACCTCGAATCTCGGGTCCCGCTACCTGCTCGAAGGCGTGCAGGGCGACGCGATCCCGGACAGTGTGCGGGAAAGCGTGATGACCGAGCTTCGGCGCGCCTTCCGGCCGGAATTCCTGAACCGGATCGACGAGACGATTCTGTTCAAGCCTCTGACCGTCGAAGAGATCACGAAGATCGTCGACTTGCTGGTTGCCGACCTGAACCGGCGGCTGATCGACCGTCGCGTCACCGTGGTGCTCGACGCCAAGGCGAAGGAGTGGGTCGGCGAAAAAGGCTACGACCCGGTGTTTGGAGCGCGTCCGCTGAAACGCTTCCTGCAGCGGAACATCGAAACCAAGCTCGCGCGGGCGCTGATCAGCGGCGAAGTCGCCGAAGACAGCGCGGTCCGCTTCTCGGTCAAGGACGACGCGCTCGTGATGTCCGAGGGTACCGGACGGGCGGCGACCGCAAAGTCGTAACTTACGAGCGGTTTTCCCGTTACCAGCGACCGGGCGGGAATCGCGGCCGGTCGCGCGGGATTTGTCCACCGGCGGGCTGGTGGTACCGCCGATTCCTTTGGCTATGTCGTGGCTGGTTCTTGCCAGGGCGGCGCGCGGTGTCGCACGCTGGTCGGATGCCTCTTGAGTGGTCCAAACTTCGCGCGGCGCCGGGCGCTGCCTTCGGGCGCATCCGGATGCTGACGCCGGGCCGGTTCTGGGAGGGCGCGGGGATCGGCCTGCTGGCAATCGTTGCCGGTGGCGCCGCCATGCTTTTTCACGGCATTGCCGCCTGGATCGAACGACACACCATCGGCCGGCTCGCGGGAATGCCGGAAGGCTGGTTTGTGGCGGGCAGTTTCGTCACCGTGATGGCGGGAAGCCTCGTTGCGAGTTGGATCATCGCGCGATTCGCGCCGACGGCCGGGGGCGGTGGCGTCCTGCCGGTCAAACTCTCGTTCTGGCGTGATTTCGGCGTCATGCGGAAACGCGAGGGCGTGGTGAAGCTGGTCGCGTCCGCCATCACGCTCGGGAGCGGTGTCAGCATGGGCCCGGAGGGACCCTCGATGCAGATCGGCGCCGCCGCCATGTCGTCGCTCGCCGGCTCGGCGGGCGTGGCGAAGCAGGCGCGCCGCGCCTGGTGTGCCGCCGGTGCGGCGGCGGGGCTCGCGGCGGTGTTCAATGCTCCGCTGGCGGCGATCACGTTCGTGCTCGAAGAGGTGATCGGCGATCTGCACAGCCGGCTGCTGGGCCGGGTCGTGGTGGCCGCGGTGGTCGGTGCGTTGATCGGCCATGCCGTGCTGGGACCGCAGCCCGCGTTTCAGTCGTCGCCCCTGTCGGAGATCACGTGGCGCGGGTGGGTTCTCGTGCCGGTGGTCGCGGTGGTCGCCGCCTTCGGCGGGGCCTGGTTTCAGCGGCTGGCGCTGATGCTTCGCGGCCAGTTGCGGCGCCGACCGACATCGGCTTTCACACCATACTACCCGGTGGTGGGCGCGTTCATCTCGTGGGTGGCCGGTTTGTGCGTGTATTTCGCCACGGGCCGACTCGGCATTTTCGGCATTGGTTACGGCGATATCACGGTGGCGCTCGCGGGACAGTTTGCCCTGACGACGGCCTGGATGCTGTTTGTCGGCAAGGTCATCGCCACCGCGGGCGCCGTGGGGAGCGGGGGCTGCGGCGGCATCTTTGCGCCGAGCCTGTTCATCGGTGCGATGGGCGGGGCCACCATGGCGGCGTTGACGGCGCTCGTCCTTCCGCTGCAGCGCAGCGAAATCTCGATGCTCGTGATGACCGGCATGGCCGCGAGCCTCGGCGCCGTCATCCGCACGCCGCTCACCTGTGTGCTGCTGATCTTCGAAGTGACGAACCAGTGGGTGATCGTGCCGGCGCTGATGCTCGCCGCCGTGGTCAGCCAGGTCGTGGCCCGATTCGTGAACCACCACGACATGTACGAGGAAACGATGCTCCAGGACGGCCAGGACCCCCATCAGGTGCTGCCGCCGCGGCACTTCAAACGCTGGCGGGAAATCCCCGTCAGCGCCCTCGCTTCGTTCAAGCCGGTGACGATCGCTTCGCTCGACCGGGCGACGCTGGCAGGCGTGTTGCGCGCCTCCCGGCACGATCGTTACCCCGTCGTCGATGCGCAGGGACGGGTGATGGGCGTCCTGCCGCGGCGCGAGGCCGAACTTGCCGTAGCCGAGGAGCACCAGCCGCGGCTCGAACCGCCGCAATGGGTGGCGGCCAAGTCGACCGTGGGCGACGCGCGGAAGCAGATGCTCGCCGGCAGCGCCGATTTCCTGTGCGTCGGCGACGCCGAAACAAGGGAGCTGCACGGGATTCTCACGCTTCACGATCTGCTCCGGGGCGAATCCGTGCTCGAGGAGGACGCGGGGACATAGAGCTCCGCCGACGGCGGCGAGGGCACGCGCCACCAAGGAGGCTGACGACGGATTCGGAGGCTGCGCCGTGGGCATGGAGTGGACGTGGAGCCTGCACGCGCCTCGCTATTTCAGCCTTTCAGCGTTTCACTGTTTCCGATTTTCATCGTCCGATGCCCGTCCAGCCCATCCAGTACTACAATCGCTACACGCGCCAGATTGAGACCGAGCAGGTCTATGGCGAAGGCTGGCTGAGGTTCGCCTACGAGAATCCGGCGGGACGTTTGTTCGTCTGGGCGATGGCGCGCCGGGCGTTGTTCTCCCAATTCTACGGCGCGAAGATGAACAATCCCGTCAGCGCGCTGCGGATCCTGCCGTTCATCGCGAAATACGAGATCGATTCGGACGAATTCGCGAAGTCGCCGTTCGACTACAAGACGTTCAACGAGTTCTTCTTTCGCGCGCTCAAGCCCGGCGCCCGTCCGATCGCCGCGGGTGAAAACCTCGCCGTTTTCCCGGCCGACGGTCGTCACCTGGGTTTCCCGGACGTGACCACGGCGCCCGGGTTTTACGTCAAAGGCGCGACCTTCACGCTGGCGGAGCTGCTGAGGGAAGCGGAACTTCCCGAGGAACAGCGGATGCTGGCCAGGACGTTTGCCGGTGGCGCCATGCTGATCTCACGCCTCTGTCCGGTCGACTACCACCGTTACCATTTTCCGGTAAACGGCACGCCGGCCGAGTCGCGGCGGATCGACGGCTGGCTCTACTCCGTGAGTCCCGTCGCGCTGCGCCGCAACCTGCGTTACCTGATCGCGAACAAACGCGAGGTGACGGTGATCGAATCACCGCAGTTCGGAACCGTGGCGATGGTCGAGGTTGGCGCCACCAATGTGGGTTCGATCCGCCAGACCTTCACGGCCGGCCGGGCCGTGGCGAAGGGCGACGAGAAGGGCATGTTTGCCTTTGGCGGCTCCTGCGTGATCACGCTGTTCCAGCGCGGCCGGATCAAATTCGACGCCGACCTCGTCTCGCACAGCGCCGACCACGTCGAGACCTACGCCAAGATGGGCGACCGGCTGGGGGAAGCGCCTTAATTTACGATTTTGGATTTTCGATTTTCGAATGGGATCCGGGAACGCTGATCCGGCAGCGAGATCGGGTTCTGCCGATGGTGCAGGGTCGCGGACCGCGAAATTCCCGTTGCCTCCGTGAATCGAAAATCGGCAATCTAAAATCGAAAATTCGTTTGCTCGGGTGGTGGAATGGCAGACACGAAGGTCTTAGAAGCCTTTGCCGTAAGGCGTGCAGGTTCAAGTCCTGTCCCGAGCACCACCGTTTCGGAATCCGAAACGGTGCCCTCCGTAGCCAACGGCGAAGGAGGGCCAGACGTGCGCAGGCGAAGGATGCCCTCCGTAGCCAACGGCGAAGGAGGGCCAGACGTGCGCAGGCGAAGGATGCCCTCCGGAGCGTTAGCGTACGAGAGCCGGATTCACGCCTGCCCACAGAGCTGCGAATGGCAAAGACGGAACCACCACTCGCTGGCGCTCGTAGCCACGGATGCGGGGCGCTCAGGGTTGGCGCAGCCAACCCGGAACGATCCAGCGTTGTCAGGGCAGGCCTCGCGTGCTGCAATGGTGCATTCTGAACATTGAGCGACGCAGTCCGAACGGCATCGCTTGGTCGTACCTGTCCCTGGCTTCGGTCACGATGCTGTCCTGGGTGCCGCTGGTCTGGCACCACGTACCGGTCGCGGACGATTTCGCTTTCATGGAACTCGTCCGCGATGGCGGCCTCACCGGCTACCTGGCGAGATGCGGCGTTTGGCGGCCCTTGGGCCAATACATTCCTACGGCGGTTTTACTGCGCAGCGCGGATCTCGTTCCGGTCCTCGTCCTTGGGACGCACATCGTCAATACGCTGCTGTTCTTTGCCGTCAGCCGTCGGTTGTTCGACGGGCTGAAGCTGCCGTTTTTTGTGGCGCTCGTCTTCGGCATCTTCCCGTTCGGCTACCAAGCCCAGACGTGCATGATTAACTATAATTATCTGCTGCCGGTGACCTTTTTCCTCGGCAACGTCCTGCTCCTGACGGCGCTTCGATCCACCCGGCTGACGACCGGCTGGGTGTTCCTGGCGAGTTGCCTGCTTTGCCTCGGCGCCATGCTGAGTAACGAGTGTCTGTTTTTTTCCACGATTGCGTCCGGGCTTTTCGCGTGGACCGCGAGTTCGCCGCCTTCGTTTACCGCGTCGTTTCGCGGACGTGCCATCCTGGCCTACGCGCCGTTGCTGAGTGCTGGAATCTGGGTTGTCTCCTATTGGATTCTCAAGGCCGAGGGAGTACCGAAGACGCCGGCCTTTCATGCGGCGACGATCGTCTCGGTCTACGCAAGGCAGTATTCATTGTTGCACATCTTCGAGCCCTGGTTCGATCCGGTTACACGAGCGCTCTTATTCTTCCGTTGGACTGCGGTCACGGCCGCCGTCGTGGCAGTCCTGGCGGGAATCTTTTCTGCCGCCCTGTTTCGGCTGGCTCACGTTTCAACCCCAAGGACTGAATCCCGCATCGATCTCCGGCGCCTTTTCCTTGTGCTATCTAGTCTCCTCGTTGGAGGGTCCGCCATCTTCGTGATCGCAGGAGGCTATTCACTGGATTCGCGCAAGAAATACCCGCTGCTTGTCCTCATGCTCTGGATGGCAGCTTGGTGTTGGCGGGCCGTCCGCCGGGAACGAGGCGTAGCGTGGCGTCCGTTTGTCGCCGCAACTGCCCTGGCCGTGCTGGCGGGTGCACCGACCGCGTGGCTGGTGGCGGGAATTTGGAAACACGAGGTGTCACGGTACAACCAACTGGCGGATTTCATCGTCGCATGGCAAATCGAGGGTCCGGTCGTCATCAACGGTGATCCAAACGTGTACAAGGCATGGCCGCACTTTTCGACCACGCTGGGGTATCGGTTGGATGACGATTGGGTGCTGAATCTGGCCGTTCAGTATCGTGGAGGTGGCGCCGTTCACGTGGTTTCTCCCGGGGCGCCCATTCCGTTCGGGTGTACCTTCCTGAAATACGATGCGTCGGCGGCCAATTGGCGGGTCGCACCCCCATCCGCCAACGCCGTCGAATTGTAGGGCCTCGCAGGGCTGATCATCCGAGGCGGCGCAGACCCGCCGATCCCATGGTCGAGCAGGTCGACCCCCGGCTCGGCTCAGTTGTTTGCCGAAGGGCGGATCGTCGGGCCGTCGACCCAGCGGGCCGGGATCGTCGTCGTGGACGGCCATTCGGGAATTCCGGTCTCGTTCCGCTGCAATTGCGCGATCAGAAGCTCGGTCGCCCGCGCCCCCAAGGTTCGCGGCTGGAGGTCGAGTCCGGCACAGGGCCGCGTCTTCATCAGCACGTTCAGGCAGACGAAACCGTGGGTCTCCGGAATCCGGGCGCCGCAGGCCTCCATCCAGTCGATGACTTCGCAGTGGTGGCCCACGACCACGTCCGGCTTGTAGCGGCGGAACCAGCGCGTGAATTCCTCGCGCGTGATCGAGGTCGCGATCAACGGCGGGACGGCCTTCACGGACGGATGGCTTTCCTGGAAGGCCCGGAACGCCGCGCCCCAGCGGTACTGGAGCCGCTCGTCCTGATGCTGCTGGAGAAACAGTCCCGGCTGACGATACCCGAGCCCGGCCAGCCGCTGCAGCGCGGCCAACAACGAGCGGTAGTGGTCAGGGCAAACCGCGTGCAGCGCCGGATGTTCGATGATGTAGTCGGTGTAGATCCCGGCAAAGGTCGTCCAATCCAGGTTCGTCAGATCGGGGTCGTCCCAGGCGGGGAGGAGAACGACGCCATGGATGCCGCGCGACTGGAGGATTGAGTCGAGCCGCTGGACGGACACCCCGCCGTTGCCGACGGCGAACCGCTCGATCTTGAAACCGAGCTCGGTCGCGCGCTCCTCGGCGCCGAGCACGAGCTCGCGATGATAGCGGGCCGCGTACGCGGGGCGGTCGGGTTCGTTGAAGTCGATCGCGGCAATCACGCCGCGGAACGCCGCGCCGCGTGAGCGGCGGAGCTCGGACATCAGGGCGCCGGCGAGCGGATTGCGGCGGTAACCGGCTTCGCGCGCCGCCTTCTTCACCCGGGCGGCGGTGTTGGGATCGACCCGGGGCGAGCCGCGCAATGCATCGGAAACGGTGGTGCGGGACAGGCCAAGGGAGCGAGCGAGGGAACGGAGCGTTGGGATGGTGGCGGCCATGGCTCGGACTGTCAGACATTCCGGGTCACCCGCCGTGAATGCAACCGTTTTCGCGGGCGCCGCCCGATGGACCCGCGCGGATTTGGTTGCGCGCAATTCGCGTCATCTTTCGCCGCCGGACCGTCCGCGGAAGTGTTTGCTCGCCGGATGTACACGGGAACCCCAACGTCGCCGAACCCTCTCAACTCCGCTCCCCAATGACACTCGGCAGCCTGCACCCCCTCGATCTCATCATCATCGTCGGTTACCTCGTCGCGGTGGTGTACATCGGGAAACGCGCCGCCAAGGGCACGAACTCGGAGGACGGCTATTTCCTCGCCGGACGAAAACTCGGGAAGCTGTATCAGTTCTTCCTGAACTTCGGGAACGCGACGGAACCGCAGGGCGCGGTCAGCACGGCGAGTTTCGTCTACCAGCAGGGGGCGCCGGGGTGCTGGCTCTCGTTCCAGACCGTTTTCATGAATCCCTACTTCTGGTTCATGAACGTCTGGTTCCGCCGGGTGCGGCTGACGACGCTTTCGGACATGTTCGAGGACCGCTTCGCCAGCCGCGGGCTGAGCATGTTCTACGCGCTCTTCCAGATCATCGTGGCGTGCGTGTTCCTCGGCTTCGGCAACGTCACCGCCTACAAGATCGCTTCGTCGCTCGTGGTGAAGCCCGAGACGCAGTGGACGGCGTCGGAACGCGCCGCGGTCGGCGGCTACCATGACCTGAAGCACCTCGAGGCGCTGAACAAGTCCGGCCAGCTGCCGGCGGACCAGAAGGTGCGGCTCGACGAGCTCCGCGACGAGAACGCGCGCGGCCAGCTCCACAGCTACATCACGATGCTCGATCCGGTGGTGTTCTATGTCGTTTTCGCGATCGTGGTCGGAACGTACATCGTGCTCGGCGGAATGTCGGCCGCGGCGGTGAACGAGGGACTGCAAAGCATCCTGATCATCGTCTTTTCGCTGCTTCTGATTCCGACCGGGCTACATGCGATCGGCGGCTGGCGGGCGCTGCACGACAAGGT
>DASZYH010000039.1:0-13491 GCA_035545515.1 Opitutaceae bacterium
CGGGAGTTTGCCTGCGACTTCTTTCAGCCACAGCCTCGCGGCCGCTGCCTTGTCGTTCAGCTACGGTTACCTCCATCTGTTCCGATCAGCTCCTTTCATCTGATTAGTTAACGTTCATGCCGGGCACACTAGGGCGGGGTCACCTGACCCCGCCACCACTTTCGGCGAATCTCGCCGAACCTCCGCCTCATATCGATCCCCCTGTGGGCGCGGTGCCCTCACCGCGCGACAAGATGCGCACATCGTCCTCGTCACGTGAATCACCTCCGCGGTAGGCCGCGGAGCCTGCCCTCCGTAGCTTTCAGCGTAGGAGGGTCCCTTCCGCGCCATGGTGCCTTTCGATCGCCGACGATTCCCGAACCGTTGCACAGAAGGAAACGGAGGCAACGGAGAGGAAGTAATCGTCGAAGCGTCGAGACACCAAAACGGCAGGAGCGGCTGCGCCGCCACCGAAGCCCAGAGCTGCAAGTTCAGGGCCGAAAGCGTTGCATTCTTGTGGGCGGGGTGCTCACCCCGCGAGGCACGGCGACCGCTCCTCCTCGCACCTTGAGGTCACCGCGCCTACAATGAATTGATGGCGATCAGAGCTGGTGGAGACCGATGTCCTCATCGGGCTTGATCGTGTCTGCTGACTGAGTCGCAAGGCAGGGTGTCTCGCGAAGTGGGCGAAGGAAAAAAAGGACGAAGCCGGTTGAGGTAGGCAGGGTGCTCACCCCGCGAGGCGCAACGTCCGCGCCTTCCCACACGCCTCAGCCGGTAGGGCGCGGAGTCCCTTCCGCGCCTCTTGAAGCTGCAGCGGCCTTACGCCGCAACCGAAGCTCAGAGCCGAGAGCACAACGATTGCCAGCGGTGCCGGTCTCCGACCGGCACCTCCCGCGACAACCCCAGCTCACGCGGGGCCGCTTGAATCGTAGGCCGCCCGCTTGCGGGCGCTGACTTCGTGCGAGCATGTCCCGGTCACACGAATCAGTTCTCAAATTTGCGGATAACGAGTTGCCTCACGGCGACAGGTTTAACACCTGTCACGATTACCAAATCTCACGAAGTTCTATTTGGCGCCCCCGCCCGGACTTGAACCGGGATGCGCGGTTTAGGAAACCGCTGCTCTATCCAGTTGAGCTACGGGGACGTATGCAGAAAAAAGGGTTACGTATTCAGAGAACCAAAACGAGGCCGGAGTTCTACCAAAAGTTCTACCTCGTGCCTCGACATTCACGAGCGTTCTAGGTCGTCTGCCGATGACTTCAAGGATGGAGGTCTTGCACCAACTCAGCGGCTGCCTGCGCCGGTGTGATCACCCGAACGCCGCCCAGAATCTCCGGCGGATAGTGCGCGAGGTTTCCGGTTACGATGGTCTTTTCCGTGGTGGCGAGCGCTGCCTCGACAAAAACGATGTCGTCGGCGTCCGGCCCGGTTACCTTGACGGGCTTCGAGGTGACCAACATCTGGCTCTGCAGAGCGTCGAGAAACGTCGCGATCTTGGCCGGCGCAAGTTTCAGGCGAGGCCGATGCAGCACATCGCGGTATTCGGCCAAAATGCGCGCATCGTAGACGAGTTTGATGCGACCGTCGGTGGCCGCATCGAGCACCCGCGCGGACGGGCCGTGCGGCACGAGCAACCCCGACACGACGACGTTCGTGTCGATGACCCAGAGTCTCATTTACGACGGCGACGCTCAACTCGAGATGCGGCGATCTCCGCATCAATGTCGTCCATGGACAGCGTGTCAGTCCCCGCCTTGACCGAGTCGGCCCGAATCGCCTCAACGGCATTTGCCAGCGTCACGCGATCCAGCATTTCCAAGTCACGAGAAAAGGTCTCTTCCGACGTGGGAATCATAATGGCCTTGGGCTTGCCGTTCGCCGTCACCAGCACGCGACCGGCCCTGCTGACCGCAGCGAGGGCGCGTCCGGGATGGGCCGAAAGTTCACGCGAGGCGAGCCACTTGGTTTTCATGAACCAAGTGTCGTGCAAATGTCGTGCGTGTCAAGGGTACCTCAAGGTTGGGTCATAGAATTACGCGTACCACAACGTCATGCATTCGATCACCTCAGGAACGCCTTCTCGGCGATCAATTTCCCACCATGCCGCGAAATGCGGCGGTGATTGGAAATCAATCCACCCAATCCCCAGCCTAAGCGTCGCCGCCAAGCACTTCTGAGAGCAGAAGCACCACAAGGACCATCAAACCCTGCCGGCGCTACCGCCGCCCGCGGATCCGGCGAGACAAACCGAGGTGCGGCCGCACCGCGCCGATGTTACGCGATAAGCTTTCCGCCTCCCCTGTCCGCGACCCGCAGGCGGCTGCACCGGCCAGATCCGCGCAATCGCACCGTCGCAACGGTCTGTCCCTCTTCGGCGCGCCCGCGGGACTGAACCCGCTCAACCTCCCGAACGGGATCTTCGTTCGCGGAATCGTCGTCTCGAACCGGGCGAAGCTCATCAAGCGGAAGGACGGATCGGGAACTACCGTCGTCGTCGAACACGAGATCGCGCTGCAACCCGGCGTGGTCCTGTGGGTCCGCTACTTCGACCCCGCGACGGATGCATCGGTGAAGGTCGAGGCCGGCGTGGTCACCGAGTTTCCGAAGCTTAAGGAACTCGCGCCAGTGACGGTTCGGGCGCTCAGCACGCGGTCGGACGAGCGGACCGGGCAACTCTCCATCAAGAACGGTGAACTGATCGTTTGAACCGAGAGACGAAGGAGAACAAGGGGCGGGGATGCCGCGCGTGAGCGCGGCGCCCCGCCCTTTTCCTTGTTTCTATGGTTAATAACTGTCCGCAGAGTGTACATGCTCGAAGCTTGGCTTGATGACTTATCGAATTTACAAACTAGCCCTCGGCAGAAGTCTATGAGTGATCAAAATTCAATCGTAAATCTCGGGGACCTCGGGAAGCCCGCTAACACGCTCATTAAGAAGATCAGTGATGCGGTTGGAGGCTACTTTAGGCCCTACCAAATCAAACGCGTCGCCACGGCAGAAGCGGAAGCCAATATAATCAAAGCGCAATCTGACATCGAAGTAGCCGATCTTCATCGGCGAGCCATCACCCGGTTCGTCGCAGAGGAAGCCAAGAAGCAGCAGAACATTGAAAGCATCACCGACCAAGCATTGCCGCAACTTGCGCCGGGAGCTTCCCCGGATCGCATTGAGGACGACTGGATCACAAACTTCTTTGATAAATGTCGCATTGTATCCGACAAAGACATGCAAGCATTGTGGGCGAGAGTCTTGTCTGGCGAGGCGAACGCCCCGGGCACCTACTCGAGGCGAACAGTTGATTTCCTAGGGACGCTTGACCGAAATGACGCTGAGGCATTCGCGCTTTTGATGCGGTTCAGTTGGAGGTTAGGAGATTTTCAGCCCGTAGTTTTCGATCTTGAGGCTGACGTGTATAAACACGCAGGGCTAAATTTTCCGATCCTCTCCCATTTGGATGACATAGGCCTGATTAGTTTTGAGCACCTCACGGGGTTTCTCCGCAAAGGCATGGGAGAGCGGGGACTGGCTACGTACTTTGGAAAGCCTGTTTTACTTGAGTTTACCCAGAAGAAGGAGCTTCAGACTGGTAAGATTATTCTGACGAAGACGGGCCAGCAGCTCGCGACCATTTGCGAGGCAAAACCGGTCGATGGCATTATGGAGTATGTTGTGTCGAAGTGGGCCGAAGGAGGGGTTATTACATCTACCCCCATTGTCATCCGAAAGGGCTAAATGAATTCGCGGCCGGCACCTGCCGAACGCGGGCCAAAGTGTAACCCGAAAGTGTAACCCGGTGCCCAAATTTGGGCGGACTCGGGCGGATTCCCGAGTTGTCCTGAGTTCTCCAACCGGCTGATTACGAACGCGGGAGGATTGGCGCGGACAGCGGCGGATTCGGGAAAATCGACCCGCTCAAATTAGGAAACCGCTGCCCTATCCAGCTGAGCTACGGGGACGCGTACCGCCCATCGCCGCGAGAAATTCGCTCACTCGCGTGTAGACGGCGAGCTTCCGGATCGCCCGGTCGTCGCCGGCGATCTCCTCGACGTCAGCCACCATTCGCGGTCCCTCGTCCTCCTCGTCGCGAAAGAGCGCCGCCATTTTGCTCATCGACTCGCGCACCAGTTCGTCACCTTGGAATCGCTCGAACTCCGCCGCAATGGCGGTGATCCCGTCGGGATACTGTTCCAGGCAGTAGTGAATGTCGTAGGCATCCTTCGGCCGGCGTGGAAATCGGTCGTGCAACGCGATTCCCTTCATCGTGAGAAACGCCGCGATTCCCGCCACTCGCACCGAAACGTCGCCGGATGGGCCAATCGGAAGCACCGCATTGTCGCGAAACGCGATGTCAGCGCCGTGCACGGGCTGAAGTGATGGCTCGGAATCGTCGAAAAATTCCCGGTGATGACGAGAACTGGTCAGCAAATCCAGCCGGGCGACAACCTTGCCGCTCCTGGATGTCTGCACGTCTTTCCAAAACTGGTACCGGTGCTTGCCCTGACGAAATCCATTCTTCAAGAGCAGCTCCACCACGGCGATGTGCTGTTCGCGTCGGAGCCGGAGCAGCATGTCCACATCGATACTCCCGATGTGCGGCGGTCGAGCGGAGGGGAATCTCACGTCCGGGACCCAGCCGCCAATGAGCACGGCATCGTCCGCATGCGCGGCGAGCAACGCGCATACCTCGCGAAGCAAAATCCGATTCGCCTCGACGCGGTCATCCGGCATGGGGCGGGAACAGGCTCACGTTCCAGATGTGCTCAGCGGCCTCTTCGCCCCGAGCCGGGTCGCGCTGCAAATCCAGGTAGAGTTGGAGCGCCGACACAATGGGAGCACCTTCGACGATCTGCTGGCCGAAGAAGACACCGTCATCGCGCGGCGCAAAGACATGCACATTGGCGCCGGTGTCGGCCGGCTTCAGACCGACACCCGCCGCCAACTGCTCAGGGTCGCCTTCCCAATAAACCTGCGTCCGATTGTACCGGGTCATCGGCGCAACGCGCCAGGCGCCCGCGGCACCCGTGAGAGCAAACTGCGCGTGATGCTGGTCCGCGAATTTGGCCATTGCCGTTTCGATCTCAGCGAGCGGCGCGAGCGTGAAGTAGGTCTTCGGAGTCTCACGACGACGCTTCCAGACGGCCGCCCAATCGGTGAGCAGCTTTTGTGGCTCCGTCAGCGTGAGACCGCCCGATCCTTCCCTCGCCCACTCCCGCTCGAGGAGCAGGTTGCGGACAATGGATACGGTGCCCGTGCTGACGCGGGCGCGTTTCGCCAGCGGCACCACTTTCCACTCCTGGCCATCGAAAAGGACGCGGAGCACGCGTTCGCTTTTCGGTCCGTACAGATTCGACGCGCCGACATGGTCCTTGCGAAACGGATTGGGACGCCCGTTTCTTTCCACGAAGTAGTTGCCGAAAACCAGACGGCAATTGCCGGCGAGATCGTAGTAGCCCACGTTCTCCTCCTCACACACCTTGGCACCCTCGCTCGTAATGAACGGTGCGGCTACGACCAGATAGTCCGCGCGATTCGAGCGGTGACGAATCCGCAGCAGACGATCGATCGCTTCGCGCAACTGCCGGGGATGGCCTTGCGGTTTGAACTCCACCACCAGTGTGTCCGCCCGATGCTCGGTCTTCACGGTAACCGTGAAATCCGCGAAGTTCGTGAGAACCGGCTGCTCGTTCCGAAAATACGTGTTCCAGTCCAGCGTTACCCCCGGGATCGTCGTGAGGATGCTTTCAATCGACCTCCTCGCCGCTTTCAATTGTTCATTTTTAATCTGGAGCATGTTTCAACATTCTGTGAAATGCGTTTTTCTTTGAAATTCAACCCGATTTTTAATTTGGAACAAATTTCAATGGCCATTGAAACAGCCGTAATATTGAAAATCATGATTCGTTTGCCGACAATTTTCGTTACAGATCAATTAGTTACATTAGCGCATGCGTGCCCTCGCCATAGAGGGAGACACGATCTCCCCAGATCACGCGCGCTTCGGCTTTGGCGAAATCATCGGCTTACTCTCGCCCACACCGCCCTCCGCCCTCTGGTCCTCTGGTCCTCTGATCCTCTGGTCCTCGGGTCTTCTGGGCTTTCGTCTCTCCGGTCTTCGAACGCTCTGACCTGGCGGCAAACGGAGTCGCACGCCCTACCCGCCCCCGCCGCTACGGCGGGAAATTCTGAAACGCTGAAAAGCTGAAAATCGGACGTTGGTGGAACGCGATGTCCTCATCGCGTTGATCGAGGCAGCCCGATGAGGACATCGGTCTCCACCGGCGGGAAATCCTGAAACGCTGACAAGCTGAAATCAGAAGGCGTCGGCTTGCTCTCGCTCGCCGGGAATGGCGGGGTCGGGCGACCCCGCCCTACATCAGACGGCTTCCTCCTTTTTTTCCTTCGAATCCTTCGCGAGACATCCTGCCTTGTCCTCGGCAGAAATCATCAGCCCGATGAGGACATCGGTCTCCACCTGCTAAACGTCAGGCGCGCTTCTCCGCGGGCTCCGCGACTCCGCGTGAGCTTGGTTTGGGGCTCGATCGCCGGGAATGGCGGGGTCAGGCGACCCCGCCCTACATCAGACGGCTTCCTCCTTTTTTTCCTTCGAATCCTTCGCGAGACATCCTGCCGTCGTCGCTACACCGGGCTAATTTCAGCGTTTCGCTGACGTTCGCGGGCATCGATCCGAACTACCAACTACAAATTACTTCCACCGCGGCCACGCGGTCGTTCGGATTTCAGCGTTTCAGCGTTTCAGTTTTTCAGCGTTTCGCTGAGTGCCGAGGGTGACGGCCAATTCGGTGCCGTGGTACGTCACCTCCGCGTCCGGCTGGGAGGTCGACGCGACAGCGACGCCATGGCCCGGCACGACTCGGACAATCCGGAAGACCCGATCCGATTGGAGGCCGGGGAAATCCCCTTTCCGCTTCCCGATGGTGAGGGTTCGGGTCGCATCGTCCCACGTGAACGTCGTGGTGCTATACGCCCCGTGTTCGTAGTCGTAGTTGTCACCTTCGTCCTCGTAGAGCGTGAATTCGCCGTTCGCTCCCGGGTAGATGCGAATCTCGAGCGGGGCGCCGGGGTTCTCCGTGCTGTAGTGCCGGTCGGGCGCGTACGGAATGATGGATCCAGCGCGCACCATGAGCGGCATGCGGTCGATCGGTGCGGCGGTACTGATGGCAACGCCCCCGTCGTGCGGTTCCCCGGTCCAGAAGTCGATCCAGCGCGCCCCCGCCGGCAGGTAGATCGAACGCGCGGCGACACCCGGGTCCGTCACCGGATTGGCCATCAGAGCCGGTCCGAACATGAATTGGTTGGTCACGTTGCGGACTCCCGGGTCGCGTCGGAAATCCATCACCAACGGCCGCAGCATCGTGTAGCCGTCATGCGTCACCTGCCAGGACACCGAGTAGATATAGGGCAGGAGGTGGTAGCGCAGCTCGTCGTACTTGATCAGAATTTCCTGCGTCTTCTCGCCGAAGCGCCAGATTTCCTTCGGCTTGCCCGTCCCATGGATGCGAAACATCGGGCAGAAGGCGCCGAACTGGAACCAGCGGGTGAACAGCTCGGCGTACTTCGGATCGCTCGGATCACCGGCAAAGAAACCGCCGATGTCGGTGTTCCAATAGGGAATGCCGGTGATGGAAAAATTGAGACCGGCGGGAATCTGCTGGCGGAAAACCTCCCACGTTCCATGGGTGTCACCCGACCAGGTGATCGCGGCGTTGCGCTGTGAGCCGGCGAAGGCCGACCGGGTGAGAATAACCACCCGCTTGGCCGACGTGGCCGCCCGTTGTCCCTGATACACCCCCCTGGCATGCATCAGCGGATACGCGTTGAACACCTTTGCTCCGGGCCCGGCTCCGGTCATCACGTCGCGCATCTGCCCCCACCTTCCGCCCAGCTCGGGTTCGCTGGCATCCATCCACCAGCCATCGAAGCCCCGGGAGAAGAGTTTTTCCGAAAGGAATTTCCAATACAGCGATCGTCCCGCGGCGCTGAACGGGTCGTACCATCGTCCCTGGCCGGCTGGATATACATTCTTGTAGACCGGCGGATACAGCGCGTGCGCTTTGTCCAACTCCGCCGTGTGTTCGAGTCCCAGGTCGAAGCGCGGCCACACCGAAATCAGGATATGCGCATGGGCGCGGTGCACCGCCTGCACCATGGCCGTCGGATCGGGATAGCGCTCGGGATCGAAATCGTGCGATCCCCAGCCGCCGGGTCGCCAGTACTGCCAGTCCTGGATGATCCCATCGAGCGGAATGCCCCGCTGGCGATATTCGGACAGCACGCCCAGCAATTGCGCCTGGGTCGTGTAGCGTTCACGGCATTGCCAGAGGCCCCACGCCCAAAGCGGAAACAGCGGAGCAGAACCGGTCAGGGCGCGGTAGCCGCCGACCACCGCATCGAGGTTGGGGCCGTCGATCACATAGTAGTCCGCCCCATCACCGGCCTCGGAGGTCCACGAGATCGCGTGGGGATCCCGCTTTCCCACGTCGACGTCCGTCACCGCGGGATTGTCCCAAAGCACGCCGTACCCGTGGCTGGAAACGAGGACGGGGACGGCGACGATCCGGTTTTCCTGCTGGAGATGGACCACCAGACCGCGCTGGTCGAGCTGCCCATCGGGATGCTGCCCGAGGCCGTAGATGCCTTCGTCGTCCGCGAGCTGGAACGACTGGCGAATTCTCCACGTGGCCGCTCCGCCCACGGTCGCCGGCGTGATCTCCGCCGGGCCACGCTCATCGGTGAGCACCGCGCCACCGTCACGGACGACCCGGACAACGCCTGATCCAAGATCAACCTCCGCCGCCAGCATCGGCGTCGAGAGCGTCACTTTCTGGTCGGTTTGACCGTAGGTCCAGTGGACGGACTGAGGAACGCCGATGACGGACAGACTGGGCGCCGGCTTGGCCTCTTTCGGCCGATGGGTGATGTGAACGATTCGATCGGACCAAAACTCGACGCGTGACACGACCGCACCATTGGTGACCGTCACACCGCGTGCATCGCGCTGAATGACGGGCGCTGCATGCAGGATCGCCGACACCGCAAAGCAAGCGATCGCGTAAACGGGGTATTTCATTCCGCGGACAATACGAATTGGCGACCATGCGTCCCGCCCCAAACACAGTTACCGTCAAGGACGCCCCCCGCCCGCCGTAACGGCGGAAAATCCTGAAACGCTGAAAAACTGAAAAGCGGACCTGGTGGAACGCGATGTCCTCAGCGCGTTGCTCGATCCTCAGATCGATCCAGCCCGATGGGGACATCGGGCTCCACCGGCGGGAAATCCTGAAACGCTGACAAGCTGAAAAGCTGAAATCAGAAGGCGTCGGCTTGCTCTCGCTCGCCGCTACATCAATCCATGGCGCGCTTCTCCGCGCGCTCCGCGACTCCCCGTGAGCTTGGTGTGGGACTCGCTCGCCGGGAACGACGGGGTTAGGCGACCCCGCCCTACATCAGACGGCTTCCTCCTTTTTTTCCTTCGAATCCTTCGCGAGACATCCTGCCTTGTCCTCGGCAGAAATCATCAAGCCCGATGAGGACATCGGGCTCCACCTCGGAGTCTCCGGCGCTCAATCATCGGCTTGCTCTCGCTCGCCGCTACACCGGGCTAATTTCAGCGTTTCAGCGTTTCAGCATTTCGCTGAGCACGCCGACGCTGAGCGTCGGCCCTACGGCACCGCGTACACTTCGACGAGCGCGATCCCGGACGCGCCATTCTTGTCTTTGACCAGCACCGTATAGCCGTCAGGAGGCAGCGTCATCATCATGGCGGCATCCTTGCTCCCCACCTGCCATGCGAACGCCCCGACGCTCTCGAAATACGGACCAAGCGACGTGTCCCAGTCATCCGACGTGGCGATGATCGCGTTGTCGGACTGCCGGTGCAGTTCGATCACCGGGTCGGGCAGCGTGCCCTGCATGCCGGTCAGCGCCGTCAGCGCGGGCCCGGCGGCCCGGAAGATCACCGTCAGGTCGGTGCTGCCGCCGATCACCAGCCCGGCGATCTGCACATTGTCGCCGCTGCCCACGAGCGAGCGCCCCGAGAGGTTGATGAGTGACGCGCCCGGCGTGGCGGGATCGGCGTCGTAAATCTCCACGAGCGCGACGCCCGTATCGGCCGCTTTGCCGGCCGCGATCGCCGTGTGGGCGCCCGGCTGAAGCGTCACCACCATGGCGGCATCCTTGCTCCCCGTCGGCCAGGGAAACGCCCCGACGCCGCTGAAGGCCGGCGCGAGCGACGCGTCCCAGTCGTCGTCCGTCTGCACCACGTTCCCCTTGTCGTCGTAAAGGCTGAGCGTGGGATCGGTCAGCGTCCCCGCGAATCCCAGCGCCGGACCCGAGGCCCGGATCAACATCCGCTTCGCTCCGGTGCCGTTGATTACGAAACCGCCGATCGCGACGCTGTCGCCCGCCGACACATACGACCGCAGCGACAGGTTGAGGAGGTGGCCGGGATTCGTTGTGGCGATTACCGTGAGCGTCGCGGCCGAACTCGTCACGCTGCCGATCGCATTCGTCACCCGAACGGCATATGCGCCGGCATCCGCCGTCTGGGCATGCGGGACGACCAGGCGGCTTCCCGTCGCGCCGGAGATCGCGGTCCCGTTATGCAGCCACTGGTACGTCAGCGGCCCGCCCGTCGCCTCCACGTCGAGCACCGCCGTGCTCCCCGTGGCCATCGTGTGGCTCTCCGGCGCCGTGACGATCTGCGGCACCGCCGTTGTCGCGCCGACAAAGGTCACGACGCTGGTCGCCGGAACCGTGTAGGTGAACGCGCCGTTGGTGACCGCGATGGGCGGCTGGGCGGCGAGCGACGCGGTCGCGGACGTCACCCACGGGGTGACCGTCCCGGGCGTGAGGCCATGCAGTTGAAACGTGTTGTCGACCGCGGCGCCGGTGGTGTTCACCGCGACGATCGCAAACGTGCCGGCGGTCTGGTTCACGAAGGCCGAGACGCCCAGCGAGCTGCTGTTCGCCGGAACGTCGATCCGGACGTCGCCCGGTCGGACGAACCGGCTGAACTGGCCCATGACGAACGCGCGGGGCTGGAGCGTGCCCGACGCGTTGAGCAGGCCGTTGGCGTCGCCGATCGTCTTCCACCAGATGTAGGCGCTCATGTTGCCCACCGTGAGACAATCCGAGATCTGCTGCGCGGTGCTGACGGCCGAGCCGATCGTCTGGTCGTTGATGAGATATTCGGTCATCCACGTGTGCTTCCCGAGCGAGTGGGCCAGCGGATAGTCCTTCAGTCCGCCGCCATAAAGATGGCCGCCGACGTACGTCACGTTGGCCGCCGCCGCCGGATCCTGGAGCGTCTGATCGGACAACGCCTGCGCGAAGGAATAGGACTCCGGCATCATCACCGGCGCCTTCAGCCCGCCGGCGAAGTCGCGGCAGAACGTGTCGAATTGCGCCGCGGTCCATTGGCAGCCCTCATAGGTCGGATCGTAATCGGGTTCGTTCTGGAGCGACACCACGGACACCGGCGCGCCGGCGGTCGCCATCGCGGCGAGGAAGCTGTTCAGGTAATCGACGTAGTTCTGATACTGCGCCGGCAACAGCGAGCCATGGACGATGTTGTTTGTGGTTTTCATCGCCGGCGGAGGTGTCCACGGGGTGGCGAGGATTTTGGCGCCGCGCTGGACCGCCTTCTGGCCGTTGGCGATCGCGTCGCCCCAGTCGCTGCTCCCGTTGGGCGAAATCCGGACGCGAATCAGCGTGAGGCCCATCTGGTTCGTGCCGGTGCCGTACAGCGCGTCCATCTGCGCATTGGTGAGCTGTTGGATTCCCGCGTCGAGGAAGGCGGTGCCGGCGCCGAAGCCGTCGATCACCTGGTGGGTGACGGAGCCGTCGATGGTGGTCGAGGTGGCGGGCGTGGCGGTGGGCGTGCCGTACACGGCCAGGGCGAAATCGCGGGCATTGCTGCCGTTGATCCAGGAGCCGCTCCGGTAGGCCGCGCCGCCGGCATAGGTGTCGGTGATGCCGCGCAACCACCCCAGGGGATTCGTGCCGCTGACGCCGGAAATTTCGAGGACATACATGCGGCCGGCGAGGAGCGTCACCTGATCGGCGCCGGTGAAATCCAGTTGGAGGATCCCGTTTGCCTGGGTCGTGTACGTGAGAGGGAGCCCGTTGCCGCCGCCGAGCAGGTTGGCCGAGCCGGAGTACGACGACGGATTCGGGGCGGCTTGTCCGCGCAAGTCATAGAGATTGACCATGAGGGGAGCGGACGTGCTCGTGCCCGTGCCGCCGCCGACGTACAGGCAGACTCGCGTGAGCACGTAGCTGCTCGTGATCGGGATCGTGAACGTCTGCCCGTAGCTGGTGGCCGGGGCGGAAAAACCCTCCGCGACGGACGTGTCGCCACTCGGATTGTTGACCGTGGCGACGATGGGCGTGCCGGACCAGCTCGTCGCGCCCGGGGCAGTGCCGCCCGTGACCGTAACCCCGGCGTAGGCAACCGTTCCGGTGCCCAACACGGTGGCCGCGAGCAAAAGAAACCGGCGAAGAAATAGGCAATGGGAGGAGCGCATGAGGAAAGGCGGTCGGCCGCCGCCAACCGAGCGACGCCGCCGCGAAATCCGCAAACGAGCCCGCGGTCCAACATTGCAGCGCGCAGCAGCGAGTGTCCGCCGTAGCGGCGGGTAGGGCGCGCGACTCCGTTCGCCGCCCCGGCGGACGGTCGGAAGACCGGAAGCCCAGAGGGTCCGAAGCCCTGAGTGCCAGACGGCTTGATGTGGCGGCGACCGTGTCCGCCGTAGCGCTCGGGCGAAGGAGGAGCGAGAGCAAGCCGATGCTCAGCGAAATGCTGAGAAACTGAAAATCTGAAACGCTGAAATTCGCCCGCTGTGGCGGCCGATCGTCAGCAGGCCGAGGGCTTCCGATTTCAGTGTTTCAGCTTGTCAGCGTTTCCGGATTTCCCGCGTTCGACTGCGGTTCGAAAATCCGTGTGTTCCACCTTCCACTCTACACACTGCGCAGTTTCTCGCGGCGCCATGAACGTCGAACTCCAGCAACTCTCGAAACGCTACGGCGCGGTTCACGCGCTCGACCGCGTTTCCCTAAATCTCGGGCCGGGTCAGATCGTCGCCGTGATCGGGCTCAACGGCGCCGGCAAGACGACCTTGCTCCGCTGTCTCGCCGGGATCGTGGCGCCGACGAGCGGCATGGTGCGATACGACGCGCAGCCCTTCCTTCGGCGCGATCTTTCGCTCCGCCGCCGGCTCCTGTTCCTGCCGGACTTTCCCCCGATGTTCGGGCACATGACGGCGCTCCAGCACATCGCGCTTCTGCTCCGGCTGTATGAACGCGAGACGGACAACCTCGATGACCGGATCATCGGCAACCTGCGTGAATTCGACCTGCTGCCCCTGGCCGAAGCCAGGCTCGGCACCCTCAGCCGCGGGCAGTTGTACAAGGTCGCGCTGACCGCGCTGCTCGCCGTCGCCCCGGAGCTGTGGTTGCTCGACGAGCCGTTTGCGTCGGGACTCGATC
>DASZYH010000040.1:0-6012 GCA_035545515.1 Opitutaceae bacterium
GGGCTTTCGTGTCCACTCCCGCCTCCCCCACGCAGCTGCGTCCGGCAATTTCGTGGCTGCGAGCGTGAGCGAGTGGCCCATGCCACCGGCGGCAGAACCGGCTGGACAAAAGCCGTGTTGCGGACGTCTTTTCCTCCTCCCTCCCCATGCGTCTCATCCGCCATCTTTCCTCTTCCGGACCCGCTTATGCGGCGCTCCAGGCCAACGGCACCGCGCTTGCGGTCGACGGTGACATCTTTGGCCAGTTCCGCGTCACCGACCGCGTCGTTCAGCCGGGCAAGCTGCTCGCGCCGGTCGTGCCGACCAACATCCTCTGCATCGGTCTGAACTACAAGAAGCACGCGGCGGAGAGCAAAAGCGACCTCCCGAAGTACCCGGTGCTGTTCATGAAGAATACCGCCGCGCTGCAGAACCCCGGCGATCCGATCGAGATCCCGACGAAGCTCGCCAGCACCCGCGTCGACTACGAATGCGAACTCGCCGTCGTCATCGGCAAGCGCTGCAAGAATGTTTCGCGCGCGAACGCCCTCGAGTACGTGCTCGGCTACACCTGCGGCAACGACGTCTCGGCGCGCGACTGGCAGCGGGACGGCGGCGGCCAGCAGTGGTGCCAGGGCAAGGGTTTCGACACCTTCTGCCCCCTCGGGCCGGCGCTCGTCACCCGCGACGAGGTCCCGAACCCGAATGCGCTGCGGATCCGCACGATCCTGAATGGCGAGACCATGCAGGACTGGAACACGAACGACATGATCTTCGACGTGCCGGCGATCATCGAATTCCTCAGCGCGAGCAAGACCCTCCTCCCCGGCACCGTCATCATGACGGGCACGCCGCATGGCGTCGGCTTCGCGCGCAACCCGCCCGTTTGGCTGAAGGCCGGCGATAGCGTCACGATCGACATCGAGAAGATCGGCGCGCTGACCAATCCGGTCGTCAACGAGGCGTGAGGGGCGCCGCGGATGCGGCGATCTTAGCCCAATCGGTAGGGCGCGGAGTGGCTCCGCGCCGCGGCGGCCAAGGGACTGGCCGCCCTACCTATAAACGCAGTGGCGGCCGGCAAACTGGCCGCCCCACCAACTTGCGTCGCCTCCTGCACACGAAACGATGTCAGCCTGACGGACCGCCTGCGAATCGATTGCCGGTCCTGGGCCGGCAAGTTCAGCTGGCGGAAATGCGTCGTCCGCCTCCTTCAAACGCGTCATGACCGATCCCCTTTCCTCCGGCGATTTCACGCTGCCCGGCGAAGCCGGGTACGAACGGCTCACGCTCCGGCTCGCCCGGAAATGGGGCGCGGACACGATCCGCGATTCCGACGGCACCCAGCTTTCGCCGGAGATCGTCAAATCGGGGTACGAGATCTATTCGACCGTGTGCCTCGTGCGCTCGGTCCAGCCGTGGGCGCGAACGCACCGCAACCGGCTCCAGCAGAATTTCCTGATGAGTCGGCCGGTCGTGGCGGCGAAGAATGTCGTCACGATCACGCTCCTCGACGGCTACTACACGGAGCAGTTCGCCGTGAATGCGGAGGACAATCCGAAGCGCTGGTGGCAGGTGTTCGACCGGACGACCGGGGAGGAGGTGCCGAAGCGGAATTGGGACTTCCAGCCGCGACGTGGAACCGTGACGCTCCGCCGCGCGTTGCCCGGCCACAGCTACACGGTCAATTTCCTCGTTTTCCGGATCTGGGAGGAAATCTCGATGTACAACCACCTCACGAATGCGTGGGGCGACCGCGAGCACCTCGCCGCGGTGGATCCGATTCATCCTGAAACGCAGACGGTGCTGCTCGCGTTTCTGGACGGCTGGTTGCGCGAGCACCCGGACACGAGCGTCGTCCGGTTCACGTCGATGTTCTACAATTTCTCCTGGTTCTGGGGGCAGGACCATGCGCGCCTCCGCGACGCGTATTCCGACTGGGGCGACTACGCGATGACCGTCAGCCCCCGTGCGCTGACGCTCTTCCGGAAGAAGTATGGCTACGCGCTGAACTCGGAGGACTTCGTCCACGGCGGCCGCTACAACTCGACCCACAATCCACCCACGCGCCGGTATCGCGACTACGTGGACTTCATGCACGATTTCGTGATCGCCTTCGGCCGGACCTGCATCGAACGCGTCCACCGCGCGGGCAAGAAGGCGTTCGTGTTCTACGACGACCACTGGATCGGCGTGGAGCCGAACAGCCCGCGTTTCCCCGAGTTCGGATTCGACGGGCTGATCAAGTGCGTGTTCAACGCGTTCGAGGTCCGGTTGTGCGCCCACGCGCGGGTGCCGACGCACGAACTCCGGCTCCACCCCTACCTGTTTCCGACGGGACTGAAGGGCGAGCCGACTTTCAAGGCCGGCGGCAATCCGACGCTCGATGCGAAGAACTTCTGGATCGACGCCCGGCGTGGGATCCTGCGCGCCCGGATCGACCGCATCGGACTCGGCGGCTACCTGTCGCTCGTTGAGCCATTCCCGGATTTCCAGGACTACATCGAGCAACTCGCGCGGGAATTCCGACTGCTGAAACGTCTGCACGCCGGCGGCAATCCCTACACGGCCCCGTTCAAGGTCGCCGTGCTCACCGCGTGGGGCAGCTTGCGGGCGTGGACGTGCTCTGGGCACTTCACTCCAAGCGTGGAGCTGTACCACGTGCTTGAGGCGCTCGCGGGTCTCCCGCTCGACGTCCAGTTTATCAGCTTCGACGACCTGAAGGAGCACGGCATCCCCCGCGGCGTGCGCGTCGTCCTGAACTGCGGTCGCGCCGGAAGCGCCTGGAGCGGCGGCGAGTCCTGGGCGGACGCCGGTGTGGTGGCGCTCCTGACCGACTGGGTACGAAAAGGCGGCGCGGTCATCGGCATCGGCGAGCCGTCAGCCTGGCCAACGCCAGGCCAGACGTTCCGACTCGCGCCCGTCCTCGGAGTCGATCGCGACAACGGCGACCGGATCGCGAACGGCAAGTACCGGTACGACGCACCTTGCGGAAATCGCGGCGCGCTCGCGGATCACTTCATCACGACGGACCTCATCGCGCCCCATGATTTCGGTCACGGCGTCGACGGGATCTTCGCACTGGGCAGCGCCACCCAAGTGCTGGCCGATCGGGACGGTTCGCCACAACTGACCACCCACGAATTCGGTCGCGGCCGGGCCGTGTATTTCTCCGGTTTCAAAGTCACCCCGGAGAATACGCGAATCCTGCATCGCGCCCTGTTTTGGGCGGCAGCGCGCGAAGATGCCTGGGGCGCATGGAGCACCTCCAACATCCGGACGGAATGCGCCTGGTTCGCCGCCACCCGAACCCTCGTTGTGATCAACAACGCGGCCGAACCGCAGGAAACGACCGTGACACTCGGCAACGGGACGACGAAGACCGTCGCGCTCGCGGCGCATGGGATCGCGGTGCTGGAGAGCGACGATGCCTGATGAGCGGTGTAGGCCGTGAGCTTGCTCACGCCCAGAACCGCGCCCGCAACACGGCGCCAAATCCGGGCGCGAGCAAGCTCGCAGCCTACACCAATGGCCGAGCCGTCGTAGGCGGGTCAGCGACCCCGCCCTACATCAAGCTTTCCGCGGTCTTGCAGCGCCCGCTGCCGGAGCACAGTGTCGAAATTTCCTCCTGTATTTGGCCAAATCCCCGCCGGGCGAATTACTCCTTCGCCAAACCCCGACCCAACGGCACCGCCCGCTCATCCGCCACCAAAACCCCTTTTGCCGATGCGACTCCCCCGATTCCTGCTCGCGCTCACGTTCTGCGCGCTTCCGCTTTGCGCCGCCGTTGCCGCGGATTCCGCCGCGGCACCCACGCCCTCCCCGTCCGACTCCGCGCGGTTCGTTTTTCCGCCGGCCGACCTGATGAACCTCGGCGTGTACTATTATCCCGAGGCGTGGCCGGAAAACGAATGGGGCCGGGACATGGCGAACATGCACAAGCTCGGGATGGAGTTCGTCCACCTGGGCGAATTCGCCTGGGCCTTCATGGAGCCGACCGAGAGCCACTACGACTTCGCATGGCTCGATCACGCCATCCAACTCGCGGCCGACAATGGCATGAAGGTCGTGCTCTGCACGCCCTCGCCGGCGCCACCCGTCTGGCTGACCGAGAAACATCCCGAGGTCCTGATGATCGACGCCGATGGCCGGCAGATGATCCACGGGACGCGGCAGCAGGCGACGTGGAGTTCCGACGTGTATCGGGCGTATGTCGGCAAGATCGTCGACCAGCTGGGTCGTCGGTACGGCCACGACCCGCGGGTCTGGGGCTGGCAGCTCGACAATGAGCTCTCGCACTACGGCAAGGAGCCGGACTACAGCGAGGCTTCGCAGCACAAGTTCCAGGCCTGGCTCCAGCGGAAGTACGGCACGATCGACGCGCTGAACCGCGCGTGGGGCGACGCGTTCTGGTCGCAGATGTACCAGCGGTTCGACCAGATCCGGCTGCCGAACCCCAAGCAGTACGTCGCCCAGTTCAATCCGCACCAGATGCTCGACTCGCAGCGCTGGTTTGCCGACGAGGCGGCCGACTACCTGCGTTTCCAGACCAACATCCTCCGGAAGTACTGCGGGCACCGCCAGTGGATCACGACGAACTACATGCATGACTTCGGCGCGGTAAACCCGACGCTGACCGCGGCCGATTTCGACGTGACCTCGTGGACGCACTATCCGGTTCACGGCAATCCGAACCGCGGGCCGCTCGGGTTCCGGATGGGCGATCCCTACGTGATGTCGTTCGCCGGCGACTTCATGCGGAGCATCAACGGCCAGGCCGGCATCATGGAGCTCCAGCCCGGCCAGGTGAACTGGGGCGACGTCAACCCGCAGCCATATCCGGGCGCCGTCCATCTCTGGTTGATGCGCATTTTCGCCACCGGTTCGAAGTTCGCCTGCACATATCGTTACCGCGAACCGCTCTCCGGAGCCGAGATGTACCATTACGGACTCGCTGGCACGGACGGCGTCACCCCGACCACCGGCGGCCTGCAATATGCGCAGGCGGAACGGGAGATCACCGCGCTGCGGAAAATCGCCACGCCCGGCGCTCCGATGCCGGCCGCGTACGCCGCCCGACGCAGCGCGATCCTGTACAACTACGACAACCGCTGGGACATCGATAACCACAAACAGAACAAGGACTGGGACACGTACGGCCATATGCTGAAGTACTACGCCGCGTTGAAACGCGCCGGCGCCCCGGTGGATGTGATCACGGAGGCGAAGGACTTCTCCCCCTACGCCTTTCTCGTCGCGCCGGCGTACCAGCTCGTCGATCCGCAGCTCGTGGCCCGGTGGAAAGCGTACGTCGAGAACGGCGGCCACCTGATTCTCTCCTGCCGGACCGGCCAGAAGGATCGCAATGGCCACCTTTGGGAAGGCCCCTGGGCGGAGCCGATCCTCGGTCTGATCGGAGCCAACATCAAATTCTACGACACGCTTCCAGCGCCGAACGTCGCGCACGTCACGGCGGGAACCGCCACGTACGCGTGGTCAACGTGGGGCGACGTGCTGGTGCCACACGAAGGCGCCGGAGTGACGACGCTCGCGACGTATGCGGATCAGTTCTACGCCGGCGGCATTGCGGCCATCACGCGAAAGCTGGGCAAGGGCGACGTGACCTACATCGGAGTCGACTCCCAAAACGGAGCGCTCGAGGCGCAACTCGTCCACGATGAACTCGCCCGCGCCGGGGCGAATCCCGCGGACTACGCCGATGGCTTCCTCGTCGATTGGCGCGACGGCCTGTGGATCGCCACCAACTTCACGGACAAGCCGCAGCCGGCGCCTGTCCCGGAAAACGCGTCCGTGATCTTCGGTGAGCGCGACGTGCCGATCGCGGGCGTCACGGTGTGGAAGTGAATCGAGTGCGGATTGCGGATTGCGGAATGTCCAGAGCTGAGAGCAATACGTGCTTGTAGGCGGGGTGACCTCACCCCGCGGGGTAGTGCGGACATTGCGGCTCGCGGCGTGAGGTCACCCCGCCCACAACAAAGAATTTTCGGCATTTCATCTCGTAGGCCGCCCGCTTGC